>JBOHIG010000120.1:0-13085 GCA_050725815.1 Xanthobacteraceae bacterium
GACGGCAAGGCCCGCACCCGCCGCAAGCGCCGCCGGTACGAATTCATGGCCGTCGCGATTGTCGCCGGCAATCGCAAAGAATGCCTCGCCTCGCCTCAACGTGCGGCTGTCGATGGAAATCCCCGGCGCCGAGTCCGGCAGCCCGCCTGCGCGCTCGGCGCGCATGGCTTGCGTCATGGCCTGCGTTGTCCAGAGCGGCCGGGCGTTCATGCCTTGCCCTTCCCCAGCGCAGCCGCCACCGCCTCGTGGTCGCTGAACGGGAGAACCCGGTCGCCGACGATTTGGCCGGTTTCGTGGCCTTTGCCCGCGACCAGCAGCACGTCGCCGCGCTTGAGCTCGGCCACCGCCGTCGCAATCGCCTCCCCTCGGTCGGCGATCTCGATGGCGCCGGGAGCGGACGCCAGGATCGCGGCGCGGATGGCGGCCGGCTCTTCGCTGCGCGGGTTGTCGTCGGTGACGATGACGCGGTCCGCCTTCTCGGCGGCAATGGCCCCCATCATCGGCCGCTTGCCGGCATCGCGGTCGCCGCCGCATCCGAATGTCACCACCAGCTTGCCGGAGACGTAAGGGCGCAGCGCCTCGATCGCCTTGGCGAGCGCGTCGGGCTTGTGGGCGTAGTCGACGAAAATCGGCGCGCCGTCCTTCTCGCCGGCGAAATCGAGCCGGCCCCTGGCGCCCTTCAGACCGGACAGCGCCGCGAACACCGCGGCCGGCTCGCTGCCGGTCGCGATGGCGAGGCCGGCGGCCGTGAGCGCATTCTCAACCTGGAAGTCGCCCACCAACGGCAGTCTGATGGAATATTCCGTGCCCGCATGCACGACCTTGAGCCGTTGCGCGAAGCCGTCGATGACGCTCTCCGCCAGGCGAAGCCCCTCGCCGCGCCGCCCGACCGTAAGCAACCGCAGCTTCCGGTGCTTTGCCGCCGCCACCACCGCGCCGGCATGCTCATGATCGGCGACGATCACGGCGGCGCCGCGCGGCTGCACGAGATCGCTGAACAGCCGCAGCTTGGCCGCGAGATAGGCTTCAAGCGACGCGTGATAGTCGAGATGGTCGCGGCTGATATTGGTGAACGCGCCGGCGGCGATGCGAACGCCGTCGAGGCGCCGCTGGTCGAGCCCATGCGACGATGCTTCAAGCACGAGATGCGTCACGCCCTCGTCCGAGAGCTCGTCGAGCGAGCGATGCAGCGCGACCGGATCGGGCGTGGTCAGAGAGCCGTAGACTTCCCGCTTGGGCGTGACCAGACCAATAGTGCCGATGCTCGCCGCCTGCTCGCCGGTCGCCGCCCAGATCTGGCGTGTGAACGCCGCGACCGAGGTCTTGCCGCTGGTGCCGGTGACCGCCGCAATCGTCTCCGGTTGCTCCAGAAAGAACCGCGCCGCGGCGAGCGCGAGCGCGCGTCGCGCGTCGCTGACCCGTACGAAGGCGACGCCCTCCGGCAGCGGCGATTGCGGCACCCGCTCGGCCATCACGGCGACCGCCCCGCCTTCGACCGCAGGCGCAACGAAACGAAGCCCGTCGGCCTTCGTCCCGGCCACCGCTACGAACAGGTCGCCAGGCTTGACCGCACGGCTGTCGGCCGTGATCCCATGCACATCGAGCGCAGCGTAGCGCGCGTCGCTGACGGAATCGATTGTGAGGAGCTTGGCAAGCTTCATGGTTTCGCTTTGGCGGTGCTCACATTGTTGCTGTCATCATCGACGAAAATGTCGTAGCAACGTTGCTCCCGCATATCGCTTCGCTCATGCGGGCTACGCTTACTCACATTGTCATCATCCGCGAAGTTTCGTAGCCCGGATGAGCGAAGCGACATCCGGGATCGGCCGTTCCGGATTGCGACGTTGCTCCCGCATGTCGCTTCGCTCATGCGGGCTACACCTACTACGCACCACGACGTACGACAACGTCACCGGCGCTGCGCGCTCGCCAGAATGAGCTTGTCCGCGGTCGGCGGCTCGAAGCGGGGCGGAACACCGAGCAGCGGGGCGATGCGCGCAATGATGGCGCCGGCGGTCGGCGCCGCATTCCAGCCCGCGGTGGCGTAACCGTGGGTGCCCGGCACCGCCTGTGGCTCGTCGAGCATGACCAGCAGCATGTATTGCGGCTTGTCGGCCGGCAACACCGCTGTGAACGAGTTGAGCAGCTTGTTCTTGGCATAGCGGCCGTTGACGACCTTCTCGGACGTGCCGGTCTTGCCGCCGATATAGAAGCCTTCGACGTCGGCTTTCCTGGCCGTTCCCTTCTCGGCGTTGAGCCGCATCAGGTAGCGCATCTTTTCGCTGGTCTCCGGCTTGATCACGCGGGTGGCGAGGCTCATCGCCTCCTCCATGGAACGCTTGCGGAAGGTCGGCGGGATCAGATAGCCGCCATTCATCAGCGCACTGATCGCCATCATCGCCTGCAACGGCGCGACCGAAAGGCCGTGGCCGAAGGCGATGGTGACCGTGTTCAGCTCACCCCAGCGCTTGGGAACCAGCGGCTCGGCGCTCTCCGGCAGCTCGGTGCGCAGGCGGTCGAGCTGGCCGAGCTTGCGGAGGAATCGCTTGTGATGCTCGACCCCGAGCGCCAGCGCCATGCGGGCGGTGCCGATGTTGGACGAATAGGTGAAGACCTCCGGCAAGCTGAGCATGCGCCGCTGCGCGTGGTAGTCGTGGATGGTGAACCGGCCGTAGCGCAGCGCCGCGCGCGCATCGATCATCGAATTGAGGTTGAACTTGCCGGAGTCGAGCGCCATCGCGACGGTCAACGCCTTGAAGGTCGAGCCCATCTCGAACACGCCGGTGGTCAAGCGGTTGATACGGGTCGGGTCGAGCGCCTCACGCGGATTGTTGGGGTCGTAATCCGGATACGACACCATCGCGGCGATCTCGCCGGTGCGCACGTCGATGACCAGCCCGGCGGCGGCTTTGGCCTTGAACTTCACCTGCGCCTTGATCAGCTCGTCGCGCATCGCATGCTGCACGCGCAGATCGACCGCCAGCTCCACCGGCTTTTGCAGGCGGTCGCGCGCCAGCCCCGCCATTTGCAGATCTGCAAGGCCGCTGCCGTCGAGCCATTTCTCGATCCCGGCGATGCCCTGGTTGTCGACATTGACGTGGCCGATGAGGTGGGAAACCTGCGCGCCATTCGGATAGACGCGCTTGTTCTCGTGCATGAACCCGATTCCGGGCAGACCGAGGCGGTGGATATCGGCGCGCTGTTTGGCCGTGATCTCGCGCTTGAGCCAGACGAAACGGCGCTTGGAGGAGAGCCGCTCGCGCGCCTCGACCGCATCGAGGTCCGGCACCACCGCTGTGAGGAGCTCGACCGCTTCGTCCACGTCGATGATCCGGTGCGGTTCGCCGAACAGCGACGGCATGCGCACGTCGATCGCGAGGATTTCGCCCTTGCGGTCGAGGATATCGGGCCGCGCGGTCGCCACTGCATCGGCGGTATAGGAACGCCGGGCTGTGCCGTTGTCGACCATGGCAAACATCGCAAGCCGCCCGGCGATCACGGCATAGCCGACGGTGAATATCAGGATCGCAAGACCGATCCGCGCCCGCGACTTGACCGCGCGATCGACGCCGCGGCCGTAGAGCATGGTGTGCCAGATCCGTCGGCGCCAGGGTTCCGGCGTTGCGGGTACGCTGGACGCGTCCATGATCTACCTCTTGGCTCGCGGAACAGGGATGCTGGCAGTCGGCACTTCGAGAATTTCGGGACTGTCGATGAGATCGCCGATCGGATCGGTCGAGTCCGGCGGGACGAGATCGGGGGGCCGTTCCGGCAACCGGTCGAGCTTGTCGGATTGCCGCGCCTCGAAAGGCTGCAATTTGAGATAGCGGTTGGCGAGCTCCTGGATGCGGGCCGGGTTGTCGAGCCGCGACCATTGTGCGCGCAGGCCGGCGATCGCGTCCTGCTCGCGACGGACCTCCATGCGCAGCTTCGCCAGCCGTTCCACCTGGCGTGTCGATTCGAACTTGGTCTTGTAGACATAGGCCGCCGCCGACACGAGCGCGGCGATCACCAGGATGTTGAGGAGGCGGATCATCGCCGCCTCCCGCTGACGGCTTCGGCGAGCGCGGGAAGCCGCGGCAACAATTCATCCGAGATGTCGTGGCCAGGCGGAGCGTCGGTGCGTTCGGCAGCGCGCAGCTTGGCGGAGCGGGCGCGCGGATTGGCGGCGACTTCCGCATCGTCCGGCGTGACCGGACGCCCGGTCAGAATGCGCAATGTCTGCGGCTCCTGCGCTGTCTCCGGCATGTGACGCGAAGCGCCGCGACGGCGGCCGCGCTGCGTGAGGAACGTCTTCACGATGCGGTCTTCGAGCGAGTGGAAGGCTACGATCGCCAGCCGGCCGCCCGGCCGCAGGATCGTCTCAGCCGCTGCAAGGGCGGCCGCGAGCTCGTCGAGCTCCTCGTTCACGAACATGCGAAGGGCCTGGAACGTACGCGTCGCCGGATGGATCGTCCCTGGTCTGGCGTGCACGACGCTTCCGACAATCTGCGCCAGCGCCGCCGTCGTGCGGATCGGCGCGTCGGCGCGGGCGATAGCGCGAGCCACCGCACGGGCGTGGCGCTCCTCGCCAAGCGTCGCGATGATGGCGGCAAGATCGCGCTCGGAGGCCTGCGCGACCACGTCGGCGGCGCTCGGCCCCGCGCCGCCCATGCGCATGTCGAGCGGGCCGTCGAGGCGGAACGAGAACCCGCGCTCGCTCTCGTCGAGCTGCATCGAGGAGACGCCGAGGTCGAGGACGACGCCGTCCACCGCGTCATGACCGCTGTTGCGTGCAACGTCCGCGAGATTGGAGAAGCGATCCTCCGCGAGCACCAGCCGTCCGCCGGCGGCCTGCACCAGATCGGCGCCACGCGCGACCGCGTTGCGATCGCGGTCGATGCCGATCACATGGCAATCGGCTGCCGCGAGGATAGCGCGCGTGTAGCCGCCGGCGCCGAACGTCGCGTCGATATAGACGCCGCCGTCGCGGACATTGAGGAACGCGGTGGCGGGACCGCCGAGCACGGGAATGTGACGGGCCAGTCCGCCAGCGACGGGAAGGTTTCCCCCGCCGCTGCCCCCCATCATTCCCGTGCTCCGTGCGGACCTTCCGCCGCCACCCGGGAGCCAAGCTGCTTGGTCAGCGCGCGAACCTTCTCGGTGGCCTCCGCGAGTTCCGCGCGGAAGCGGCCGGGCTCCCAGATCTGAAACTTGTGGCCATGCCCGGCGAACGCGACCGCGTCTGCGATCCCGGCATGGGATTTCAGCGGCTCGGTCAGGACCACCCTGCCCTCGCCGTCGACTTTCAGGATTTCGCTGGTGGCGTAGAGCGCCGCCGAAAACTGCTCGCGCTCCGTCGAATAGGGCGGGAAGCGCCCGATCAGGGCCTCGATCTCCCCGAGCAAGGCATTGCCGCCGGCATCGAGCGCCGGCCGGTCGAGCGCGGGATAGCAATAGAGCCCATCGAAGCCGTCGCGCGCCAGCACCGCCCGGAACGAAGCCGGGATCGAGACCCGCCCCTTCGCATCGAGGCGCAGCGTGTAGTGCGACACGAACCGGTCCATGACGCCCTTCGCTCAGCGCGGCCGGTTGCACCGGCTCTGGAAGGATGGCGCGCGTATAGCCGCCGGCGCACATCCACCCACAGCGGCCGGGACGTAGGATCGTTCCGGCCTGTGGGATTATATGGGCTATCATGGGATAATTTGGGCGTCAATGGAACGGCGCCCGGGCCCCGCCACGCCCGGCCACCCTCGGCCGCAGCGGCTCATTAACGGCGCACAGCCTTAAGGAATGGTTGACCCGGCGTCCCGGCAGCCAGTCCAACGCGCCACGGCGAAACACCCGGCGTGCGATGCACGCGGGTGTGGCGGCGACACCGCACATGCGCGCACGACACACGCGCCGGCGCGATCGCGATGCAGCCCGGAACCAGCTTGTGGCGAGATGCGTCCCTGTTCCCGACGATGCGTCCCTGTTCCCGATGGGAAAGTTCCCGCCCGTGTTTGGTTCCCTCGGAAAGCGCGGTTTTGCCCAGAAAAATTGCCGGAACGCCGCGATCGCCTCCGAGTTGTTCCACCATAGGAGGCCGCGTGTCAGCGAAGCCTCCTTTCGCGTTGTGAATATCACCAAGGAGGCCACCCCTATGTTTAAGAAGCTCATGCTTACCACCGCGGCTGCGGCGCTGGTCGCCGGCTCGGCCATCGCACAGACGCCACCGCCCGCGAAGTCTCCGCCTGCGAAATCGCCGCCGGCCCAGACCATGCCGAAGTCCGACATGGCGCCGAAGGGGAGCGCGCAGGTTATCACCACACAGGGCGCGAACCAGATGTTGGCGTCGAGGTTCAAAGGTACCGACGTGGTCGGGTCGGACAACGAGAAGATCGGTGACGTTACCGATATGCTGTTCAGCCAGGACGGCAAGATCGAGGCCTATATCGTCGGCGTCGGCGGGTTCCTCGGCATCGGCCAGAAGGACATCGCCTTGGCTCCGTCATCGTTCGAGGTCGTACGCGACAACAACGAGATGAAGCTGAAGCTCGCGATGAGCAAGGATCAGCTCAAGCAGCATGCCGAGTTCAAGCCGGCGGATCGCGACCGGACCACGACTGGCCAGTCGCCACGTGACCGGGCGCCCGCGACGCCGCCCAAGCGCTAGTAGCGTAGTCGCGTAGGTAGCGTATCGCGTAGCAGGGACACGCATCCTGCGAGGAACGGCCCGGATGGCTCAGCCATTCGGGCCGTTCCTTTAGGAAATCCGGGCCGGAAGCCTCGCCCATGCGGGAGGTGAGGCAAGCCAGCAACAGCCACCGGAAATTGCGCCATGTTCAATGCTTCCCGGGTCTTCAGCGCTTGTCTGCGGCCACGGTTTTGGCACAATCGTTAACGTCCTGCCGCGGCGAAGTCCCGTGTTGCGTAGCGTCGGTCGGCTTTCCTCAACGCGTTGGTACCCCGCGCATGGTCCTGTTTGTGTCCGAATTTCGCCCCGATTCCTGTGTGGTCGCGGAAGTCAAAGCCTCGCCGAACCACGGCGAGCGCAGGGACGGCGTTAAGCCGGATATGGTGCTGCTGCACTACACCGGCATGCGGGATTCCAAGCTCGCGCTGGAGCGGCTCTGCTCGCCGACGACCGAGGTGTCCGCTCATTACGTGGTGATGGAGGACGGCCACATCGTCCAATGCGTGCCTGAGGCGCGCCGCGCCTGGCACGCGGGCCAGTCGTTCTGGGCGGGGCAGACGGACGTCAATTCCTGCTCGATCGGAATCGAGATCGCCAACCCGGGACACGAATACGGCTATCCGGATTTTCCGCGGCGGCAGGTCGCGGCGGTCATCGCGCTTTGCCGAAGTATCTTCACGCGCCACCGCATTCCGGCCGAGCGGGTGCTGGCGCATTCCGACGTCGCGCCCGCGCGCAAGCAGGACCCGGGCGAGAAATTTCCGTGGCGGCTCCTGCACGATTCCGGAATCGGGCTGTGGGTGAAGCCCGAGCCGATCAAGAGCGGCGGGCGCATCTTCGTGCTTGGCGACCGCGATCCCGAAGTCGATCTGCTGCAAACGTCACTGCGCACGCTCGGCTATGGCCTGGAGAAATCCGGCAGCTACGACGCCGAAACGATGGCGGTGGTGGCGGCGTTCCAGCGGCACTACCGCCCCGCGCGTGTGGACGGGATCGCCGATTTCTCGACCGTCGCCACGCTGCGCACCTTGCTGGCGGCGCGCGAACCGAGAGCGGCTAACGCTTGATCCTAATTTAGATCACGATGCTGGGGTTACGCAGGTTCTGATCGCAGTCGATCAGGTTGACCTGGCGCACCTCGATCAGCCATTGGCCGGCGTTCTCGACGAAGCGGTGGCCGCACCAGCCCGAGAGGAAACGCACTCCGTCGGGACGGAATTCGCTGATCAGGAAGTTCGAGCGCACCATGCGCTTGCCGTCGTTCGCAGTCGTGAACACTTCGACATTGGAGACGATCCGCACGGTGCGCGACTTCGGCGCTTGCGACCACGCATAGCCGGTGCGCAGCCGATAGATGCGATCTTCCATCCGGCGCCGGTCGTCGAACGAGATGGAGATTTCCCGGCGTGGATCGCCGCCGCCGGGAGTCGAGGGCACCCAGTAGATGCACTCGGGCGCGTACATCGCAAGCCACTCGTCGAACAGAAGCCCGTCGAGCAGGCGCGCCTCGCGCTCGATCAGCAAGCGAAACAGGTCCCGCTCCACATGATCGGCGACCGCCAGCGCGTCTCGCTGCCAGTCCCTGAACGCCTCCATCAGGTCGCGATAGTACGCGTCGGTGACGTAGTGGGAAACGAGCGAGGGGTCGTGGGTGGTCTGCATTGTCGTGCCGCACACTCCGTTACCCTCTCCCCTTGCGGGAGAGGGTGCCGAGTGAGCGAAGCGAACGAGGCGGGTGAGGGGTTGTCTTCGGATGGGTTTTGCGAAGCGGCCCCCTCACCCCGCTCGCTTCGCTCGCGACCCTCTCCCGCAAGGGGAGAGGGTGCGCCGAGTGCGCGGTGAGATTTCACTATGGAATTCAAGTTCGAACCCGCGCAGGAGCATCAGGTCGACGCCATCGCGGCGGCGTGCGGGCTGCTGGAAGGGCAGCCCTATGTCCGCAGCCAGCTTGTCGCGCCCAATGGGGCGTCCTTTCAGGTCATCGCCAACCGGCTCGACCTCGATGAAACGGCGTTCCTCGCCAACCTCAACAAGGTGCAGGAGGCGCGCGGCATCGAGCCGGACGCCAAGCTCGAAACCATCGAATCCGAAATCGAAACCGTGTCGGGCAAGAAGCCGGCGCGCTTCGCCAATTTCTCGGTCGAGATGGAGACCGGCACCGGCAAGACCTATGTCTATCTGCGCACGGCGCTCGACCTGTTCACGCGTTTCGGGCTGCGCAAATTCATTGTCGTGGTTCCCTCCATCGCAGTGCGCGAAGGCGTACTCAAGACGCTGCGCATTACAGAGAAGCACCTGAAGGAGTTCTACGGCAACCCGCCCTATCGTTTCAGCGTCTACGATTCCGCAAACCTCTCCCAGGTCCGCACCTTCGCGCTCTCGGACGGTCTCGAACTCATGGTGATGACCATCGACGCGTTCGCGCGCGCCGAGAACGTCATCAAGGCCGCGACCGACCGGCTGCAAGGCGAGAAGCCGATCCATTTGATCCAGGCGGCGCGGCCGGTGCTCATCCTCGACGAGCCGCAGAACATGGAGAGCGAAAACCGGGTGAAAGCGCTGGCGGCGCTGGACCCTTTGTTCGCGCTGCGCTACAGCGCCACCCACAAGAATCCCTACAACGTCATCCACCGGCTGACACCGTTCGACGCCTACCGGCAAGGGCTGGTGAAGCGGATCGAGGTTGCGTCGGTGGTCGAGGAGGACAACGCCAATCTGCCGTTCATTCGCTTGGACGACATCGCCACCAAGAAGCGCACGCTGACCGCGCGCGTCGCGGTTCACAAGCTGATGAAGACGGGTGCGATCAAGGAAACGTCGCTCACGATCAAGCCAGGCGACGACCTGGAGGAAAAAACCGGCCGGGCCGACTATCAGGGCTTCGTGGTGGACGAGATCAACTGGGGCGCCGGCTTCGTGCGCTTCGCCAACAATGTCGAGATCAAAAAGGGCGGGGCGGTCGGCACCGAGAAGGCGGCGATCTTCGAAGCGCAAGTCCGCTACACGGTGGAGGAACATTTCCGCAAGCAGGCACGCTATCGCGAGCGCGGCATCAAGATTCTGTCGCTGTTCTTCATCGACAAGGTGGAGAACTACGCCAACGAGGACGGCTTGCTGCGAAAGCTGTTCGTGAAGGCGTTCAACGATGCCAAGGCCGAGCACGCCGACTGGCGGAACGTCGAACCGATCGCGGTGCAGGCATCCTATTTCGCCAGCAAGACGCGCAAGGGCGGGGCGGTGGAGTTTCTCGACTCGTCGGGCCGCACCAAGGAGGACGAGGCCGCGTTCGACCTGATCATGCGCGACAAGGAACGGCTGTTGTCGTTCGACGAGCCGGTGTCGTTCATCTTCTCGCATTCGGCGTTGCGCGAAGGCTGGGACAATCCCAACGTCTTTCAGATTTGCACGCTGCGCAAAGTCGGCTCCGAGACCGAGCGCCGCCAGCAGGTGGGGCGCGGCATCCGCTTGCCGGTCGATCAGGCGGGCGACCGGGTGCGCGACGAAGCGGTCAACGTGTTGACCGTGGTGGCGAGCGAGAGCTACGAGCGGTTTGTCGCCGGCCTGCAAAGCGAGATCGAGGAGGCCTACGGCATCGAAGGCGTGCCGCCGAAGCCTGCCAATGCGCGCAAACGCAAGACGCTCAAGCTTCGGAAGCACTATCTGCTCAAGCCGGAATTCAAGACGCTGTGGGACAAGATCAAGCACAAGACGCAATACGCGGTGCAAGTTGATACCGACAAGTTGATTTCAGACGTGACGCCGGAACTCGACAAGGCGATGATCCGCAAGCCACGCGTAACGATTTCCAAGGCGGAATTGCGCGCTGCCAAGAAGGAGGACCTGTTCGAGGCGATCGTGCAGAGCGGCGCGCGAACCGCTATCGACCTGACCGGACGCTATCCGCTGCCGAACCTGGTCGAGATCATGGAAAGCCTGATGGAGAACACCACGCCGCCGATGCGGCTGTCGCGCAAGACGCTGCTGGAGGTGTTCAAGCGCACCAAGAACCGGCAGGCGGCGCTCGACAACCCGCACGAGTTCGCGACGGTGGCGGTCGGCATCGTCAAAGGGAAGCTCGCCGAGCAGCTTGTGGACGGGATCAAGTACGAGAAGATCGACGAGTTCTACGACCAGACGCTGTTCAAGAGCGAAATCGAGAACGTTTGGGCCGACTACTTGGTGGCGAGCGAGGAGGATGGCGGCGTCGGCGGGACGCACCTCTATGACGGCGTGCCGTTCGATTCAGAGGTCGAAAAAACGTTTGCCAAAGACCTCGAAAAACGCAAGGACGTGAAGCTCTATATCAAACTGCCGAGCTGGTTCACGGTGGCGACGCCGATCGGCGACTACAATCCCGATTGGGCGATCGTGATGGAAAATCCGGAGGGCGGGGCGGACCTGCTCTATCTCGTGCGCGAGACCAAGAGCACGCTCGATCTCAATAGCCTGCGGCCGGACGAGAAGCGGAAAATCCTTTGCGGGCGAAGCCATTTCCGCGGTGCGCTTGGTGGAAACTACAAGCTGGTGACGGACGCATCACAATTGTCTGACGGCGGCGTTTGACAATAATGGAATATAATCCTTGACAGCGTGACGCTGCTGCGCTAGCATCGCGTCATCATCCCCCAATTCCGGCATCGATCATGACCCAGCGCACATCGCTGCGCGCGGCGGCGCGCGCGCGCTATCGGGCGGCGAGGGATCACCCCTCACCCGGCGAAACACCGTCGTCCTGTGCATTGAAGACGCGCGCAAGACGCGCTTATGGCGACGATGTTTCGCCACCCTCTCCCGCAGGGGGAGAGGGTACGGAGTCCGCCGCGCGCACAGCGGACACAACGGCGACAGCGCCCGCGGCGCGCGCGGTGGACACGCCGCTCACGCGCGAAGCGCGGCGGCTGTACGAGGAGACGGTCGTGCCGGTGCGCGAGATCGCGCGGCTCGCGGGCGTCAGCGAGCGCACGCTGTACAAATATGTGCAGCGCGGCGGATGGCGGCGGCGCTATCGCCGGCTCGTGCGTGGCGCGGAAAGTCCTTTCGTTGCCCGCGCCGCGGAAAGTCCTTTCGTTGCCCGCTCCGCGGGCGGGCGTTTCATGCGCCGCGAGGACGCAAGCGCGCCGCATGCCGCCGGGCTCAAGGCGCTCGATCCCGCGGCCGGGGCGGTGGCGGCTGCGGCCTGCGTCGAGGCCGGCGCGGTGTCGGACGTAGCGGTGGTGGAGGCTTCCGCCGCGGCGCAGGCACGCGCGGACATGCGCTCGTTTGATATCCTCTGCACGACGCTGATCGACCTGGCGAAGATGCGCAAGACTCGCAAGGAGGGCGCGCTGCCGCGCGCCGACCGGCTCGACGCGCGGCTGCAAGACGCGATCCTGGCGCAGATGTCGGCGCTGATCGCGTCACAAGCTATTGATTTATAATGACTTGCAGCCCGGCCCCCGGCAACGGCGCGACAACCATATCCGCTCAAAGTCGCTGCCGCCGGTTTGAGGCCCGTCCGTGCTGTGCTAGCCTGCCGGCATGGTCCTGACCCGAGGATTCGGCGTTCTGCTGGCGGCGATCGTGCTGTGCGCGGTGTGCCTCGCGCCGGGCGCCGCCTCGGCGCATGCGGGTCATCGGCCGCATGCGGACGCCGGCGTGTCGTCCGCTGCCGACGTGACGGCCCCGCTTAACGGCGCGGCGATTGCGGCCGGCGCCGCCGCGGTCGTGACGGCCGCCGCCTATCACGGCGCCGCGCCGTCGGGACAGCGGAACCCCAATTGCAACTGCGACGGCTGCTGCGGATTGAGCGGCATGACCTGTTGCGGCGTCGCGATGGCGACCGACCTTGCGTCCTTGTCGACGGCGCGCGCGCCGGACCTCTTCCTGCCATGCGGCATGCGCGCGTTGCGCGGACTGCCGCCCGAAGCCCTTCCCAAGCCCCCACGATCCTTCGCCTGAACCGTTGCCGTGCGCGCAACGCCGCCATGATGCGGCGCGCGGCCCGCATTCCGTTCAACGCGAAGGTGTTCGATGACACGCGTTCTCTTTTCGGCCTTGCTTGCCGCCTGCATGGCGGCGACGGCCGCCGCCCATGAAGGACACGAGCACGGCAGCGCCGCACCCGCGACCGGCGCCATGGCCGCCGCGCGCGGCGAGGCGTCTTCGGATGCGTTCGAGCTGGTGGCGGTAGCGCGCGCCGGCAATTTGCTGATCTATCTCGACCGCTTCGCGGACAACGCGCCGGTCGACGGCGCGACGATCGAGGTCGAGACGCCGGACGGGGCGGCGAGCGCGCAGCCGGACGGCGCGGGCCGGTATCGCCTGGCGGCGCCGTGGTCCGCCAAGCCGGGCCGCTACGATCTTGTGTTCACCGTGACCGCGGGCGGCGACGCCGACGTGCTGCCCGTGACGCTCGATGTGCCCGGCGCCGCCGCAACCGCGGAGG
>JBOHIG010000121.1:0-3869 GCA_050725815.1 Xanthobacteraceae bacterium
CTCTGACACGAACTTCGGAAACAAAGGGGCACTAGCAACTCTATGATTCTAGTGCCGCTTTTCGATTTGAAGTTCCTAGTCGAATTTGATGCAACTGCTGTAGGAACTTCAAATCGGCGGCACTAGCAATCTATACTTGCTAGTGGTCCCTCGATTCTAACATTCGCAAAATCGCCTGCCCAAATGGGATGCGAATGTTAGAACCGGATCACTAGGAGCTTATGCCGACCTATCCGCGCCGCCAATCACGGTTAATGCTTTCTAAAGCGGCCGCCGACTATAATGGCCTGTCGCCCGGCCGAGGAGCCGCGCATGCCGCATTTGACGATTGCGCAACGACTCCTGGTCGTCGCCCTCCTGCCTGTCCTCGTTTTCATCGCTGCGCATTGGCTGGGCGCGGCTGGACCATGGGCGGCGCTCGGGGTGTACTTTGCTGCCGGACCCGTCGTCGTCTATGCCGTCATGCTGGCGTGCGCAGTCGCCGTCGCCGGTGCTGCCGCGCGCGTACTGTCGGGGTCGCTCGCGCAAGCGGCCGACACCGTCGATGCGATCGCGCGCGCCGAGCTCGACGCCGCGGCGGCGGACGAGCCCAAGCAGTATCGTTCGGAGATCGACCGTCTTCTGGGCGTCGTCGACCGGTTGGCGGAGCATGTGCGGGAGCAACACCGGCGCGATCTCATTCTCATCGACGTTGACCGCCAGCGTCAGGCTGGCCGGCGGAGCAACCTGTCGAACATGGCGCGCGAGCTCGAGCAAGCAACCGAGCGCGGAATGCGCGCGATCTCGGAGGCGTCCGTCGCCTTGAACGCCAAGGCCGAGGAGATGCAGGCGGCGCTGGAGACCGTGCGCTTGGCGGCCGACGCCACCGCGCAGGCGGCGGAAGGCTCCCGCAGCACCAACGCCGACACCACTCGCTTCTCCGAACAGATCATCGCGGCGATCGCCGCGATCGCCGATCAAGTGGAGCGCGGCTCGTCGGCAAGCCGCGAAGCGGTCGAGCGCGCCAGCGGCTCGCGCGAGAGCATCAATGCGCTCGCAAACGCCGCCGACGACATCGGCGAGATCGTCGGCGTGATTGCTTCGATCTCGAACCAGACCAACCTGCTGGCGCTCAACGCCACTATCGAGGCAGCGCGAGCCGGCGAGGCCGGCAAGGGCTTCGCCGTGGTCGCCTCCGAGGTGAAGGCGCTGGCGACCGAGACCGGCAAGTCGACCGAGCGCATCGGCGGCCGGATCGCCGAGATTCAGTCGCGGACGCACCAGGTGGTGGCGTCTCTGACCGGCGTTGCCGCGGCTATCGATCAATTGTCCGTCGTCATCGGCTCTATATCGGCGGCTATGGAGCAACAGCGTTCCGCGATCCAGGGGTTTTCGGCGCGCACACGCATGACCAACGATGCCGTCGCCGACGTCAGCGGGCGCATGGCCGACATCGCCGCGCTGATGACGCGCTCGACCGCGGGGGCGGCCGAAATCGCATCGATCGCCGCGGACATGCAGCGCACGACCGACACACTGCGCGTCGGCATCCCTGACATCGCGCGCCAGGCGACTCACTCCGACATGCGCGAGTGCCCGCGCTACGACGTCGACATGACGGCGCGGGTGGAGGTCGGCGGTCACGCCTTCAGTGCGCGTATCCACGACGTCAGTGAAGCCGGCGCCCGAATCGCGAAGTCACTGCCACTCGCGGTCGGCGCGGCCATCGTGGTGACCTTTGCCGGAATTCATCCGGTCAGCGGCCGCGTCGTGCGTGCGCACAAAGAGACGGTCGGCGTCTGCTTCGAGCCGCAACGTCTGAAGATTGAAGAGGTGAGGCGGCTGGTGACGGCGCTCGCGGCCTAATTGCGCCCATGCGTGCCGTCATTTCTCCGCGCTCTCCCTTGAGGAGAGGGCGCTGTCACGCGCGCTTCCTACGCTGTTGCGTTAAGGATTGCCTTCGGTGTCCTCGCCGCGGCCGGCGCGGAACGATTTCGACATCCGCGTCACGAGCGGATCGTAGGGCGCCTTCAGCCGCGTCGGATACTGCATCGTGAAGCCGTTCACGATCTTGCCGCCGTGCGAGAGCAGGTAGCGCTCATAGAACGTGTTGTCGCCGTGTATGCCGGCGAGGACGAACCAGTTGCGGCCGCGCGCGTCGTAGGTGATGCGCTTGCCCGGCGTGGTTTCGTCGCGGATGAACTTCTCGAGGCCCGCAAGGTCGTGATCGAGCGAGTTGTGGCTGCCCCAGACCGAAAACGCTGCCGTGTCGGCGGCGGTGAAGCCGAGCCCGGCGCCGTTCTGGGGAGGCCGGCCGGGCCGGAAGGTGTCGGGATGTTCGATGGTCGTGCCGAAACGGGCGTTGCGATAGGTGCGCCAGGTTTGCGCCGTTGCCGGTGCAGCGACCAGCGTGGCTAGTCCAGTCAAACCGAGCAGCAGGTCACGGCGGCGGAGCATGATCAACGATCCAACGAGCGCCTATCATTGTCAACGCCTCCTGGTCCCGAGGCGCACTTGCAGGATCGGTTGGCGAGTCGTGTCGGCTCGCAAGGAATGGAATGCCTGCCATTTCCTCTTTCACATGGCGCGAGATGGTCAGGCGGCCTAAGCTGCCGGAAACATATCAAGTGTTGCTGGGGAAACGCCGCAATGAGGATACGTTCTGTCTTGCTGTGCAATCTTATCGCGTGCGGCGCCTTGGTGTTGTCGTGTGCTCCGGCCTCCTCCGACGCCGTCGCCGACTTCTATCGCGATAAGACGATCAACCTTTATGTCGGGTTTCCGCCAGGCGGCGGCTATGACATCTATGCACGCGTGCTGGCGGCGCATTTTGACCGTCACGTGCCCGGCAATCCGGCCATCGTCGTGCGGAATATGACCGGCGGCAGCGGCGTGCGTGCAGCCGGCTACATCTCGACCGTCACGCCGCAGGACGGCACCTCGCTCGGGATATTCCTTGACGGGATCACGCTCGGCAAGGTGCTCGGCGGCGGCGGCGATTTCGACCCGCTGAAGCTCGTCTGGATCGGCCGCATCGTTTCGACCGCAACCGTGGCGGTGGTCTGGCACACCTCGCCCGGCCAATCCGTCGAAGACGCCAAGAAGCAGGAGATCATCGTTGCAGCGAGCGTTGCGGGAAGCACCTCGTCGATCATTCCGACCGCGCTCAACGACCTGATCGGAACAAAATTCAAGGTGATACGCGGCTTCCAGGGATCGGCGAAGCAATCATTGGCGATGGAACGCGGAGAAGTGCATGCCATCGGCAGCATCGCCTGGGAGGCCGTGCAGATGAGCAAGCAGAAATGGCTGGCCGAAAAGAAGATCAGGGTCCTGTACGCTCAGGGCACGCGACGCATCAAGGCGCTGCCCGACAGTCCGGCGGTCGTGGAGTTTGCCACGGACGATCGGTCGAAGAGAATCCTCAATCTGGTGAGCGTCGGCCCGGAAATCGGACGCTCGATCGTCGCCGAGCCTCGCATTCCGCCCGAGCGCGCGGCCGCACTCCGCCGGGCTTTCATGGCGACGATGGCGGACCCCAAGTTCGTGGCGGACATTCGCCAGCGCAAGCTGACGATCGAACCGCAATCGGGCGAGGAGGTGCAACAGACTGTGACTGCGGCGATGGCGACCCCGAAAGGTCTCGTCGACCAAGTCAAGCGCTACATCGGAAACTAGTGGTCCGATTCTAACATTCGCATCCCGTTTGGGCAGGCGATTTTGCGAATGTTAGAATCAAAGGACCACTAGCAAATATAGGTTGCTAGTGTCCCGAATCCGAAGTTCGCAAGAGCCAGTCCGCGAGTCCAATTGCGAACTTCGGATTCAAAGGGACACTAGAATCAATATGTTGCTAGTGTGGCTTTGGTTCAGAAGTTCGCTCCCGACCA
>JBOHIG010000122.1:0-11224 GCA_050725815.1 Xanthobacteraceae bacterium
GATTTGACATTCGCAATGAACCCGGCCGCGGGCTCGTGACGCGCATGTCAAATCCAAAGCTCCACGAGAACGCAATACTTGCTAGTGGTCCTTTGATTCTAACATTCGCAAAGATACCTGCCGAAACGGGATGCGAATGTTAGAATCGGACCACTAGCGCGAGGTTCCCGCCGGCCAGGGGCGCGGCTATCCCGTACATTTATAGAGAGTTGCGTCCGAGGTGTGGTCCTGATCCTCGAACTCGATGGTCGTGTCGTCGCGGACCGTGAAGGTGGCCTCGCCCAGCAGCACCTGGTCGCCGGCCATCCTGCATTCCATGTGTGCCCGGATCGCCTTGCCGTCGCGCTTCCAGTTCACGATCTTACAGACCCCAAGTGAGGACTCGATCTGCTCCTTGCCGATCGTCACCAGGAGATCGGGACGGTCGGAGCCGCTTCCCTTGCAGGGGGCGTCCCGCGTATAGGTCCCGGCGAGCGGAAACGGCTCGATGCCGGGCGCGGGCGCCACTGCGGCGACGATCAGTGTGAAGACGATCAGTGTGAAGACGATCAGTGTGAAAGTGGCGCCGACACGCTTGAACACTGTAAACCCCGCGCAAGGATGCAGAGTTTATCCAACGTGGCCGTCGCGGCCAACCGCAAGTGGTCCGATTCTAACATTCGCATCCCATTTGGGCAGGCGACTTCGCGAATGTTAATCAAAGGACCACTAGCAAGCATAGATTGCTGGTGGAGTTTTGGATTTGACATTCGCTACCAGAACTCGCGGCTAGGTGGGTAGCGAATGTCAATTCCACTCCACTAGCGGGCCGCGTCAGGGAGTCCTCGCGGTAAAGCCTTGCCGAATGGCATGGGTGCGTGCGGTCGACCAGTTCAGCCGGGGTACATTGGCATTGCGCGACAGGGCCGTCCGGCAATCGACATATCCGTTGTCCCGGATCCGCCAAGTCGCGTTATCGATGAGGCTGTTGCGGCAGCGGTTGCCGTGGGTCGGCACGAAGACGATGGAGCCGGTGGTGAGGTCGTCCTCGGTCATTGCGGCGGCGCGCAACGGCCGGGCGTCTCTCGCATAGAAGCCGATCGCCATGAAGACGATGGCAATCAGAATCGAACACACGAGAACGGCGCGTCGGCGTTCGATCGAACCGCCTCTCACCGGCATCCCTATGTCCGCCCCATCCATGCGGTAAGCCTAGCCGGCAATGGTAAAGGGACCGTGGCTTGCGTCTTTCGCGATCACAATTGTTCACGTTCGCACGCGCGCCGGAAAGTCCTCTGGGCAGGGCCCTCGTGACCGTGCTAGGCGCGGGGTATGGCGACGTCGCTGGCATCTTCGCTCGCGCTCTGGCGCGACCGCCGCGGCCGTGTGTCCGCATTGCGGATCGCGGTGCTGGCGCTGCTTGGCGCGCCGGTGGCGCTCGCGGTCCATGCGATTCTGACCCTTGGGCTCGGAGCGCGCCCGCTCAACGACCTCATTCACCGCACTGGTTATTGGGCGCTGCTGTTCGTCCTGATGACGCTGACGATCACGCCGCTCGCGCGCATCGGCCGCTTCGGCGGTTTGATGGACGTGCGACGGATGATGGGAGTGGGCGCTTTCGCGTACGCTGCCGCCCATATCCTCCTGTTCGTTGCCGACCAGATGTTCGACCTGGTCAAGGTTGCGAGCGAGATCGTGTTGCGGGTCTATCTGACCATTGGCTTCACCGCGCTGGTGTTGCTGACGGCGCTAGCGGCGACTTCAACCGATGGCATGGTGAAGCGCCTCGGTGCGCAGCGCTGGCAGCGGCTGCATCGGGCGGTCTATGCGATCGCGCTGCTCGCGCTCATCCATTTCTTTCAGCAGACCAAGGCAGATGTCTGGCTGCCGACCTTCGTCGCTGGCCTATTCGTCTGGCTGTTGGGCTACCGGCTGCTGCTGCGATGGCGCAAGGGAGAGCCATCGGCCTTGGCGATCACGGGCTTGGCGGTGGCCGCATCCGCGCTCACCTTCCTCGGCGAGGCGCTTGGAATCGGGCTTTACTACAAGGTATCGCCGCTGCTGGTGCTGCAGACGAGCTTCGAATTCGACCTGACCATGATCCGTCCGGGCTGGCTGGTGCTCAGTGCCGGCCTGTGCGTGGTCGCGCTGGCGCTCGTGCGCGGTTGGTGGCGGAAATTGCGGGCGAGCGCGCCGCCCGGACGCGCTGCCGCGACGGCTTCGTAGGAGGCTTAGGGATTGCCGGGTCCCGACGACGGCGGCTTTCGTTCGCCGGCCCACGGAAACAGCACCGCCGGAAAATCCGCCGCATAGCGCTCGGGCTTCGGCTGCGGCTGGTAGTCGGGCCGCGGACTGGGATCGGGCTCGACCGCCTTGCGATAGAGGTGCCAGGTCGCGTGGCCGAGTACGGGCATCACCACGATCAGCCCGAGGAAGAAGGTCGCCATCCCGACCGCCAGCGCAAGCGCCACGATCAAGCCCCACGCGGCCATGATGACGGGATTCCGCGCAACAACCCGCACCGATGTCAGTACGGCGTCGGCTGCGCCGACATCGCGGTCGAGCAGCAAGGGGAACGACACCACGCTGATCGTGAGCACCAACAGCGCAAACAGGAAGCCGGTGCCGTTGCCGACGACGATCAGCCACCATCCTTCCGGGGTGCTCAGCACCCGGCCGAAGAATTCCGGGATCGAGGCGGCCGGCGCATAGCCGAAGGCAGCGACATAGATCGCTTGTGCGACCGCAATCCAGACGAAGAAGACCACCAGCAATAGCACGCCGAGCGCCGCGATGGCGCCGAACGACGGCGAACGGAAAACGTCGAACGCGTCCGCCCATGAGGTCTCGAGACCGAGCTCGCGCCTGCGGCTCAATTCGTAGAGCCCGATAGCGGCAAACGGCCCGAGCAGCGCAAAGCCCGCCGCCAGCGGATAGAGCAGAGGCAGGATGTCGTAGCCGAACACGAGGCGGGCGAGGAACAGACCGGCCAGCGGATAGATGAGGCAAAGGAAGACCGCATGACTCGGAATCGCCGCGAAGTCGTCGGTCCCGCGCTTGAGCGCATCGGCCAGATCGCCGAAGCCCAGCTTGCGGACCTGCGGTTGTCGATGCCTCGCGTCTCCGACCAGGATGGAATGGGTTTGCGCCATGGCGTTCTCCTGAAAAGCCCACGGTGCCTGATGCTTAGTAGGATGCTTAGTAGGCCGCGCCGTGCCGCGACCTCGATGCTGGGAAAGTCAATGCGGTGAAGGCCGCTTTTGTTCCGGAAGCACGTCGCCGGCGGGCACGATTCGCGGCGGCCCAAGAATGAGCGGAGCGGACGTCAACCGGCTTGGCAAGCCAAAGCGCCAAGGCTTTCCATGGGAACGAGATTTTCGAGCCAGAAGCGGGCCCGCCCGTTGTGGATATTCACGCAAACGCCCGGCCACTATGGCATGGTGCGACCGGACGCCGCGCCCGGCGCCATTGTGGGAGGGAGAACATGAAAGCCGACGAAGCCGCCGAGATGATGGACAAGGACAAGGAAAGCGACGCGTTCAAGCAGCGCGCCGCACTGGCCATTGCTTTCTTCGCCATGTGTCTGGCGATCACCGGTCTCGGCGGGCAGAACGCCGCCAAGGAGGCGATCAACAACAATATTTTTGCGTCGAACTATTACAGCTTCTTCCAGGCGAAGAATGCGCGGCAGACCGCCTACATCATTGCCGCCGACGAGCTCGCTCTCGCCTGGCTGGCCGATCCGGCGCTGCCCGCAGACGCCAAGAAGGCGATACAGTCCAAGCTCGACGGCTACAAGAAGACGATCGCCCGCTACGAGTCCGAGCCGGAAACCAATGAAGGCAAGAAGGAGCTGCTGGCGCGTGCCAATGCCTACGTACAAATGCGCGATCACGCCCTCAAACAAGATCCCTATTTCGACTATGCCGAGGCGCTGCTGCAGATCTCGATCGTGGTGATCTCGGTCGCCATTATTGCCAACGTCGTGTGGCTCGCGTTCGTCGGCGGTGGGCTCGGCATTCTCGGAGTCCTGCTGAGCATCAACGGCTTCACCTTGCTGGTGGAGGTTCCGGGCCTGTCGTGACGGTGCGCCGCGGCGCGCTCAAATCAACGTTGCAAGCACGGCCCAGACCACGACCGCGATGCGCGCGAGATTGGCCCATACCGGCGGGCCGCTGTAGCGGGCCGCGCTACGCCATACGCCAACCACCGCGACGATATTGTAGGGCAGGGGCAGGAGAAATACTGCCAAGGCCAGCAGTCCCGGCAGGTTGGCGGCAAGAATGGCAAGTGCCGCAACGGTGACAAGGAGGTTCGCCAGCGTTCCGTAGATGACGGCGTAGTCCCAGAATGCGTCGCGCAGCGCGAGGTCGCCGCGCCACAGCCGGAGCAGACGATCTCTCATGGAACTCCGGCCCCGGGAGAATTTGACAACCGGGGCGATTGTTGCACGCTGGAGCGCGCCTTGGGAGCCACCCCAGGCGATCGTCGGCTCGCAGGTTATGGGGGATTGTCATGTCGCTTACGCTCTATCATGCCATTCCATCGCGCTCGTCGATCGCGCGCTGGATGCTCGAAGAGGTCGGCGAGCCCTATGACGTCCATCTGCTCGATCTGACCAAGGGCGAGAACCGCGAGCCGCCCTACCTCTCCGTCAATCCGATGGGCAAGGTGCCTGCGCTCGACCATGACGGTGTCGTCATCACCGAGGCGGCCGCCATCTGCGCCTATCTCGCCGATGCCTTTCCCAATGCCGGTCTCAATGTGCCGATCGGCGACAAGCGCCGCGGCCGCTATCTCAAATGGCTGTTCTTCGGCCCGAGCTGCGTCGAGCCCACCATCACCGACCGCGCCTTTCCACGAAAGGAGGAGGTGCGCCGTGGCACGCTCGGCCACGGCGATTATGACACCGTGATGGACGTGCTGGCGAAAGGCGTTGCGGGCGGGCCGTTCATCCTCGGCGACAGGTTCACCGCCGCCGACGTGGTGATTGGCTCGGGCCTGCGTTGGGGCATGATGTTCAAGATGCTCCCGGAGCGGCCGGAATTCACGGCCTACGTTGCGCGTCTGGCGCAACGGCCCGCGCTTCAGCGCGCGGCAGAGAAGGACGAGGCGGCGTAAAATTAAGGGCCGGCGCCGCCGGCACAGATTGGCCGCCGGTCGCCGAAATGCTAGCCTTTCCGTGAGGCGACGCGCGGTTGGGAGATTCCTCATGCGAACAGCGTACCGGCTTGGCGGTCCGGCCTTGGCGGCCGGGCTCGTTGTCGCCTTGTGCCAGTCCGCGGCGGCCGAGATCCGCCTCAGCGTCGATCAGGTTATCGGCAAGACCCGCGGCTGGACGATTGGCTACAGCAACAGCTTGGGCGGTTGCGTTGCGATTGCGAGCTATCGCGACCAGACGACGGTGTGGTTCGGTATTGGCCGTGATCTTGGCCCCTACATCGCCTTCACCAATCCACGTTGGGACCGGGTCGCGCCCGGGGAGCGATACACGCTCCGGCTCGGCATGGGCCGGCAGGGCAGTTGGCGCGGCGCGTTCACCGGCGTCGAGCACGGCAACGAGAAGGGCTTTATCACCACCGGCGTGAAGGCGCAGTTCTTCGGCGACTTCGCGCGCGCCGGCGGCATCACCGTGGCACATGACAGGAATTCGCTGACGCGGCTCAATTTGTCGGGCTCGCGCGCCGCGCTGGAGGACCTGATCGCCTGCGAGCGCGCGCGCCCGCGGGTGGCGTCGCCATCGTCCCCATCGGGGCCGCGGTCGTCTGCGCAGCCGGCGGCGCGTTCGAAGGAAAAGGGCCAGAGCTTCGGCACCGGCTTCTACGTCTCTTCGCGCGGCCATGTCCTGACCAATCATCATGTCATCAACGGCTGCACAACGTTCCGGGTCAATCAAGGCGCCGCCTTCACCGAGGCGGCGCGCGTGATCGCCAGCGACGCAAAGAACGACCTCGCCTTACTCACCACCGACCTGAAGCCCGCGGCGGTGCCCGCCATGCGTATGGGGGTCAAGGTCGGGGAGGGGATCTCGGTTTATGGCTTTCCGCTCGCGGGACTGTTGGCCAGCACCGGCAACTTCACCACCGGCACGGTGACGGCGAATGCCGGTCTCGCCGACGACACCCGTATGCTGCAAATCTCCGCGCCGGTGCAGCCCGGCAATTCGGGTGGTCCGCTGGTCGACCGCCACGGCAATGTGGTCGGCGTGATCGTGTCGAAGCTCAATGCATTGAGCGTCGCGCAGGTCACCAAGGATCTGCCGCAGAATATCAACTTCGCGATCAAATCGGTGATCGCGGCAAGCTTCCTGGAATCGAACGACGTGAGCGCGCCGACCGCGACCAGCACCACCGTGCTCGACACGCCGCAGATCGCCGAGCGCGCCAAGGCATTCACGGTCCGTATTTCCTGCAAATAGCTCCGGCGCGAAGCGCGGCCCCGGATGGCTGCGCAGCGCCGGGCAGGTCGCAAGGTTCGGCCAATTTTGATCTGGAGCAAAGCCGGCGGAATGAAGCCGCGCTAGTGTGGCGGTTCGGAAGTCCGCTTCATTGGTTCTGCAAGCTCGTCAAGCGGACTTCCGAACCAAACCACACTAGAATCATAGGTTTGCTAGTGTCCTTCGAATCCGAAGTCCGCTTACGAGCAAGCCGCAGATTGAAGCGGACTTCGGATTCGGGACACTAGTGCCGATTGCCCTTGACCCGACGCAGCGCATGCGCTTTCAGAGTCAAACTTGTTCCAGAGTGAAAAAGGGGGCAAAATCGTTGTGATTTTGCCCCTCTCTGTCACCGGCTCCCCGCCGGGGGCGCGAAAAACAGGGCGTTTGGCCCGGATTCAGGAGGTTCTCCTATGGCCGTCGCAATGACGGTGAACGGCAAGCCCGTCACCGGTGACGTCGATCCGCGCACCCTTCTGGTGCAGTTCCTGCGCGAGCACCTTCGGCTCACCGGCACTCATGTCGGCTGCGACACCTCACAATGCGGAGCCTGCGTCGTCCACATCAACGGCAAGGCGGTCAAGGCCTGCACGACCTTCGCCTGGCAGGTCGAGGGCACCGACATCACGACCATCGAAGGGCTTGCCGAGCCGAACGGCCCGCTGCATCCGATGCAGGAAGCATTCCGGGAAAATCACGGGCTGCAATGCGGCTATTGCACCCCGGGCATGATCATGTCGGCGATCGACATCGTGAACCGCAAGGGCAACGATCTCGATGACCAGACCATCCGCCACGAGCTGGAAGGCAATATCTGCCGCTGCACCGGCTACCACAACATCGTCAAGGCGATTGCGGCGGGCGCCAAGGCCATGAGCAAGGGCGCCTAGAGCAAGACCCGAAAAGCGGAAGCCGCTTTTTCGGACAAGATCGTGTGCAAACGGCTCTAGCCGCGGACATCGAGAGGATCGGGGACGTCATGTACGAATTCAAATTTCATCGGCCGACGACGGTTCGGCAGGCGGCGGGCCTCCTGGCGCGGCAGGAGGAAGCGAAGCTCCTGGCCGGCGGGCACACGCTCATCCCCACCATGAAGCTGCGCCTCGCGGGTCCGAAACACATCGTCGACATGTCGAAGATCGAGGGCCTTTCGGGCATCGAGCTCAAGGGCCGCTCGCTGGTCGTCGGCGCGCTGACGCCGCATGTGGAGGTTGCGACTTCATCGGTGGTGCGTGAAAACATCCCGGCCCTGGCGGAGTTGGCAGGTGTGATCGGCGATCCGGCGGTGCGCCATCGCGGCACCATCGGTGGTTCGCTTGCCAACAATGACCCGAACGCCGACTATCCGGCCGCCGTTCTCGGGCTTGGCGCGACTGTCATCACCAACAAGCGCCGGATTGCGGCCGACGATTTCTTCAGGGGGCTGTTCACGACCGCGCTCGAAGACGACGAGATCATCGTGCGCGTGCAATTCCCCAAGCCCAGCAAGGCCGGCTACATCAAATTCCCGAATCCGGCCTCGCGCTTTGCGCTGGTCGGGGTGTTCGTGTCAAAGCGGGGCTCCGACGTTCGCGTGGCGGTGACCGGCGCCGGCTCGAACGGCGTGTTCCGCGTCACCTCCTTCGAGGAGGCGCTCAAGAAGCGCTTCGGGGCGAAGTCGCTCGACGGCATGACCATCCCGGCGGACGGCATGTCCAGCGACATCCACGGCAGCGCCGAATATCGCGCCCACCTCGTCGGCGTGCTGGCGCGCCGCGCAGTGGCCAAGGCGACCGCGTAGCCCGATATGATTAACGAGCGCGCGATGCCCGGGCCTGGTCCCGGGCATTCGTGTTATTGGCGCATGCCTGTGGGGCGGGGACGGACGGGACAATTGCGCCCACGACGAGTAGATTGCCGGTCATGAACAAGCCGACGAAATCATTGCCCGCCTCCATCGACCACACGCTGAAGCTGCTCGCCGAGGCCGACTATCTCGCCGACCGCTCGCTGGCGACGGTGCTGTTCCTGGCGCTGCGCATGGGCCGGCCGATTTTCTTCGAAGGCGAGGCCGGCGTCGGCAAGACCGAGGTCGCCAAGGTGTTGTCGGCGACGCTCGGCAGGCGGCTGATCCGGCTGCAATGCTACGAGGGGCTCGACGTCTCCGCGGCAGTTTATGAGTGGAATTACGCCGCGCAGATGATCGCGATCCGCGTCGCCGAAGCCGAAGGCGAGCACGACCGCGAGCGCATCGAGCACGACGTGTTTTCCGAGCGGTTCCTGATCAAGCGGCCGCTGTTGCAGGCGCTCGAGCCCGATCCCGCCGGCGCGCCGGTGCTGCTGATCGACGAGCTCGACCGTGCCGACGAGGCGTTCGAGGCGTTTCTGCTTGAGGTGCTCGCCGATTTTCAGGTGACCATCCCGGAGCTTGGCACGGTGAAGGCGAAAGAGCCGCCGATCGTGGTCATTACCTCCAACCGCACGCGCGAAATCCACGACGCGCTCAAGCGACGTTGCCTCTACCACTGGGTCGGCTATCCGAGCGCCGAGCGCGAATTGCAAATCGTGCGCGCCAAGGTGCCCGGCGTCGGCAAGGCGCTGTCCGAGCAGGTGGTGCAGTTCGTGCAGGCGCTGCGCAAGGAGGACCTGTTCAAGTCGCCGGGCGTTGCCGAGACGCTCGATTGGGCCTCCGCGCTGACCGAGCTCGATGCCGCCGCGCTCGATCCGGCGACCGTGTCCGACACGCTCGGCGTGCTGCTCAAATACCAGGACGACATCGCGCGCATCGAAGGCTCGAAGGCGAAGGAGCTGCTCGACGGGGTACGCGCGGAGCTGCGCGCGGCGGAGTGAACAGGGGGCGACGGATGGCCGAGCCCACAGGCCGCTTTGCCGAGAACATTCTCTACTTCGCGCGCGCGCTGCGTGCGGCGGGGATTCCGGTCGGCCCCGGCGCGGTGCTCGATGCGCTCGGTGCGCTGCGCGTCGCCGGCGTCGGCGCGCGGGAGGACTTCTACTGGACGCTGCATGCGGTGTTTGTGAAGCGCCACGAGCACTCGGTGCTGTTCGACCAGGCGTTCCGCATCTTCTTCCGCCGCCGCGATTATCTCGACAAGCTCATCGCCTCGCTGGTGTCGCAAACGCCGCCGCGCGAGCCGCAAGCGCCGCAGCCGGGCGCGCAGCGGATCGAGGAGGCCTTGTTCAAGGGCCTGCGCGAGTTGGAGCGCGACCGCAAGGACGTCGAGGTCGATGCACGGCTCACGGTCTCCGACCGCGAGTTGCTGCAGAAGAAGGATTTCGCGCAGATGACGGCGGCCGAGATCCTTGCGGCCAAGGATGCGATCCGCCGTCTTGTGCTGCCGCTCGACGAGGTGAAGACGCGCCGGCTGGCGCCGCGCCCGCGTGGCCACGTCGTCGATATGCGGCGGACATTGCGTGCAAGCCTCAAGGCCGGCGGCGCGCTGATCGATCTCAAGTTCCTCGGGCCGCGCACCAAGCAGCCGCCGCTGGTCGCGCTCTTGGATATTTCCGGTTCGATGAGCCAGTACACGCGGCTGTTCCTGCATCTCCTCCATGCGGTGACCGACGCGCGCAAGCGCGTGCATACCTTCATGTTCGGGACGCGGCTCACCAACGTGACACGCGCGCTCAAGCAGAAGGATCCCGACGAGGCCCTCGCCGCCGTGACCGCGAGCGTCGAAGACTGGTCGGGGGGCACCCGGATCGCGACGTCGCTGCGGGCGTTCAACAAGCTGTGGGCGCGCCGCGTGCTCACCCAAGGTGCGATCGTGCTCTTGATCACCGACGGGCTTGAGCGCGACGGCGGCGAGCAGCTTGCCTTCGAGATGGACCGGCTGCACCGCTCCTGCCGGCGGCTGCTCTGGCTCAATCCGTTGCTGCGGTTTTCCGGCTTCGAGGCCAAGGCGCGGGGCATCCGCTCGATGCTGCCGCATGTTGACGAAATGCGCCCCATGCACAATCTGGAGTCCATGGCCGAGCTAGTCCGCGCCCTGTCGCCCAAGGCCGGGCGGGCCCGCGATCCCAAGGACTGGCTGGAGGCGGCTGCTTAGGAACGGAAAGGACAGAAACCATGACGATGCTCGCAACCGAGGACGACATCCTCAAGGCCGCCGAGGACTGGCGCAAGCAAGGCCGCCAGGTAGCGCTCGCCACCGTGGTCGAGACCTGGGGCTCGGCCCCGCGCCCGGCCGGTGCGCTGCTGGCCGTGCGCGACGACGGGCAGGTGGCCGGGTCGGTGTCCGGTGGCTGCGTGGAGGGCGCGGTGGTCACCGAGGCGCTTGACGTGATCGAGAGCGGCAAGCCCAAGACGCTCGAATTCGGCGTCGCCGACGAGACCGCCTGGAAGGTCGGGCTCTCCTGCGGCGGCACAATTCGGGTGTATGTTGAGAAGGTGGAGTAGGGGAAAGAAGCGAATAGGGAGTAGCGAATAGCGAATAGAGTCGTCTGCTCCTTACTATTCGCTACTCACTATTCGCTACTCGCTACTCGCGGGAGCAGAAATGAAGCTCGATATCCTGAGAGAGCTCAATGCCGAGCGCGCAGCGCGGCGGGCGGCGGTCGTGGTCACCGACGTCGCGAGCGGCGAGCAGCGGCTCGTCAAAGCCGCCGACGTCGCGCGCGATCAGCTGAAAGACCTCATCGAAAAGCACATCCGCAGCGGCAAGAGCGGCATGGAGGAGACGCCGCAGGGCCAGGTGTTTCTCACCGTGCACGTGCCGCCGGCGCAGCTCGTCATCACCGGCGCCGTTCATATCAGCCAGGCGCTGGCGCCGATCGCGCAACTGCTCGGCTACGACGTGACCATCGTCGATC
>JBOHIG010000123.1:0-13338 GCA_050725815.1 Xanthobacteraceae bacterium
CCCGAGGCCCCGGTCGAGGCGACGCCGAGCAAGCCGAATCGGGTGCCGGTCGCGCCGCTCAACTGACGCGCGTCCAAAATGAAAGCGCCCCGGCTTGCCGGGGCGCTCCCTCCGATCGCTTGAAGCGATGACCGCTTGTCCTTCGCATGATCTTTTCCGAAAAGTGGTGCCCATTTTTCGGGATCATGCGCGTTAGGCGGCCTTCTGCTCGACCACCTTGGCCCCGCCATTGCCGATCGCGATCTGGCGCGGCTTCTTGGCCTCGGGGATCTCGCGGACGAGGTCGACGTGCAGGAGACCGTTCTCCAGCAACGCGCCCTTGACCTGGACGAAGTCGGCAAGCTGGAACACCCGCTCGAAAGCGCGTGCGGCGATGCCCTGATAGAGCGTCTCGCCTTTCTGCTCGTCGGTCTTGTCCTGCTTCTCGCCGCGGATCGTCAGCGTGTTCTCTTTCGCCTCGATCGAGAGGTCGGCGTCCGAAAAGCCTGCGACGGCTACCGAGATGCGGTACTCGTTCTCGCCGGTCCGCTCGATATTGTAGGGCGGATAGCCCGGCGTGCCGGCGTCGCCGACTTGATCGAACATTGAGAACAGCCGGTCGAAACCGACGGTCGAACGATAGAGGGGAGCAAGATCGAAAGTTCGCATGGCATAGTCCTCCTTTGAGCGACATGCGGGGATCCGCCCGTGATGGGCCGGACCCTATGGCTGTAGGCGCAGCCCGGATGGGCCTGCACGCTCTCCATATGGGTGCGTTCAGGAACGATGCAAGGGCGCAGAAATGGCTGAATAATATAGGGATTTAAGCGATTCGGAAATTATCCCTAGAGACTGTCCGGGTTTCATTGAGCCGCTTCGGTACGCTCGCTATAAGGCGAGTCTGATTCCGTTTCCCGGTCCATTTCACACCATGACCCTGACCTCCATCCCCGCCAACCCGGTGCCCGAAGGGGTCGTCACCGGGATGCTCAAGACTCCGGATGGGGTGTCGCTGCGCTTCGCGCGCTGGGAACCGCCGCCCGGCCGCAAGGGAACCGTGTGTCTGTTCCCCGGGCGCGCCGAGTTCATCGAGAAGTATTTCGAGACCGTCCGCGATCTGCGCGCACGGGGTTTCGCGGTCGCGATGCTCGACTGGCGCGGGCAGGGCGGCTCGCAGCGCCTGTTGCGCAATCCGGGCAAGGGCTACGTCCGAAGATTTGCCGATTACGACGTCGACCTTGCGACTTTCGTCCACGAGGTCGTGCTGCCGGATTGTCCGCCGCCGGTCTTCGCGCTCGCGCATTCGATGGGCGCGACGATCCTGCTCCGCGCGGCCCATCAGGGGCATCGGTGGTTTGATCGCATGGTGCTGCTGGCGCCAATGATCGGCCTTCCCGGCCTGCGCCGTTCGCTGCCGACGCGGATCTTGGTCAAGGCGATGCGATGGATGCTGCTCGGCGGCTTCTACGTGCCCGGCGGCGACGCCTCGGTGATGCAGCAGCGACCGTTCATCGGCAATCTCCTGACCTCCGACCCGGTCCGCTATGCGCGCAATGTCGCGGTGCTGGAGGCGGAGCCGTCGCTCTCGATCGCCTGGCCGACGGTCGCCTGGGCCGATGCCGCATTCAAGATGATGGGCCGGCTCGCGGATGCGAAGTTTCCGTCCGGCATCCGCCAGCCGATCCTGATCGTTGCCGCCGGGCAGGACCAGATCGTTTCGACCGCGGCCATCGATGAATTTGCGTCGCGATTGCGGGCGGGCTCGCATCTCATCGTGCCGGGCGCGCGCCACGAATTGCTGATGGAACAGGACCGGTTCCGCGGCCAGGTGCTGGCGGCGTTCGATGCCTTCGTGCCGGGCACCGCCGCATTCTGACCCGCACCGACGGCAGCGGTTACTTCGTGAGCATCTCGAGCGCTGCCGCGTGCACGCGCTTGTCGCCGGCGGCGACGATGCGTCCACCGGAGAGCGGCGGGCCGTTCTCCCAGGTTGTCACCACGCCCCCGGCGCCGATGATGATCGGAACCAGCGGGATCACGTCGTAGGGCTTGAGCTCGGTTTCAATCACGAGATCGACGTGGCCGGCGGCCAGCATGCAATAGGCGTAGCAGTCGCCGCCGTAGCGCGAGAGGCGTACGGCCTTCTCGATCCGCTCGAATGCCTTGCGGTCGCGGGTGTTCATGAGCAGCGGGCTGGTGGTGAACAGGATCGCATCCGACAACGTTGCGCACTGGCGCACGCGCAGATCGCGCTCGCCTGCCGGCCCGCGATAGTGCGCCGCGCCGCCGTCGCCGCTGAAGCGCTCGCCTATGAAGGGCTGGTTCATCATTCCGAAGACCGGTTCGCCGAACCGCATCAGAGCGATCAGCGTGCCCCAGGCCGGCATCCCGGAGATGAACGACTTCGTGCCATCGATCGGATCGAGCACCCAGACATACTCCGCGTCGGCGCGATCCTCGCCGAATTCCTCACCCACGATTCCGTGCTCCGGGAAGGTGCGGCGAATCAGGGTGCGCATGGCCGTTTCAGCAGCGTGGTCGGCAGCGGTGACCGGATCGAAATTGCGGGCACCTTTGTCCGTGATGCTGAGCGCGGTGCGGAAAAACGGCAGAATGGTCTCGCCGGACGTGGCGGCGAGCTGGTCGACAAAAGCCGAGAAATCAATTGCAGTCATGGACCCCCCACGCACCCGCCAAACGCTGCGACCGTTCGCCGCCGAGCGTTCAGCCGACGTCCAATGCTAGTCAATCCAACCTGTCTGGTTCTTAACACTTTGATTTCAAAGCTAGAAATTTCGCTCGCTCATAGTTTCATTTGAAACCGAATTGCGGGAAGCGATACCCAGCATTGCATATTCGCATGAAAAATTAGGTCAGCATCACTTGCTTTTTTTGGTTCGAAGGGCCAAGTTATTGCGGTGCGGCAGTGCTCTGCATTGCCGTCGCCCACTTTGGGCGTTTCCTCCCTAGACTTGGGCCGCTTGCAATTGCAAGCGGCCCATCTTTCTTTCAGAGGCCCAAAGGGTTGGGACGGTGTCATGGCACTGTCAGACCATCCTCTTGCATCTTGTGCATTGCAGTATATAATATTGCGGTGCGGTAGCTTCTGCGCTACCGCTGCCCTCCTTGGGCGTTTCCTCCCTAGACTTGGGCCGTTTGCAAACGCGAGCGGCCCAATTTTTGCGACCTCGTATCGCCCCGCCATCATTCCGCAGCAGCCCGGTACGGCCGCAGCTCCTGCACTGGAATTTCGGCCAACCGGTCCGCCAGCATCTCCAGGTCGGCGGCAAGGGTGGCGAAGGTCGCGGAACGCTCGTAGCGCCGCTCGTCCATGTAGAGCGCGCGGTTGATCTCGAGCTGGATTGCATGCAGCCCGGCCGCCGGGTTGCCGTAGTGCTCGGTGATGAAGCCGCCGGCATACGGCTTGTTGCGGCTCACGACATAGCCGCGCTCACGCAAGGTCGCCTCGATGGTCTCGGCGATGACCGCGACGCAACTCGTGCCGTAGCGGTCGCCCAGCACGATGTCGGCGCGCGGGCGCTCGTCCTTGGCGCCGGCGGTCGACGGCATCGAATGGCAATCGATCAGCACCGCCGCGCCGAAATCGCGGTGAACGCGCGTGAACAACCGCCGCAATGCGCGGTGATATGGCTTGTAGAGTCCTTCGATCCGGCGGATCGCGTCATCGACAGGCAGGCGTTGGGCGTAGATTTCCTGCGAGTCTCCGACCACACGGGCGACCGTGCCGAGGCCGCCGGCGACCCGCATGGATCGGGTATTGGCGAAGGACGGCAGGCGGCCATCGAACATCCGCGGATCGAGTTCGTAGGGCTCGCGGTTCACGTCGACATAGCAGCGCGGGAAATGCGCTCTCATCAACGGATAGCCGCGCTTCAGGACTCCCAGGATCAACTCGTCGACAAAGGAATCCTCGGACCGCCGCAGCGCCGTCACGTCGAGCCGGACAGCTTTGAGGAATGCGCTCGGATAGACGCTGCCGCTATGGGGCGAGTTGAAAACGACCGGCCCCCGCCATTCGGCGGGTTCGAGAATTTCGAAGGGGGGATCGAGTTCGTCGTTCGGTTCGCGCATCGATCAGGTCGCCTCGCCGCGCCGGAAAACAAGCCCAAGGCGCCGCCGTTGCACCACTATGCCCCGAAACGCCGTATTGTCCATGGCCGCGGGATGGTCCCTAGGCTATGCTCCGGTTCACCCGTTATTTACCCGCCATCCGGCTAATAGGCGGCGGGACGGGAGCGGGGCGGCAGCCTTGGGCGGCGGCCTTCAACGAGTCGAGAGATGCCGAAGATTCTTCTTGCCGAAGACGATACCGACATGCGCCGATTTCTGGTCAAGGCGCTGCAGAACGCCGGCTATGACGTGATCTCCTACGACAACGGCCTCTCAGCCTATCAGCGGCTGCGCGAGGAGCCGTTCGAGCTTCTGCTCACCGACATCGTGATGCCGGAGATGGACGGGATCGAGTTGGCGCGCCGCGCATCCGAACTCGACCCCGACATCAAGATCATGTTCATCACCGGGTTCGCGGCGGTGGCGCTCAATTCCGACTCGGCCGCGCCAAAGAACGCCAAGGTGCTGTCCAAGCCCGTTCACCTGCGCGAGCTGGTCAACGAAGTGCAGAGGATGCTCGCCGCCTGAGTGCCGTATTTCGGGGCGCGGCAATATCCTGCCGGCTTGCCTCGTGCCGGGGGAGCCGATATGACCAACGCCTGCAAGCCGATCCTATCGGGCGCGTAGCTCAGCGGTAGAGCACTTGGTCGACATCCAAGGGGTCACAGGTTCGATCCCTGTCGCGCCCACCATCTTCTCTCGACAGCCTCACCAACGACTCACCGTCTTTTGTCGTCCACGCTACGTCAGATGCTCGACGATCATCCCCTTCGGGAAGATGTCGTCGACCTCGGCATGCCGGTGGGCGATGCCCTGCTCGTAGGTGTAGCGCAGGAAGTGCTTGAGCGTGCGCCGGTTCTCGTCGATGCCGTAAGGGAACGGATCGCCGCCGAACTGGTCGCGCTTGGTGCGCGCATAGGTCGTGAGCCACGGCAAGGGATAGCGTGACACGGTCACGTCGGTGAGACGGCGCACACTCAGTTCCTTGGCCTCGCAGAAGGCGTTGTAGAGGCTGCCGGCAACCCAGGGATTGCGATCGAGGATCGCCTTCTTGATCGCGATCACGTGCATGATCGGCCACACCTTGGTGCGCGCGTAGTAGTCTTCTTCCATCTTCAGATAGTCGGGGAACAGCCGCACCACGTCGGGGTGGCCGCGCATGAAGCAGTCCGGCGGCCGCGCGACCAGCGCGCAGTCGATCTCGCCTTTCGCCAGCATGTCGCTGAGCGACTTGTCTTCGACGCGGGTGAGCTTGACGCCCTTGGGCGGGCTCACCTCGACCTTCTCGGTGCGTCCGGGCTGGTTGAGGCCGGCCTGATACCAGTGCACGTCCTTGAGCTTGACGCCGCATTCGTCGCCGAGCCAGCCGCGCATATAGACCGCGGCCGTGTGCGCCCATTCTGGAGAACCGACCTTCTTGCCCTTGAGGTCTTTCGCGGTTCTGATCTTGCTCTTCTTGTTGACGAAGAAGGCGGAGAACCGGAAATGGCGCGAGCACACGACGGGCAGCGCCAGGATGTCGGTGTTCTTGCGGGTCACCTGCGTGGAGAATTTCGCGAACGACAACTCGCTTACGTCCCATTCGCGGTTAGCGGTGAAGCGCGCAAAGATCTCGTGCAACTCCGGCATCAGCCAAGTGTGCTCGATGCCTTCGGCCTGGACGACGCCGGTGCGGAAATCGCGGAAGTGGTCGTAGTCCTGCGTCGCGATCGTCAGATGCAGCTTTTTCATTTGGCGCGCTTGACGACGTTCTTGGGCTCCATCGCGAGCTTGGCCTTTTCGATCACGGCCGTGGGCGTCTGCATGAACTCTCCGACGATCTTCTGAAGCTCGATGCCCGCAACCGGGCCGACGCCGAGGCCCGATTTGTCCATATCGGCCAGGAACGCCTTGTCCTTCATCAGGGAGTCGAACGCCTTGCGCAACATCGCCACCCGTTCCGCCGGTACGCCCGGCGACGTCACGAACGGCCGCCCGAGCGCCACGTCGGTCGAGAAGAAGCGCAGGAGCTGGCGGTCTGCATCGGTCTTGGCGAAGTCCGTCAGCAGCGGGACCTTGGCGAATTCGGGATCGCGCGCGAGACCGACCTGCGCGAGCAGGTTGATCTTGTGATCCCGTAGCCACTCACCGTTCTCGACCTTGAGGCTGTTGAAGTTGTTGCCGGCGCGGCCCTGGATCTCGCCGCGCTCGAGCGCGATGCTGATCTGCGACGTGCTCTTGTATCCCATCACCAGCTTGAACTTGGTGCCCAGCACGCTGTTCATCACGGTCGGATAGATCACCGTGTAGGAGCCGACGCCGGTGCCGCCCATCAGCACTTCCTTTGTCCTGGCGTCTTCCAGCGACTTGACGCCCGACGTGTGCCACACATAGACCGTCGAATTGCTCGACGAGGTCGACATCAGCCACTCGAAACGCGCGGGATTGAACTGGATGCTTTTGCTCCGCCCGAGGATCTGCGCCATGACGAAGATTGGGATGAAGGTGCCGATGGTCGTCCCATCCTTGGGCGCCTGGCTAAAGACGTAGTTGGCCGCGCGGATGTGGCCGGCGCCCGGCATGTTCTTCGGCACGATGGTGGGATTGCCGGGAATGTGGTTGCCGAGGTAGCGCGCCACCATGCGCGCGTTGGCGTCATGACCGGCGCCGGCGCCGGTGCTGATGATCAGCTCGACCGACTTGCCTTTGTAGAAATCCGCCTGCGCCAGTGCCGTCGCCGGCGCCACCGCAATGGCCGCGGCGAGCCCGAGCAGGCCGGGCGCGAGCAATTTTGTAAGCGATCGATCGATGCGCATGAGACTTCCCCCAGGAACATGGGTCGCGAGCGTTGCCTTCCCTGAATGCGACGTAGCCACCAGTCGCCGTGAGCGTCAAGCCGTGGCGGCCGGCGGGTCGAGCGGTCTTCTGACGCGGCGGCACAGCGTATCGGAGGCGTGCGTGGCGGCCCGCCCGGCCGCTGGCGGGGCTTGTGCGGGTCGCTCGGCCGGGTCACCATTCGCGCAAGAATGAACGCATCTGGAGCCAAAGACATGCCCGCAAGCAACCAGCCCGCAGTTCCATTCGATACCGGCAGGCTCGACCGCCTGATGGACCAGGCCGGCATGGACGTGCTGCTCGCCACCTCCAAGCACAACGTGCAGTACCTGCTTGGTGGGCACCGTGCCTTCTTCTTCGACTACATGGATGCGATGGGGTTGAGCCGTTATCTGCCGATCGTGGTGTATCCAAAGGGCAAGCCGGACAAAGCGGCGTTCTTCGGACACCGCCTCGAAAATCACCAGCGCGAGGTGAAGGCGTTCTGGACGCCGGAGACGCAATGCAATTCGTCGGGCTCGGTCGATGTGATGAAGAAGGCGGTCGAGCACCTTAAGCGGCTCGACGCAAACCCACGCGGCATCGGTGTCGAGATGGCATTCATGCCCGCCGATTCGATGGCCGCGCTGCGCGGAAACCTGCCGGACGCCGAAATCACGGACGCGTTGTTCGTGCTGGAGCGCCTGCGCGCCTGTAAGACTGCCGATGAGTTGGCGAAGCTGCGCATCGCCTCCGAGCGCGTGATTGATTCGATGGTGGCAGTGATCGCAAACCACGGACCGGGCACAACCAAACAGGAACTTGCCGATGCGCTGCGCGTGGAAGAGACCAAACGCGGACTCACCTTCGAGTACTGCCTGATCGCCGCCGGGGCGAGCCACAACCGCGCTCCGTCGGAGCAGCGCTGGGAGCAGGGCGATGTGCTGTCCGTCGACTCAGGCGGCAACTACCATGGCTATATCGGCGATCTCGCCCGCATGGCGATCCTCGGCGAGCCCGACGCCGAGCTGGAGGACATGCTGGCCGATATCGAAGCGACGCAGCGCGCGGCGTTCAAGCCGATTAAGGCGGGCGTCATGGGTGGCGAGGTCTATGCCGCCGCTGAATCCTGTCTTGCCAAGACCAAGATCCACAATCACGCGCATTTCCTTGCTCACGGCATGGGCCTCGTAAGCCACGAAGCGCCGCGGCTGACCGCGACCGGTCCGGTGCCCTATGATGCCTATGATGCCACACGGCCGCTCGAAACTGGCATGGTCGTCTCGGTGGAGACGACGCTGACGCATCCCAAGCGCGGCTTCATCAAGCTCGAGGACACGGTGGTGGTGACGGTCACGGGCTACGAGATTTTCGGCGAGGGCGCCCGGGGCTGGAATCGGGGCGGCGTCACCGTGCGGTAAGGCCGCCGGACAGCGACAATGAGGCTGTGGCGACGCCATGTCCCGACCGACTAGAGTGGCTGGATCGTTTACAGGCGGCCGGATCGCGGTGCGGTCGGCGGCAAGCCGTTCCTCCAGCCCGGTGGTTCCAAGATGTCGAAATCAGCCTCAGCATTGATCGGCCTCGTTTTGACTGCCGTCGCGACCCTGCCGTTCGCCGCGCCCGCACGCGGCGAGGCCGCGGCGGACTTCTTCAAGGACAAGCAGATATCGCTCATCATTGGGTATAACCCCGGCGGAACCTACGATCTCTACTCGCGGGTCGCCGCGACCCTCCTGCCGCGCTACATTCCCGGCAATCCGACCATCGTCCCGAAGAACATGCCGGGTGTCGGCAGCGTGAAGGCCGCCAACTACCTTTTTGGTCAGGCACCGAAGGACGGCCTCACGATCGGGATGGTCGGCCAGCAGTTGGCGCTGACGCAGGCATTAGGCAGCTCCGCAGTCGCCTATGACATGCGCAAGTTTCAATGGCTCGGCCGCCTCACACCGGTCGTGGAAGCCACGGCGGTTTGGCACACCTCGCCCACCAAGACGCTTGCCGACGCCATGAAGCGCGAGACCGTGCTCGCCGGCACCAGCGCCGGCGCGACGTCTGAGGTGATGCCCACTCTGATGAATCGATTGGCAGGCACGCGATTCAAGATTGTGCTCGGGTATCGAGGCACCACCGGCGCGCTGCTGGCCATGGAACGTGGCGAAACCGAAGGCGCGCACACGACCATCGAGAGCATCCTGATCAGCAAGGCGGACTGGCTGCGCGACAAGAAGGTCGCCATTCTGGTTCAGTATGCCACGGAGCGTCACGACGCATTTCCCAAGGTTCCCGCCATGGTCGAATTTGGCAAGACCGCCGAGGACAAGCAGATCCTGGCGCTGTTCGGCAGCACCGCCGACGTTGGCCGTTCGCTGCTGGCGCCGCCCGGCGTGCCGGCGGAGCGGGTCGCAATCCTGCGCAAGGCGTTTGCCGCGATGGTGGCCGATCCTGCGTTCAAGCAGGAGATGAAGAAACGCAGGATGGAGATTGGGCCTCTTTCCGGTGAAGCGCTGCAGAAACGCATCACCCAGACGCTGGCCATCACACCAGAAGTGGCGGCACGAGCCGTTGAACTCAGCAAGACCAAGACCGAGGCAAAGCCCAAGTCCAAATCCAAGTCAGGATCAAAGTGACTCGTGCCCCCGCTCCCGAAGTTCGTGGTACATAGTAGCACGCTCGGACACGAACTTCGGAAGCAAAGGGGCACTAGCCGCGCTGATTGACGCACCGCTGAAAATCACTTCTGCTGGGGAGGGTTGGAGCTCCTTCAGCCGTGAATCGCGCCCGCCGTTTGCACATCAAGCCGTCGCGGTTCGATATGCAGCCGTTCAGTCACGAGAGCCCACTTGAATGCAGTTCGGCGTCTTCGATCATCTCGACCGCAACCCCGATCTGTCGCTGAGCGATTATTACGAGTCGCGCCTGAGGGTCATCGAGGCCTATGACCGCCTCGGCTTCCACGCCTATCATCCCGCCGAGCACCACTCGACCCCGATCGGAGTCGTGCCGAGCCCGAGCGTCTTCCTTTCCGCCGTCGCCCAGCGCACCAAAAAGCTGCGCTTCGGGCCGCTGGTCTATGCGTTGCCGCTCTATCATCCGCTGCGGATGATCGAGGAAATCTGCATGCTCGATCAGATGAGCCATGGGCGGCTCGAGATCGGCTTCGGCCGCGGCTCGGTGCCGGAGGAGCTGATCTATTACGGACAGAAGCCCGCCGACGCGCAGGAGGTCTACACCGAAGCGCTGGAGCTGATCCTCAAGGGCCTGACCGAACCGTCACTGACCTTTCACGGCAAGTTCTTCAACGTCGACAACGTGCCGATGGAACTCGTTCCGTTCCAGAAGCCGCATCCGCCGATCTGGTACGGCGTGCATGCGCCCGAAAGCGCCCGCCGCGCCGCGAAGAAGCGGCTCAAGGTCGTCAGCCTCGATCCGGTTCCGGGAACCGTGGCTTCGTTCGACGCTTTTCGCGAGTCATGGCGGGAGGCCTGGGGCAATGAGGTATTGCCGCTCATGGGGCTGGGACGTTTTGTCGTCGTCGCCGACACCGATACCGAGGCGCTGGCGATCGCCCGCCGTGCCTATCCGCGATGGCACGCGAGCTTCACGCACCTGCACCGTTTGCACAACCGGCCGAGCGCGCATCCGCGCCCGCCGGATTTCGACGGCCTGGTCGCGGTAGGGCAGGGCGTCGCCGGCTCGCCGCGGACCGTGTCGGCATTGCTGCGCCGGCAGGTCGACGAAACCGGCACCAACTATCTCGTCGGGCAGTTTGCCTTCGGTGACCTGTCGTTGGCCGAGACGCTGCGCTCGATCGAATTGTTTGCGAAGCACGTCATGCCGGAACTGCAAGAAAGCGTGTCGGCGCCGGCGGTCTGACCGATGGCGTTCGTACCGATCCGGCTGCGTTCATCGCGATGATCCAGACGCTTGCATTCCTCGCTGTCATGCTCGATGAAACGGTGCGCACCGTGGAAGCGCGGTTCTCGCGTTGGAAGGACTGATGCCCGTGCCGGTGTTCGACGATCGCAAGAGGCGTCTGCTGCGGGAAATGACCGCCGACGGAATCGATGTGCTCGTGCTCTACGGTAACGCCTGGCAGAACGACTACCTTCGCTATGCCACCGATTTCGGCATTCTGGAGGGCGAGGCTCTCGCGATCGTCAGCGAGGACGGCGTGACGCTCTATCTCGACAGCGCGATCGAGGCCGACCGCGCGCAGCTCGAATGCGACGGCATCGAGGTCGTGCACGCACCGGACCTGCTCGACCGGGTCGACAAGGCGCTCAATCGCTTCAACAACCGCCGGATCGGGGCGGCGCCGAGCCGGCTCATCCCGCGCAAGATCGCCGCACGTGCCGGCGACCTCAATCTGGCCGACCGCACGCCGTTTCTCGACCGGCTGCTGATGGCCAAGGTGCCGTCGGAGATCGAGGCCATCCGCCGCGCCTGCACGGTCGCCGACGAAGGCTATGCAGTCTTCATGCAGGCGGCGCGGCCGGGACGGGCGGACTACGAACTGATCGCTGAGACCGAGGCTTTTTTCCGCGCCCGCGGCGTCGACGACAATTTCCAGATCATCGGCGTCGGCGGGCCGGAGGTGCGCGGCATGGCGCCGCCCAGCGGCAAGAGGCTCAAGCCCGGCGACATGGTGACGACGGAGCTGACGCCCTGTGTCGACGGCTACTACGCGCAGATTTGCCGCACGCTGGTCGTCGGCGAGCCCAATGCGGATCAGCTTGCCGCCTTCGCGATGTACAACGAGGCGATGGTGGCCGGCATTGCCGCGGTGCGCGACGGCATCACGGCGGCCGACATCGCGCGCGCGGAGAACGACGTGTTCCGCCGCCATGGCTATGGCGACTACGTCACCGACGAATACACCCGCGTCCGCGGCCACGGCGTCGGCTTGTTCGCCGACACCAAGCCGCACATCCTCGAAGACGTGACGACCCGGATCGATGCGGGCATGACTCTCATTGTGCATCCCAACACCTACCATCCCGTGGTCGGCTATCTGGTGCTGGGCGACGTGGTGGTCGTGACCGACGGCGGCTGCGAGGTGCTGACGCAAACGCCGCGTGAATTGTTTGGCGTACCTGCCTGATCGGATGACATCATGCGCCGCGGTTTGATGGGCTGGAATCCCGAAGAATTGCCGAAGAGCGCGCTGGAAGCGCGCATCACGCGTTTGCGCGCGGCGATGGCCTGCGATGGCCTCGATGCAGTGCTGTTCTACACCAACCTGGTGCGCCCGAGCGCGGTGACCTGGCTCACCGGCTTCACACCCTACTGGTCCGACGGAATTCTCTCGGTGGGCGCAAGCGGTGCGCCGGCGTTCGCGACGGCACTGTCGAAGCGCGTTGCCAACTGGATCCGCTCGACCAATTCCGTCAGCGAGATCGTCAATACGCCGCGTCCCGGTGTTGCGGTCGGCAAGCGCCTTGCGGAAGCCGGCGCCAAGCGGGCGGGCGTGCTGGAACTCGATAGTCTGCCGTCAGGCCTCTACGACGAGATCGTTGGCGCGGCGCCGGGGATTGCGCTCACTGATGCGAGCGCGGTGTTCGCTGCTGTGCGCAGCAGCGTGGACGACGCGGAACGCGCCTTAATCGTCCGCGCGGATGCGCTCGCGGTGGCGGCGCTGGCGCAGATCGACGTTACCCAGGCGAAAGATGCCGGTACGGTGGCCGGCCTGGTCGAGAAGCAGGCCCGCCTCGGCGGTGCGGAGGAGGCCTATATCGCGGTCGCGCCCGATCTTTCGGCTGACCGCCGGATGATCCGCGTGTCGCGGGCGCTGCCGCTCGGCGACCGCTTCGCGGTGCGCGCATCGGTCGCCTACAAAGGAAGTTGGGTGCGCCGGGTGCAGAGCTTCGCGTCCGATGCGGCCGGCGCGAAGGCCATGGCGCGCGGCGATGCCTGGCTCGCAAGCGCCGTTGCATCGATCGTCCCGGGCGTGCCGGTCGCGGATCAGCTTGGCAACCGCATCAAGGAACTTCCCGGCGCCACGTTGCGCGCGTGGACGATGGAAGGCTGCCTCGGTAGCAATCCTCTTCAAGCTATCGCCGGGTCGGCTACGCACGGCAAGGACGTGCCCGCGGGCGGAAGCTTCGCTGTGCTCACGATCGAGCTTGCGATCGATGGCATGGCCTGGCTCGGCGCCGCTCCTGCCTTCGTCGGCCGTTGCTAAATTAGACTCACGCGCCGCCCCACAACAACACGCGGCGCAAGTGCATCCCCATTCGTCAATTCGAGATGTTAATATTATCGCGTAACAATATAACATTACAGTTAGCGAAGGCTTTGTCAATCATCCTCTGTTCAATTACCTCCCAGGGGCGGGAGCCTGCGGCGATGAGCGGGAGAGGTTCGGCAGGATGCCGTGAAACCCGGCGACTGGGCCGACGCAAACGTTGACGGCGCGGACCTGCATCCCTAAGT
>JBOHIG010000124.1:0-21185 GCA_050725815.1 Xanthobacteraceae bacterium
GCCTTGTAGCCCGCATGGAGCGAAGCGGAATGCGGGAAAGACTGTACACATGGAAAGGCTGTCCCGGATTACGCTACGCTCCATCCGGGCTACGGTTGATCCGGGCTACGATCTATCCACGTCTCAACGAAGCTGGCACACTGCGGCCCGACACGTCGACCCGAGGAGACCCCGCCATGGCAGCCCGCATCCGCCACATCGCGCTGTGCGTCAAGGACATCAAGGCCACCGCCGATTTCTACGAGAAGGCCTTCGGGCTGAAGCGCACGCCGATCCGTGAAGGCGCGACCGCCTGGAACTGCTACATGAGCGACGGCGAGGTCAATCTCGCGCTGTTGCAGTACAAGGGCGAGACCGGCTCCGGCGTGCCGAAGGGCTTCGTCGGCATCCACCATTTCGGCTTCCAGTGCGACGACCTGCCCGCGCAGCAGAAGAAGGTCGAAGAGGCCGGCGGCGAATTCTTCTACGATCTCGGCGAGCCCAAGGACGAGGGCTTCGAGCGCAAGTTCAAGGACCCGAACGGCATCGTCTTCGACATCAACTGGAAGGGCTGGCAACTGACCCGCGGCAAGATCAAGAACGCGGTCGGGGGCTTAAGGCCGGCGAAAAAAATTGCGGCGGCGCGAAAGAAGATCGCAGCGGCGCGGAAGACGGTCGGCAAGAAGACGTCAAAGCCCGGCAAAAAATCCCGCAGGGCTTGATCCACTCCGTCGTCATCCTGAGGTGCGAGCCGCGAGAGCGGCGAGCCTCGAAGGATGGCGGCACGCATCGGAGTTTGCCTCCATCCTTCGAGGCCCGCGCCATAGCGCGTCAAAGACGCGCGTAAACGCGCTTACGGCGCGGGCACCTCAGGATGACGCTGAGGCCACATGCACGGCAAAATCTGCAAGGCTCAAATATTCGACGCGCCACCGTCGACGGCGATGGTCTGTCCGGTGACGAAATCGGAATCCGCGGAGGCGAGGAACACCAGCGCGCCGAGAAGGTCGGCCGGATGGCCGTCGCGCTTGATGGCGCGGCGTTGCACCGCGTTGTCGCGCGACGACTTCACATGGCCGGGATTGTTCTCGACCACGCTATCGGAAAGCGTGAAGCCGGGGGCCAGCGTGTTGACGCAGATGCCCGAGGTGCCGACCGCGCGCGAGAGCGAGCGCGTGAACGCGATGATCGCGCCCTTGGAGGTGGTGTAGTGCAGCATCTGCGGCATGCCTCGGTTCACCGAGCCCGAGCCTATATTGATGATCTTGCCGTAGCCTTTGGCGCGCATATGCGGCACCACGTGCTTCGCCATCAGGAACGGCCCGCGGATGTTCACCGCCATCACCCGGTCCCACACCGCGGTGTCGATCTGGGTGAACTCCTGCTCCTCCAGCGTCGAATAGACCGCCGCGTTGTTGACCAGGATGTCGATCTTGCCGAAGCGCTCGATGGTGGCGGCGACGAGCCGCTTCACCTGTTCCTCGTCGCTGACGTCGAAGGTGAAGCTCGCAGTGGCGTTGCGGCCGGTGCTGCCGGCGATCTCAGCGGCGAGATCGGATCCGTCGGCGACGTCGGCGATCATCACGTCGGCGCCCTCGGCGGCGAGCGCCTGCGAATAGTGGCGCCCGATCCCGCGGGCGCCGCCGGTGACGATGGCCGTGCGTCCTGCCAGCCGCGCCATGGTCACTTCTTCCCGGTGCGTTCGCGCACGAACTTCTCGAACGCCTCGAGCTGGAGCTTGACCATGTCCTTGGTGGCCTGGTCGGTCAGCTCGAGCGAACCCTCGGCAAATTTCTTGGCCGAGAAATTCACGAACACCTCCGGCCGGATCAGGATCACCGCTTCGACCGAGGTCAGGCACTGGCGCAGGTGGTATTGCATGCGCGCGCCGCCCAGGAGTCCGCCGGCGCAGGACTGGATCGCGCAGGGCTTGGCCTTGAAGGGATCGTCCTTCATGCGCGAGGTCCAATCGATGGCGTTCTTCAGCCCACCGGGAATGGTCCAGTTGTATTCCGGCGAGACGATCACCACGCCGTCCGCGTTGCGGATCGCATCCGCCCAGGCGGTGACCGGCGCCGGCCAGCCGGCCTGCTGCGTATCGTGGTTGTAGATCGGGATGTCGCTCCACGCCGGCGCCGGCGTGATCTTGATGCCGGCGGGCGCCAGCGGCGGCAGCGCGCGCTGGAGCGCGGCATTGAAGGAGCCTTTGCGCAGCGAGCCGCAAATGGAAAGAATGTTCAGGTCAGCCATGATACCCCCTGTTGATCGTGTTCCGCGTCACTGCTGCTTCATGCCGGCCTTTTCGCGGACCGCCTGCCAGCGCGCGATCTCGCCGGCGATATGGGTCTTGAGCTCGTCCGGCGTCGATGAGCGCACCAGCGCGCCCACCTTCAAGATTTGCTTGCGCACGGTTTCGGTCGCCAGCAAGGCGCGCATCGCCTTGTTGGTCTTCTCCACGATCAGCGCCGGCGTGCCGGCCGGGAAGGAGAGCCCATACCAGCTCGTCACGTCGTATCCGGGCAGGCCCGATTCCGCGAAGGTCGGGATATTGGGCACCGTCGGGAAACGCTTGGCCGACGTGACGGCGATCGGCCGAAGCTTTCCGGCTTGAACCTGACCTTGCACGGTCTGGATCAACTCGATGATCATGTGCACCTCGCCGCCCATCAGTCCGGTGAGGGAGGCGGGCGTCCCCTTGTAGGGAATGTGCTGAATGTTGAGCCCGGCGAGCTGCTTCATGTACTCGGCGGCGAAGTGCTGCGTGGTGCCGACGCCCGGGCTGCCGAAGTTGAGCTTGCCGGGACTGGCCTTGGCTTGCGCAATCACGCCCTTGAGGTCCTTGGCCGGAAATCCGGGCGCGACCACCAGCATCAGCCCGGCGGTGCCGACCATGGACACCATCTGGAAATCCTTGATCGGATCGTAGCGCAGCGCCTTATACATCGCCGGCGTGACGGCGTGCGCATTGCTCATCATCAGCGCCGTGTAGCCATCCTTGGCCGTCTTCGCGACCTGCTCGGCGGCCGCAGTGCCGCCGGCGCCGACGCGGTTCTCGACCACGACCGGCTGGCCGAGCGCCTTTGACAGCGGGTCGGCGACGATGCGCGCGGCGATGTCGGTGCCGCCGCCGGCGCCGAAGCCGACGATGATGCGGATCGGTCGCGTCGGCCAATCCTGCGCCTCAAGCGACGTTGAAAGGGAGACGGCGATAAGCGCAATCGCAGCGGCGATCTGGAACACACGTGTCATATGATGCCCTCGCTTCCCCTGGTGATGCCCGGGCGTGTCCCGGGCATGCCGGTCAACTGGCACACGGCCATTCTAAGCGAAATCGCCGGGTCAGGCCCGGCGATGACGCTGCGACATTACTTCTCGTCCGCGATCGGATTCACCAGCACGCCGACGCCTTCGATGTCCACTTCGCAGGTGTCGCCGTCCTTCATCCACACCGGCGGCTTGCGCGCGAAGCCGACGCCAGACGGCGTGCCGGTGATGATGACGTCGCCCGGCTCCAGGGTCATGCCCTGCGACACATAGACCAGCGTCTCGGCGACCGGGAACATCATGTTGTCGGTGTTGTCGGACTGCATGGTCTGCCCGTTGAGGCGGGTCTGGATCTTCAGCCCCTTGCCGCCGGGCGGCACCTCGTCGGCGGTGACCATCCAGGGACCGAAGCCGCCGGTCTTGTCGAAGTTCTTGCCCATGTCCCACTGCGTGGTCTTGCGCTGGAATTCGCGCGCCGAGCCCTCGTTGAACACCGAGTAGCCGGCAATGCAGGAATACGCGTTGTCCATGGTGAGATGCTTCGCGCGCTTGCCGATAACGACCACCATCTCTGCTTCGTAATCGAGCGTTTCGGTCACCTTCGGCCTCAGGATCGCCTGCTTGTGCGGAACGAGCGAGGTCTGGCAGCGCATGAAGATGGTCGGGAATTTCGGCACGTTGTCGCGATTGAAGCCTTCCTTGACGTGCTCCATGTAGTTGAGACCGAGGCAGATGAGCTTGCCCGCGCGCGCGACCGGCAGCGCGAATTTTAACCCGTTCAGCGGCATCCGCGCCGAGGCGGGCGCGCGCTTGGCGAGGTCGCCGAGCGACGACAAATTTCCATTGGTCTGGGCGAGGACGTCGGCCAGGTTGGACGACACCTTCGGGTCGACCGCCTGCAGGTCGATCACGTTGTCACCATCGACAACGCCCAGGCGAAGTCCTTCACTCGATTCAAATCCTACAATCTTCATGCTAATGACGCTCCTCGTGCGGGCTTTCGTTTGAGCATTCCACTGTCGGGGGAGGCTCCAAGGGGCGGGACTATACAGAAGCGCCGGAAAGCGCGTCTATACTGCAAATGGCCCGGTGGATGCCCTGGAATCGGCCCTTAAACTGACCGTTCGCGTGGAGAGACGGTTCAGCCTGCCGTCACAGCCAGCGCCTGCACGGAGAAATAGCCCTTCGCGTCGGTCCATGCAGCGACCGGCGTCCAGCCCGAGCCGCGCGCCATCGCCGTGAAGGATTCCACGGTGTACTTGTAGCTGTTCTCGGTGTGGATGGTCTCGCCGCCTCGGAACTCGAACGAGCGGCCGGCGACCTTCACCTTCTGGCGCTTGCGGCTGGCCAGATGCATTTCCACGCGCCGGCGCTCGGTATTGAAGAATGCCTGGTGGCAGAATGCGCCGAGATCGAAATTGCCGCCAAGCTCGCGATTGATGCGCGTCAGCAGGTTCAGATTGAATTTCGCGGTCACACCTGCGGCATCGTCATAGGCTGCGTTGAGGACCTTTGCGTCCTTGATCAGATCGACCCCGATGATGACGATCGCGCCGCTTTCGAGCCTGCTGGCGACATGCCGCAGGAAGGCGGCGGCATCGTGCGGCTCGAAATTGCCGATGGTCGATCCCGGGAAGAAGCCGACGCGCGGATGGCCGTTGATCCCGCGCGGCAGCCGGAACGGCCTGGTGAAGTCGGCTTCGACCGGCAGCACGGAAAGCTGCGGGAAATCGTGTTTCAGCTCGGCGGCTTCCTGAAGCAGCATCTCGGAGGAGATATCGACCGGGACATAGGCCGCGATCGAAGGCGCCGCCGACAGGATCATGCGCGCCTTGCGGGTCGAGCCGCTGCCGAATTCGATCAGCGCCGCATTGTCCGGGATGAGCTTTGCGATGTCGGCGGCGCGGTCGCGCAGGATCGCGAGCTCGCAGCGCGTCGGATAGTATTCCGGCAGCCTGGTGATCTGCTCGAACAGCTCCGAGCCGATCTCGTCGTAGAAGTATTTCGGCGACAACCGCTTCGGCTTCGCCGCCAATCCCGTCAGCACATCGTGCGCAAATGCGGATTCGTCCGCCGAGGCGTCGTGCCGAAGCGCCGTTTGAACCATCGTCGTCTCCGTCACGTCACGCGGAATAGTCGGCGAGGCGCAGTCCGCTGAACTGCCAGCGCGCCGGGGGATAGAAGAAATTGCGATAGCTTGCACGCGAATGACCCACGGGCGTCGCGTGCGAGGAGCCGCGCAGCACCATCTGGTTGATCATGAACTTGCCGTTGTATTCGCCGAGCGCACCGGTCGCTGCGCGATAGCCGGGATAGGGCGAATAGGCGCTGCGCGTCCATTGCCAGACGATGCCGAATGCGTCGTCGACGAGGCCCTCGCGCGCCGCGACCTCCCATTCGAACTCGGTAGGCAGGTCCTTGCCCATCCAGCGTGCGAAGGCGTCGGCCTCGTAATAGCTGACATGGCAGACCGGCGCCGCGGGCTCGACCGGTACCAGTCCGGCCAGCGTGAGGGTATGCGAGACGCCGTCGACCTTGCGCCAGTAACCCGGCGCCTCCCAGCCTTCCGCCTCGACCGCGGCCCAGCCGTCGGAAAGCCACAGCGACGGCGTCGCATAGCCGCCGTCGGCGATGAAGTCGAGCCACTGCGCGTTGGTGACCAGGCCGCGCGAGATCCGCACCGGCCGCAGATAAACCTGATGCGCCGGGCTCTCGTTGTCGAAGCAGTAGCCGTCGCCGTCATGGCCGATACCGTGCAGTCCGGCGGGAAGGTCGACGAACCCATGAGACGTCCTGCGCGCAGCGGGCGGTCGCCTCTTGGCGTCGTAGGCGGGCAGAACCGGGTTTTGCGCGAAGGCGTGCAGGATGTCGGTGAGGATGAGCTCCTGGTGCTGCTGCTCATGATGCAAGCCGATCTCAAGGATGCGCAGCACCTCGGGCAGCACGCGATCGTCGGCGCCAGTCACCAGCCGTTCGACCGCCTCATCGACATGGGCGCGATAGGCGGTAACGCGCCCGGCGTCCGGCCGTGTCACCAGGCCGCGATTGGGCCGCGCGTGCCGCGGGCCGGCGGCAACATAGTAGGAGTTGAACAGGTAGGCGAATTGCCGGTCGAAGGACGTGTAGCCGGCGAGATGAGGAGTCAGCAGGAACTGCTCGAAGAACCAGGTTGTGTGGGCGCGGTGCCACTTGGTCGGGCTGGCGTCCGCCATCGACTGAACCACCTGGTCCTCAGGCGTGAGCGGGGAAGAGCACCGTTCCGTCTCGCCTCGCACGTCGCGGAACGCCTCGACCCAGGCGGCGCGATCATCGTGTGTGCGCGCGCCGTTGCGAATGGGAGTGACATTGCCGGCGTCGCGAAGGCGACGGATGACGGGTGCTGCCATGGCTGACCTGTGATTGATCGAACACGCCCCAGCAGGGGATGAAAACGGTCCTAGGGTCGAAAAGTTCCACGATATATGGGACGTGGCAACCAATGCTGCCGCCACACTCGCGAAAAAGTTGCCGCAGCGTTTATACGGAGAATAAAACCGAATAAATCAATGTGTTAGCCGGACAAACCGCGGCGAAGATCGGTTCAAACACGGGGGAAAACCCCGCCTGCCCGGGGGCCATTGCCTTATTTCACCGCATTGACGCCGGCCGTCGCCGCCACACCGTTCTGCTGTCCGGTGCCGCCACTGACGCCAATGGCGCCAATAATCTTGCCGTCGACGATGATCGGCAGCCCACCCTCGGAGGCCGTCGGCCGCGCGCCGTCCGGAAAGGTCATGAAAGCCACGTTGCCGGCCGCAAACTGGTCGACGAACACCCGGGTCGAGCGGCGAAACAGCGCCGACGTCCGCGCCTTGGCATGCGCCAGCATGAAGGAGGCGTTCTGGCTGCCGTCCATCTGCTCGTAATAGATGAGCGCGCCGTCCGGCCCGACCACCGCCACGGCCATGCGCCAGTTGTTTTTCTTGGCCTCTTCCAGAGCCGCGGTGGCGGCCGCCTTGGCCTTCTCGGCGCTGATCGGCAGGCCGTATTCGGGCGCCCGCGCCACCGGCGGCGGGGCGGGAGGTGGCGTTTCCTGCGCTTGGGCCAGCGCCGAAGGCGCCGTTATCAGTGCCACGCCCAGTGCCGCCGATGCCATCATCAGGGCCGCGCCCAGCGCTGCCGCCATCACCGCACGAACTCGCATCGCCGCCTCCAACCCGTCCAAACGTGCCGCCCGCCGCCAGCGCCACGATATCGTCAAAGCATGATCCCAAAAGCGGAAGCCACTTTTTGGAAAAGATCATGCTCCAATGAAGACCGCCGTCTAGACCAAGACCCCGGCCTGCAATGCCGGTCAGGATAGGCGAGATGCCGCAAGACCAGCAAGGACGCTCCCGGCGGGGTTAGCTTGCGGCCATACCCGCCAAGGGGAACAATAGCGGCAACAACGGTGGACAATCCCATGCAACGAACCCTTCCGGCCCGGCTTTCGCCGCTGGCGCTTCTGGCTGCGCTCCTCGTCGGGATGCCGGCCGCGGCGCAGGCGCAGGACCGCAATTGCCGAAACACCGGCAATTTCGAACGTTGGCTCGCCGACTTCAAGCGCGAGGCGGCCGCCCAAAAGATATCCGCCTCCGCCATCAATGCGGCCTCGCCCTATCTCGTCCTCGACCAGAAGATCATCGGCATCGATCGCGGCCAGCGGTTCTTCGCGCAGACCTTCCTCGAATTCTCCAAGAAGGTGATACCGGCCTATCGCCTCCAGCGCGGCGCCCAGTTGATCAAGAAGCACGATGCGATCTTCCGGCGCGTCGACAAGGATTACGGCGTGCCGGCGGCGGTGATCGTCGCCTTCTGGGGACTGGAGAGCGACTTCGGCGCCAGCCAGGGCAAGTACCAGGTGCTGCGCTCGCTCGCGACGTTGGCCTATGACTGCCGCCGCTCGGAGATGTTCAGGGGCTATCTGTTCGACGCCTTGCGCATCATCCAGCGCGGCGACCTGCGCCCCGAGGAGATGATCGGGTCCTGGGCCGGCGAAATGGGCCAGACCCAGATGATGCCGACCGAATATTTCCGACACGCCGTGGACTATGACGGCGACGGGCGGCGCAACCTTCTCAAGAGTATCCCCGACACGCTCGCCTCGACCGCCGCCTACCTCGTCCACTTCGGCTGGAAGCGCGGCCAGCCCTGGCTGCAGGAAGTGCGCGTTCCCGCCAGGCTGCCGTGGGAGCAGGCCGATCTCTCGATCAAACATCCGCGCGCGACCTGGGCCAAATGGGGCGTCACCAGCGCCAACGGCTCGCCGCTCACAGCGGACGGTCTGCCGGCGTCATTGGTGCTGCCGATGGGCCGGCGTGGGCCGGCGTTCCTCGCCTATGAGAACTTCAACGTCTACACGCAGTGGAACAACTCGCTGATCTACTCGCTCTCGGCCGGCTATTACGCGACGCGGCTTGCCGGCGCGCCCGCCATGCGGCCGGTGCGCGACAAGATCCCGGGCCTGAGCTTCGAGGAGGTGCGCGAATTACAGCAGCATCTGGCGCGGCGCGGCTACGACGTCGGCCGCATCGACGGTATCCTCGGCCTCAAGAGCCGGCAGGCGGTGCGCGACATGCAGATGAAGCTGAAGCTGCCGGCCGATTCCTGGCCGACGCAGGAATTGCTCGCGGCGCTCCGCCGCAGCCGCTAGGGCAGATGATTCGTCTTGAAGCATCCGCTCTGTCCGTGGTCACGCAGGACTTCTGCAATTGCGGCAACAGGTGGTGCGCTACTGGATCGTCTGCCCATCCATCATGACGAGCTAACTGGTGTGGGAGGGGATTTTGTTCGCACTTTGTTCTTTACATTCGTATCTCCCGGACTATTCTGATTTGAGCCGTCTGAGGGGCAACTCAAATGTCCGAAACCGCAAACTCGCGGGAGCGCCCTGCTGGTCATGCAGCGGCGGAACGCTTTCTGACACGTCTTTACCCAGAGATCTGTCCGTCAATTAGCGCGAAGACCTCTGATTTTGATCCTCAACCCGGTCATCTAGGGACGTCGGAAACACAGACCATGCCGCTGAGTTTTCGTATCGAGAAGACACGTCGATCTGCATCTAAACAGCTCGATCCCGATCGCCGCGCGAGTCTTGGGCAGTTCATGACGCCTGAGATAACGGCGAACTTCATGGCATCGATGTTCCGCACTTGGCCGAGCGATGTTCAATTGCTTGAACCGGGAGCCGGCATGGGTTCCCTGGTGCACGCCTTTGCCAACGAGTTCTTCAGGCGGAATCCCGCGGGAAATCTGAAAGTTACGGCTTATGAAATTGAGACACTGCTCGCAGACTATCTTTGCGATCACTTGGAAGCACTGTCACGAACGTATCACGGCCTTGTGCACGAAGTTTATCGTCGTGATTTTATCCGCGAGGCGACGTTTGCAACTTCGTTCGGGGCCACCGGCTTCACCCACGTCATTATGAATCCGCCTTATAAGAAGATAGGCAGCAAATCAGAATATCGGAAGGCGCTGCAGACGATCGATGTGACCGCGGGCAACTTGTACACTGCCTTTCTTGCACTCGCGGTGGTGCGGACAGCTCCTCTTGGAGAGCTCGTCGCCATTATCCCGCGAAGCTTTTGCAACGGCATGTACTTTCGACCGTTTCGGCGGTGGCTCCTAGATCGCGTTGCTATCAAGCAAATCCATGTATTCGAAAGTCGGCGCATGGCATTTCGCGACGACGCCGTTTTGCAAGAAAATATCATTATCCGGCTCGAAAAGGGCGGCAAGCAGGAATCAGTTCTATTGTCGACCTCGGATGGCGCGACGTTCGACCACTATAGAGAGCGTGTGGTGCCGTTTGAAGATGTTGTGAAGGCGAGCGACCCGGAACGCTTCATTCATGTCCCGACGTTCGAACTAAACGGGGTAGGCCTGCTCTTCTCTTGCACTTTGGCAGAGCTTGGCCTCGACGTCGCGACCGGGCCGGTTGTGGACTTTCGATTGCGAGAGCACTCAGTCGCGGAGCCGGTTGAGGGCACTGTGCCATTGCTGTATGCGCACCATTTCGCTGGCGGACGGTTACAATGGCCAAAACAACACAAAAAGCCTAATGCTCTGCGCGTCAACGAGAGCACTAGGAAATGGCTGATGCCGCAAGGTTGGTACGCGGTGACGCGAAGATTTTCCGCAAAAGAAGAGAAGAGGCGCATCGTGTCTTACGTGGTTGACCCACGTGAGTTACCATTCGAGCTCTACGGATTTGAAAACCATCTGAACGTAATTCACTCCCGAAAGAATGGCATAAGTCCGGAATTAGCACGGGGGGTTTCGCTGTTTCTCAATTCAACGATCGTCGATCAACATTTCAGGAATTTCAGTGGGCACACGCAAGTAAATGCCACAGACTTGCGGACAATGAGATTCCCCAAAAAGGAAACTCTGATTCATTTCGGTAAGTGGGCGGGAAAACAAGATACGCTCGATCAGCGGAAGATTGACGATTTTATTGAGGCAGGTCATGACGACGCGGGCGGGGCGGATTAAAGAAGCGCTCTCCGTTTTGGCAGAACTCGATATGCCGCGTATGCAGCAGAACGAGCGCTCGGCCCTTTGTCTTCTCGCTCTGGTGAATCTGCCTCATAACAAACACTGGTCGGAGGCAAGTGATCCTTTAATGGGCATCACCCCGATCATGGACTGGGCACGAGATCACTACGACAAGGAGTATGCACCGAACACGCGTGAGACCGTGCGCCGGCAAACAATGCACCAGTTTGTAGACGCGGGCATCGCCCTCTACAATCCCGATGAGCCCGACCGGCCGGTCAATAGCCCAAAGGCAGTGTATCAAATCGAACCGACGTGCCTTGCATTACTGCGATCGTTTGGCACCGACGAATACAATCTAAAGCTCAAAGGCTACGTGGTTGCGCGAGAAGGCCTTGCGACCAAGTATGCGAAGCATCGTGAAATGGAAATGGTGCCGATAAAGCTCGAAGACGGGCAATGCATCACCTTGAGTCCCGGCGCGCACAGCACGCTCATTCGGAAGATATGGGAGCAATTCGGGCCGAGATACGTTCCTGGCGGGCAACTCGTCTATATTGGCGACACCGGAGATTAAGTGGGGGCACTTCGATGAAGCGTTGCTAAAGTCGCTCGGAGTCGCGGTCGACAATCACGGCACGATGCCAGATGTGGTAATGTACTACGGCAAAAGGAATTGGCTTGTGATCGCGGAGGCTATCACGTCTCACGGCCCGGTCGACGGCAAACGGCACGAGGAATTACACAAGTTGTTTGCCAAATCTTCAGCCGGACTTTTGTATGTGAGCGCATTTCCGGACCGTCGGACATTCACGAAATACTCGGAAGCGATTTCCTGGGAAACTGAAGTGTGGATTGCCGACAACCCTACGCATCTCATTCACTTCAATGGCGCGCGCTTCCTCGGTCCGTATGAAAAGCGCTGAGGGCCGGACGATGAGGTCTGCAATGCGCCGACCAGACGCCTGATCGCGCGGCGCTGGTTCGAAAGCATTCTTCCTACACCAACACGCCGGTTGCCCCGTGCGCTGGCACCAGTATGATCACCGGCGAAATCGACCTGATCACACGCGCGCTCGACCTCGGGGAGTAACCATGGACACCGGCTCAAACATCGCCAGCTATTCGGCTGCGAACTATTTCATCGAAGGCCTGAACGAGGTCGGCATCGACTATCTGTTCTCGAACATGGGCACCGACCACGCGCCCATCATCGAGGCGTTCGCCGGGCGCAAGCGGCGCGGCCAGAAGTCGCCGACCATCATCGTCTGCCCGCACGAGAACACCGCGGCGCACATGGCCGGTGGCTACGCTATGGTCACCGGCCGCGGCCAGGGCGTGCTGGTGCATGTCGACGTCGGCACCGCCAATACCGCCAACGCCATGCATAATCTCTATCGCAGCCGCCTGCCGGTGCTGCTGATGGCGGGCAAGGCGCCGTTCACGACCCACGGTGAATTGACCGGCACGCGCGACAACTACGTCCACTTCGTGCAGGAGCCGTTCGACCAGGCTAGCCTGGTGCGTCCCTATACCAAATGGGAATGGACGCTGCCCTCCGGCGTTGTGGTCAAAGAGGTCATCCGCCGCGCACATTCGATCATGCAGAGCGACCCCAAGGGTCCGTGCTACCTGATGCTGCCGCGCGAAATTCTCACTGAGGTCTGGGCCGACGAGGACGTGCGCTCCTATCCGGGCGAGCGTTATGGCGCGACCGAGCCGGTCGGCGCCGATCCGCGGCTGGTGGAGAAGCTCGCCGACGCGCTGCTCGCGTCGAAGAACCCGATTCTGCTCGCCTCCTATGCCGGGCGCACGCCCGGCGCTTCGGAGGCGATCGTGCGACTCGCCGAGTTTGCGGGCATCCGCCTGTTCGAAGCGAACATGGTGTCGAACTTCTCCCACGAAAGCCCCTGCTTCTCTGGGTTCGGCGCGGGCGCACAGATCGGCGAAGCCGACTTCGGGCTGCTGGTCGATGTGGACGTGCCGTTCTTCCCGCGCGAGACCAAGATCAACGAGAAGACCTTCTGGGGCCAGATCGACATCGACGTGCTGAAAAGCGGCTCGCCGATGTGGAGCTTCCCGGCGAACCTTCGGCTACAAGGCAACAGCGCCCGCATTGTCGAGCAGTTGCTCGAGGCGGTGAAGCAGAAGGCCTCGCCCGCGTTTCGCGAAGTGGCCGCCGCGCGCGTCAAGGGCTTCGCTGGCGAGACGGAGAAGCGCAAGGCGCGCGCCGCCGAGCTCGCCGCCAGCCCCGGCAAGGCCGGCGCGATCAACTCGCACTACCTGTGCGCGGAGCTTGCGAAGCGCATCGACGCCAAGGACATCGTGTTCGCCGAGGCGGCGCGCAACTCGCCGGCGGTGCAGCAGCAGATCCCGCGTCCACTGCCCGGCACGATCACCCGCGTCGGCGGCGGCGGGCTGGGCTCCTCGGGCGGCATGGCGCTCGGCGCCAAGCTTGCCGCGCCCGACCGCATGATGATCCAGATCGTCGGCGACGGCAGCTTCTATTTCAACGTGCCGAGTTCGGTGTACGGCGCGTCGAAGCAGTACAAGCTGCCGATCCTGTCGATCGTGCTCGACAATGGCGGGTGGTCGGCCGTGAAGGAGTCGACGCTGCGCGTCTATCCCGACGGCGACGCCAAGGTGGAGGACGAGTTCGCCGCCAACCTGCCGGAGGGCGTCGACTTCTCCAAGGTCGGCGAAGCCTTCGGCCACTATGGCGAGAAGCTCACCGATCCGGCGCAGGTGCCGGCGGCCCTCGACCGGGCCATCAAGGAAGTGAAGGGCGGCCGCACCGCCGTGCTGCACGTGACGGTGACAAGGCTGTAGGGTGGGCAAAGGCGCGCGCATTTCGGCCTGCAACGGTGGGCGGTGGTTGCTTCTACATGCGGCACATGCTGTGGGCTCCCTCTCCCCAAAGGGGAGAGGGATGGGGTGAGGGGGTTACATCCTCTCGATGGGCTCGACCCCCCTCACCCCGCTCTCAGTGCCGATCGTCCGCGCAGCCCTCTCCCCAACGGGGAGAGGGCACATCAACGCGCGCCGCAAATACATCACGCCACCACCTCCCTTACGCCCAGCCGCTGCAACCGCGGCAGCACCTCGGCAGCAAAGAACGGCAGCTCCTCGAGATAGTTCACGCCCGACACCGCGATGCCGGTGAGCCCGGCCGCGCTCAGGTCGGCGAGCTGCTTCGCCACCTGGTCGGGATCGCCGACGATCGAGAGTCCGCCCATGCCTTCGGTGTATTGCCGCCGTTTGAGGTTGAACTCCTCCATCGGCACGGTCTGCGGCGTGATGTTCTTGATCGCGAGGATGCCGTCGACCGCGGTCCAGTCGGCAAGCTCCACGCTCCAGTGCTGGTAGTAATCGCGCGCCTGCTGCTCGGTCGGCTTGCAGGTGATAACGCCCACCGTGTAGACGCCGATCTCGCGCCCGAGCGCGCGCGCCGCCTGCTTCACGCCAGCAACCCGCTGCGCGGTCTCGTCGAGCGACACCCGCGAAGGCCGCACGAAGAAGGCGTCGCAGTTCCTGATCGCGAACGCCTGTCCGGTCGCCGAGGCGCCGGCATTCATGATCACCGGCTGGCCGCCGCCATAGGGCTTCGGCTTGGCGCGGATGCCCTTGAGCGTGAGGAATTTCCCGTCGAAATCGAAATCTTCCTTGTCCGACCACGCCATCTTGATGGCGTCGATCCATTCCTGCGCGAAGTCGTAGCGCGCCTCGTGCTCGCGCTGCTGGACGCCGAACATCTCGAACTCGCCCTCGTTCCAGCCGACCACGATGTTGAGCCCGAAGCGGCCTTCGCCGATATGGTCGGCGGTGACCATCTCCTTGGCCGCGATGATCGGGTTGAACAACGGCGCATGCACGGTGCCGAACACGGTGATGCGTTTGGTCGAGGCGAGCAGGCCCGAGGCCCAGCAGATCGTCTCCAGCGTCTCGCCCTGGTAGTCGGTGTCGCCGCCGTAGCCCTTCCAGCGGCCGATCGGCAGCAGGAAGTCGATGCCGGCGTCGTCCGCCATGCGGGCGAGGCGGAGATTGTCGGGCCAGCTTCCGCTCCATCGTTCGGGCACCGTGGTGACGGCGCGGCCGGACGAGCAGTTCGACCCGAACAGGCCGATCTTGAGCTTGTTGCCGTGATGCATCGACATGCGCTGGCGCAGCGATGCGGCGGGAGCATGCACGGAGATTACCTCGTCTGGAAGAATCGAAGCGCGACTATTTTTCACGAACGTTTATTTCGCCGCCGGCGCGGAAAGCGCCTTGCGGACGCGCGCGACGGTCGCAGGCGGGGTCTTGGCGAGGTCGCCCACCAGCGCCTGCAACGCCTCGCCCGTCATCGGCGAAAGGTCGAGCTTGAGCTTGCGCGCTTCGGCAACGAAGGCCGGGTCCTTGACGGTGGCGTCGAACGCGCGCCGCAGCGCCTGCACGCGGTCCTTCGGCACATCCGGCGGCAGGAAATAGGGCCGCGCGAATTCGGTCCGAGCAAATAACAAGCGCATCGCCTGCCGATCCGCGTCGGACTTCGCCAGACTCAGCACCATCGGCACGTTGCCCAGCTCGGGATCAGGCTTGCTTTGATATTGCACGATGAACTTGATCTTCTTCTCGTCGATCCATTTCTGTCGTCGGGTCTTGATCGATGCCAAGCCGATGCCCGCGTTGCCCTGGATCTCGCCGCGCTCGATGGCGATGTCGATCTGCGACGTGCCTTTGTAGCCGCGCACGATCTTGAACTTGTAGCCGAGCAGGTCGTTGAGCAGCAGTGGGAAGTCGTTCATCGTCGTGCCGACCGTGGTGGTGCCGACCAGCACCTCCTTGGTCGCCACGTCCTTGACGTTCGAAATCGACACCGTGTGCCAGACGAAGCCCACATAGGTTTCGCTTTGCAGGCTGCCGAGCCAGTTGAGCTTGGCCGCGTCGAATTGCGAGCCGGCGACCAGCATCGGCGCCGTCGGAATGCCGTTGAGCGGCGCCGCCAGCACGGTACCGTCCTTCGGACCCTGGCTGTAGAGCTGGTTGGTCATCACCATGCCGCCGGCGGCCGGCAGGTTCTGCACGATGATGGTCGGCTGGCCGGGGATGTGATGCGCGATGTGGCGCGCCAGCGCGCGCGCATAGAGGTCGTAGCCGCCGCCCACGGACGAGCCCACGATCAGGCGCAACTGCTTGCCTTTGTAGAATTCGGCGACCTTATCCTGCGCCGACGCCGGTACAGCGGCAAGCACGAGCGCGATCGATAGAGGCAGGCTGATCTTCATGGGTCGCTCCGGACGTTCCTCGTCAACCACGTTGCGCCAGCGGCGCGCCGTCCGCAACAGCGGACGCTGCGAACAATCGTCCCGGGCAACCCGCCCGCTCGCGCCAGCCGATGCGCTCAAGCGCATCCCAGATCACGGTCTGGTTGCTGGTGATAACCGGGCGGCCGAGCCGCGCTTCCAGGTCCTCGACGATGCCGAACACGGAGATGTTGGCGCAGCTCAGGAAATAGACGTCGGCGTCCGGCCGCGCCGCCTCGAGCACGCGGTCGCGCCAGACCTGCGATGGCGTCGCGCAATAGGCGTCGCTGCTGGCGAGCGCGTAGCCCTTGGCGTAGATCACGTCGTAGCCGGCATCGTTGAGGAATTCGGCTTCGTGGTCGGTCACCGCCTGGCTGTACGGCGTCACCAGTACGACCGTCTTCGCACCGAGCGCATCGAGCGCGCGGCGGATCGCAGTCGCGGTGGTGGTGGCGCGGGCGGCGCCGCCGCGGGTCAGCGTCGCGAGGATGCGCCCCTCGCCATCGGCGCCCTCCTCCATGGAGTTGGCGGTGCAATGGAACGCGACCACGTCGCACTTGGCGTCGGCGAGCGCGCGGGTCGCCTCCTCCACGCACGGCAGCAACTGGTCCTGCCCCATGCGGTTCGGCCCGGTCATGCGCAAGCGGGTGATGTGAGGAAAGACGCCGTCAGGAAAGGCATGCACCATCTCCTGCTCGACCATGCGGTTCGATGACGGGATGATGAGGCCGACGCGTGCGGTCATTGCTTGCTCCAACTCAATCGTCATCTTGCGTCATCTTGCGTCATCTTGAATCGCGGCCTGCAAAGGCGATCATCGACTGCTGCTGGTGGGCAAAATCGTGCGCGCCGGACCCACGATCGACGTATGGCCGACGATTTTGCCCACCTTACGCGTTCGATCAAGGACACGATCGTGATCGGACCGCCTTCCAGCGGATACTATCGCGCCGACCGGAAATCCGTCGCGCTACGCGATGACGCCACGCGAAGTTCCAGATTGGCGGGCGCGCCGGAAGCTGAATGCCTCATGAATTCATGCAACTAATTCCGGCCGCAATAGTAGTCTAGGAACCCGATTTATTGGCCTGTCGACGCTCACAAGGAGGCGCTATTGCACACACTGTCGCGTTTCGCGAAGCACGCCCTGACCCATCGGAACGCCCTGCTGGCGGCCACGATCGCCTGCGCGTTTGCTTTCCCGCAATGGAGCAGCGCCTCCGCCCAAACCGGGGCTGCCGCCACGGACGGACGCGTCATCTTGGCGCAGAAGGAAGACCCCAAGAAGAAGAAGGCGCAGCCGCAGAAGAAGGCTCCGCCCAAGGGACCCGGCGGCAGCGCACAACCGCAGAAGAAAGTGCCGCCCAAAGCGGCCGGCGGCACGCAGCCGCAGAAAAAGGCTCCGCCCAAAGGAGCCGGCGCGCAGCCGCAGAAGAAGGCGCCGCCCAAGGCCGCCGGCAGCACCCAGCCGCCCAAGAAACAGGTCCCGCCTAAAGGAGGGCCCGGAGGCACCCAGCCGCAGAAGAAGCAAGTCCAGCCCAAAGACACCGGCAAGCAGCCGCAGAAGAAGCAGGTGCAGCCGAAGCCACCCGCCGCCGGTACCCAGCCCCAGAAGAAGCAGGTCCAACCGAAGGGACCCGGCGGCACGCAGCCGCAGAAGAAGCAGGTTGAGCCCAAGGCGCCTGCCGGCGGCACTCAGCAGAAGCAAGTCACGCCCAAGGGACCCGGCGGTCCTGGCGGCGCGCAGTTCGTCCAGCCGAAGGGCAAGCAGCTCCCGAAAGGCAACGTCAAGGACGTCAAGGCGCAACGCAAGGAGCGCACCGACGCCTCCGGCGCTCGCGTGATCTCGGAGCCGGGCAACCGCACGATTATCTTCCAAAACAACCGCCGGATCATCCGCTACGACGATTCCGCGCGGCTGCGGCGCTGGGGTAATGCACGCTTCGAAACGCGCGGACGCGACCGCTACAGCTTTGTGCGCTTCCGCGACTACGAGGTCGTCACCGTGACCGACGCCAACGGGCGGATCCTGCGGCGCTACCGGCGCTACCCGGGCGGACGCGAGGTCTTCATCATCAACAACCGCCGATACGGCGGCGGCCCGCCGAGCTTCTTCCTCAACGTGCGGCCGCCGGTTGTGCGCATTCCGCGCGCGCGCTATATCGTCGGCCTGGCCGCTGCCGTGGCTGCGCCGGCGCTGCTCTACGAGACGCTGTCCGCGCCGCCGATCGAGGCGCCCCCGCGCCTCTATTCATTGGACGAAATCCGCTACAACGCTCCGGTGCGCGAATATGTGCGCAGCGTCGATATCAACACCATCAACTTCGCCACCGGTTCGTGGGAAGTGACGCCCGACCAGACCCCGCAGTTGCAGGCGCTGGCGCAGGCGATTCTCAAGGTCGTCGGCGAGAACCCGAGCGCGGTGTTCCTGATCGAGGGCCACACTGACGCGGTCGGTACGCCGGAGGACAACCTCTCGCTATCGGACCGTCGCGCGGAGTCGATTGCGGAAATCCTCACCGCCAACTTCCAGGTCCCGCCGGAGAACCTGGTGACGCAGGGCTACGGCGAGCAGAATCTCAAGGTGCCCACGCAGGGACCGAGCGCCGAGAACCGCCGCGTGGTGGTGCGCAACGTCACCGGATTGCTCGATACCAAGTCCGCGGGCCCGATCGATCAGCCACCGCCTGGCGGGCAGCCACCGGGCTGAGCGGTCCAGCCAACTCACGCGATGTGCATCATGGCCGGGCTCGCCCCGGCCATGATTTTTTCAACCGCCAAAGAGGCAAACGCCGGCCACCCGCTGCGCGCGACGCGAGGCTGCGTCAGCCCCACAATTGCCGGGACGCGATCGCGGCGCCTTCGCTCAGCGATTTGAGCTTGGCCCAGACGATCGAGGGATGAACCTCCTTGGAGCCGGCGAAGGTCGCGAAGCCGCAATCGGAGCCCGCGATCACGTTCTCGCGCCCGACCACATTGGTGAAACGCCCGATGCGCTCGGCGACCAGTTCCGGATGTTCGACCAACACGGTCGAGTGGGTGATGATGCCGGGAATGAGGATGGTGCCCTCGGGCAGCTTGACGTCCGCCCACACCTTCCATTCGTGGTCGTGGCGCGGGTTCGCCGCCTCGAACGAATAGGCGCCGGCACGGATCTTGAGGATGAGGTCGACGCAGTCCTTGAGCTCCATCTCATGGACGCGCGGACCCATGTTGATGCTGTAGCAGGTATGGAAGCGGATCTTTTCCGTCGGCACGTCGCGCAGCGCGTGGTTGAGCGCCGCGATCCGCGGCTCCGCCCATTTGTGGCAGTCATCGACGCTCTGGTCCGGCCGCAGCGTGTAGTACGAGACCAGACGTGGGTCGTCGATCTGCACCAGGAAGCCGGCATCGACGATCGCCTTGTATTCCTCGGCGAGCGCATCGGCGATCGCGAACAGGTATTCCTCGTCGGACTTGTAATGAGCGTTCTTGTGCCGGTCCTCGAGCATCGACGGCGAGATCGCCGGCACGAACGCCTCCGCCGCCTTCACGCTGCCGAGCGCAGCCTTGAAGTTGTCGAGGTCGCGCTTGAGGAGATCGTGACCCTTGTACGTGATTGGACCGGTGCAGATCATGTTCGGCGGCCGCGGCGGGCCGAGCCCGGCCGGCGTGCTGTAGTATTCGGGAAACGCCAGGGCCTCGCGCGATTTCAACCAGTGGCTCTGCCCGGTCGATTCCTTGTCGACCTCGAAGCCGCCCAGCCGCTCGTTGATATAGGTGACGAAGCTCGGCTTGGAGTATTCGCCGTCGTCGATCACGTCGATGCCGAGCGCGACCTGCTTGTTGACGATCTCGGCAACCGCTTCGCGCAGGCGCGTGTCGTATGCCTTGGCGTCCAACGTGCCGCCCTTCTCCTTCGCCTCCATCATGGCCAGCAGGTCGGCCGGCCGCGGCAGGCTGCCGACATGGGTGGTGAGAATGCGGTCCGCGCTGCGTTTCATAGTCTTGCGAGTCCTTCGAGGGATTGTGGCACAGCCTTGCCCCGCATTCGGCCTGCTCCCTCTCCCCGGAGGGGAGAGGGGTGGGGTGAGGGGCTACAAACTCTCGATGGGCTCGAACCCCCTCACCCACCATTCGTTGTCGACACTCTGAATTGCCCTCTCCCCGCCGGGGAGAGGGCGCAACAACAAACGCAGCGAGGGCGCAATAACCAGCGCCGCGTGACAACAATGAACCCCGCAATCCATCACATCACGTCGCCCATCACGGTTTCGCCCTCGGCCGGCGGGCGGTCGTAGAACTCCGGATTCATGCGGCTGTTGACGCCCTCCTTCGCGAGCGTCGCCTCGAACTCCTTGCGGATCGCGGGATCCTCCTGGTGATAGGGGATCGCGCTGCCGCCCTTGTTGAGATCGATGGCGCCGAAATCCATGAGCTGCTCGCCCGGCCGCCCGGCGCGGCGCGCGCGTTGATTGTTCGGCCCATGCCAGGCGCTGATGCGCAGCGCCTCCTTGCTGGTCCCGAAGTGCTGGTGGAACCAGTCGCCCGCCATCGGCGCCGCCGAGACGAGGCCGACCGGCTCGTAATCCTGGCGCATGATCTTGTCGGCCTTGCCGTTCTTCCACGGCTGCGTGCCGAGCGCCTCCGGCCAAGTGTAGGTGTAGCCCTTGCCCTTCACGCAGACGAGCACGGCCGCGGACTGGTGCTTGTGCGCCTTGGAATAGCGGCCGGTCTCGTGCTCGCCGATCCAGACGTAGAAACGGTTGTTCGCCATCTGCGGCTCGACGCGCCGGTAGCCGGGCGAGCGGCGGTTGTCGAGCGGCAGCTCGGTGTTGACGATGTCGGGCACGAAATTGGTGCGGCGCATGGCGAGGCCGCGGATCGGATCGGGCACCACGTCGTCATTGGGCTTGAAGAAGTCGTCGGCGCCGGAGAACCGCTCGGTGAAGGCGTGCGGGCAGTCGAAGATGAAGCTCGGGTTGTCGAGCAGGTTCATCACGTTCGGCGCCGAGGTGCCGCACAGGATCAGCGCCGGCGCGCTGAATGTTGAAAAGCATATGTACGAAAAGGTCGTGCTGATCCTGGAAGGCCGCGGCACCACCGAAGTCTGGCAGGACGGCCAGGCCAAGCGTCACAGCTTCGAATGGGCGAAGGGCTCGA
>JBOHIG010000125.1:0-19610 GCA_050725815.1 Xanthobacteraceae bacterium
TGGGTCATGATGACCTCGGCCGCGGAGACGCCCTCGCCCTTGTGGATGTCGGCCGGGATGCCGCGGCCGTCGTCACGGACGGTGACCGAGCCGTCGGGATTGAGCACCACGTCGACCTGCTTCGCGAAGCCGGCCAGAGCCTCGTCGATGGCGTTGTCGACGACCTCGTAGACCATGTGGTGGAGGCCGGAGCCGTCGTCGGTGTCGCCGATGTACATGCCCGGCCGCTTGCGGACGGCGTCGAGACCCTTCAGGACCTTGATCGATTCCGCATCGTAGTCGGATGGGGTGGGCCCCTTCTGACGGGCAGCTTCAGCCATGGGCAGGACTTTCGAATCGCGCGCCGGACGCACGTTTTGACGAGGTTTGGTTTGACACGAAAATGGGGTGCCGTATAGGGTCAATCGATCCCCGTTAATATATTGATTCGTCAATAAATTTAAAGGTCTCCGGCGACGAAAAAGCGGGGCCGAAAATCGCCGCGAAAAAGACCGCTTTGCTAACGTTTCAGGCGCCCGAAAGAGCATTGGAATTGGAAGACATTGCCGCTCCGGAAAACGCAACGTGCAGGGGTGCGCAACATGCCGCCGCCCGTTCAGCCAGCCGGCTTGACCGTCCCCGCGCTCACTTCGAAAATCTCCGCGCGACCCTCGATCTCCGAAAAGGCGGCCGGGTCGGCGCCGGTCATCCAGACCTGCGCTCCGATCCGCTCGAGCTCGCGATAGAGCAATCGGCGCCGCCCTGGATCGAGGTGGGCGACGACCTCGTCGAGCAGCAGCACTGGGGCAAATCCCGACATCTCGGCCAGCAGCCCGGCATGCGCCAGTATGAGCCCGATCAGCAGCGCCTTCTGCTCGCCGGTCGAAGCGTCGGGAGCAGGGGTGCCCTTTGCTGCGTGGATCACCGACAGATCGGTGAGGTGAGGTCCGTCCAGCGTGCGCCCGGCGGCGGCGTCGCGCGCGCGGTTGTCGCGTAGCACCGTGCGGTAGCGGTCCTCGATCTCGATGGCGGGATGGTCGGACACGATCCGCTCCATCCAGCCGTCGAGTGAAATCTCGGCGGCGGGAAACGACGACTGCGGATCGCGGCGCGCCGCGAGCGCCGCCTGCAGGCGCGTGACCGTCTCGGCCCGCAGCGCCGCGACCGCGACTGCGAGCTCGGCGGTCTCGCGCTCGACCGCATCGAGCCAGTGCGAATCCGGGCGCTGTTCCTCGAGCAGGCGATTGCGCGAGCGCAGCGAGCGTTCGAGAGCCGAGACGCGGCTGGAATGCTGGGCATCGACTGCCAGCGCCAACCGGTCGAGGAACCGCCGCCGCTCCGACGCCGGTCCGTTGAACAGTGTGTCCATGGCCGGGACCAGCCAGATGATTCGCAGATGGTCGGCGAACGCCGTCGCCGAGGGCACCGGCTCGCGGTCGATGCGGCACTTGCGCGCGGCGGGCGCTTCCTCGCCGGCAGGCGCCTCGATGCCGGTGCCAAGCATTGCCAGGCCGAGTGCGCCCTCGATGTCGGCCGATACCGCCCACGAGCCGTCGCCCTCGGAGAAGGCGACCTCGTCCAGCGTCGCGCGCCGCAGCCCACGCCCGGGCGAGAACAACGAGATCGCTTCGATCAGATTGGTCTTGCCTGCGCCGTTCGATCCGACCAGCACGACTCTGTCCGCATCCGCGCTGACATATGCAGCGCGGTAACTGCGGAAGTTCGTGAGCGTCAGGCGGCGGATGCGGGCGGCGGTCATCGAGATTGGTGGAACCGGAAAGGGTGCAAACCCCTGCACATGACGCAGCGCAGACATGACGGCTGGAACCACGCAATGGCGCCGCCCTGCGCAGATTAGCGACGAATCTACGCGGACATAGCAGCTTCGGTTGGCGGAACAAAAGGCGTCTGGGTGTGCTTAATCTGTTGTGTATGGCAGCGCCAGTATGATCGCTGGGGGCGGCTTTCACCGAAGCAGAAGGGGGGAACAGAACAGAGAGGGCTCGATGATGGACACGGGAGATGCGCGCGACGCCGTATCACGCCATCTCCTCGATGCGATCGAGCGGGTGCGCAAAGACGTCGAGGCGGTGGAATTCTGGGCGGATGCGGTTGCTGGATTTTCTCAGCCGGTTCCGCACTATCGGCCGGACGATGTGACGGTCTGGATGCCGAACGAGCAGGGGGCTGCCGAACTCAGATCCGGCAATGATAATGGAGATCAACGCAAGAGGGGTTCGGGTCGCTAGTGTCCGAATCCGAAGTTCGCACAACCATGCTGCAACCGCTGTTTGCGAACTTCGGATTCAAAAGGACACTAGCAAGTATAGCTTTGCTAGTGTGGCTTTGGTTCAGAAGTTCGCTCCCGATCCAGCGGTTAAGTAGGCGAACTTCTGAACCGCCACACTAGACCCGCATCGGCATCAACACGTAAAGCGCGCCCTTGGTGTCCTTGTCTTGGATCAAGGTCGGTGAGCCCGGATCGGCGAGCTTGAGGACGGCCGCCTCGCCTTCGATCTGCGCCGCAATGTCGAGCAGGTAGCGGGAGTTGAAACCGATATCGAGGGGGTCGGCGGTGTATTCGACCTCCAGCTCCTCGGTGGCGCTGCCTGAATCGGGATTGGTTACCGACAGCACCAGCCGTCCGTTGCTGAGCGCGAGCTTGACCGCGCGCCCGCGTTCGCTCGACACCGTAGAGACGCGGTCAACCGCCTGCTCGAACTCTTTCTTGTCGACGACCAGCTCCTTGTCGTTGCCGGCCGGGATGACGCGGCCGTAATCCGGGAACGTGCCGTCGATCAGCTTCGAGGTCAGCACCACATCACCGATGGTGAAACGGATCTTCCCCTGCGACAGCTCAACGGTCACTTCCGCTTCGTTGTCCTCGATCAGCCGCTGGACCTCGCCCACGGTCTTGCGTGGAACGATGATGCCCGGCATGCCGGTGGCGCCAGCCGGCAGCGGAAACTCGACCTGCGCCAGCCGGTGGCCGTCGGTCGCCACCGCGCGCAACGTTTGTGCCTTAGGGGAGCCGGCCGCGTGCAGGTAGATGCCGTTCAGATAGTAGCGCGTCTCCTCGGTTGAAATCGCGAACTGGGTTTTGTCGACCAGGCGCTTGAGATCGGCAGCGCCGAGCTTGAAGCTGTGGGTCATGTCGCCGGCGGCGAGATCGGGATAGTCGCTCTCCGGCAAGGTCTGCAACGTGAACTTCGAGCGGCCGGCTCGGATCGCGAGCATGGCACGATCGCCCGACGCTTCCAGCGCGATCTGCGCGCCCTCCGGCAGCTTGCGCACGATCTCGTAGAACATGTGCGCCGGCACCGTGGTGGCCCCGCCGGGCGAAACCTCGGCGGCGATGGTTTCGGTGATTTCAAGGTCGAGATCGGTTGCTTTGAACGACAGCTTGGCGTTCTCGGCCCGGATCAGGACGTTGGCGAGAATCGGAATTGTGTTGCGCCGCTCCACCACGCGATGAACGTGTCCGAGCGACTTCAACAGCGATGCGCGTTCGACGGTGACCTTCATGCCGGACGGCGCCCGATCGGCGACTCCTGGTTGACGCGGTGGGTACCGAAAGTGGCGCGTGAGCGCAAATTTCGCAAGGGCAGAGGGCCGGCGCGGGCAGGTTTTCCAGTCGAATCCTCGCAAGTGGGCCCGGGCTGCGGCAGACAATTTGCCGCGCGGCCCGGGACATGGATTGGCAGCCCGATGGCCGCGCAGCGGAAAATCCTAGTCCTGAAGCTGCCGCTTCAGCATTTCGATTTCCTCGGCCAGCGTCGTGTCATTGTTTACGAGGTTTTCGATTTTTCGCACGGCATGCAGAACGGTGGTGTGATCGCGGCCGCCGAAGCGGCGACCTATTTCCGGCAGGGAGCGCAACGTCAATGTCTTGGCCAGGTACATCGCCACCTGTCTCGGACGCACCACGTTGGCGGTGCGCCGGGAGGACAAGAGGTCGGCGCGGCTCACATTGTATTGCCTGGCCACGATCCGCTGGATTTCCTCGATCTTGATCCGCTTGGGCTCCTGCGGGCGGATCAGGTCGCGCACTTCGCGCTCGGCCATTTCGAGCGTCACAGGCTGGCTGGTCAGCTTGCTGTGCGCCAGGAGGCGATTGAGCGCGCCCTCCAGATCGCGGCCGTTATGGGTCACGGTCTTGGCGATGAAGACGAGCACGGAGCCGGGAACGTCGAAGCCCGGATGATGCAGTCTCGCCGCCGCCACGCGCGACTTGAGGATCTCGAGCCGCAATTCCTCGCCGAGCGATCCCATCTCGACCACCAGCCCCCCGGCGAGCCGCGAGCGCACCCGCTCGTCGAGCGTCTCAAGGTCGGAAGGCGGTCGGTCGGAGGCGATCACCACCTGCCGGCCGGCATCGATCAGCGCATTGAGGGTGTGGCAGAACTCGGCCTGAGTGGACTTGCCTTGCAGGAACTGGAGATCGTCGATCACGAGCACGTCGATCGTCCGCAGCGCCTCCTTGAAGGCGAGCGCGTTCTGCGCCTTAAGCGCGGCGACAAAGCCGTACATGAACTTTTCCGCGGTCAGATAGAGCACTTTGCGCTCGCTGGTCGCGTTCCCCGCCCAAGCCAGCGACTGTAGCAGGTGTGTCTTTCCAAGGCCGACGCCGGCATGGATGTACAGCGGATTGAACATCACTGCGTCGCCGCGGCGCGCCTGCGCGACCTGCTTGGCGGCAGCATGGGCGAGCGTATTGGAGCGCCCGACCACGAACGTCTCGAAGGTCAGCCGCGGATCGAGTGGGGAGCCGCCAAGCGCGTCGTGAACGGCGGAAATCGGTGCCACCAGGCTGCGCTTCTCGCCGCCGGCCCTGATCTCGCTGATTTCGCGTGAAGACTGGGGCGGCTCAACGGACTTCGCCTTTAGCGGCAGCGGCCGCAGCACCGAGGAGCGCACCGTGATCTCGATACGCAGGATTTCGGGCGTTTCCGCCTGCCAGCAGGCGAGCAGCCGCTCGGCGTAGTGGGATTGCACCCAGCTCTTCAGGAAGCGCGTCGGAACTGAGAGCTTCACGGTCTCGCCGTCGACGCTTTCAAGCTCCATGCGAGCGAACCAGCTCGAAAAGACGTCTTCTCCGACTCCGATCCGGAGCCTTTCCCGCACCTGCCGCCAGCGTTCCTGCCCTGTTGTTGTCATTGTGTCGTCTCGATTTCTCGTTCGCGAGGGTTGATGCCGTTTTTTCGAACGCCGATACTTCCACGCACCCGGACAGGGTGTACGCAACGCGAACTCGAACGACAGGTGATAAAGGGAGGAGAAGAACCGAAGGCGACTGGAAGCACTCCGCCTTCGGAGCGGCGATCACTCAGCGGCCGGGCGGTGCCGGCCCGCGTGCAGTATCGGTGACGTCGGAAAGATGCCGGGGCATAGGACTAGCTTCGGCCGCAAAAACTTGAGGCCGTGAATTCTGGAAAGCCTGTGTCGTTGTCGTCATAATGCCCCCTTGTCCATCGCGTCCGCACTTCACGATGGTGCTCTACATATTCCGACTACTCGAAGTAACCCCGCATCAATTCCGCCTCGCTCGCCATTTATAAGCGTGACGATAAGAGGCATTCACACCAGTCCATATACGATGCTTCTAGCTTTGCGCTGATTTGCCAGCAAGTAGGCACAAGTCAGCACCTCTCACCTTCGATGAGCTCGAATACGAACCGTCTTTTTTGAAAACCGCCAGAAAGCGCGGCGGCGATTTCTAATTGATAGCACGGGCCGTCATTGCTGCAATGGTTTTGAAAAGTGCAACTTAGGCCCATTTTGCGGGCACAACCGCGACTCGCATGCCGGCGCGATCCGGAAATTCCATGTTAACTCTTTGAAGCACCTTCGCAATTGCGCAACTTTCGTAGAGAGTTTTGAAAGCGACAATGCGCGCAAATTTGTTTTCTCGTTGCGCGCTCGAGTGTGGCGTTGTTGCCGCAGATTCAAAGTCCCCGATGTTGCTTTCCCATTAAATCTTTCTGCAAACAGCCAATTTTTTGCTCGAAATCACAGGGTAACCCCACTGCGTCGCAAACCGTTCGCGCACGGATGCGCGATCGTGCAAACGCGCCGATGCCGTGTGCGAAGATTAGCGAGCGTCCGTGGCGTTTTTACAACAGCACGATGACACCGCGGCCTGCCGGCACTCCGCCGACGTCCTGCGCGCGCAGGCAGGAGCCGCGCGCGGCTCGTGCTCGATTGCATCGATGAAATGAAACTCTAGAGCATGATCCCGAAAAGTGGGAACCGGTTCTCGGAAAAGATCATGCTTCAACAAGAAGCTAGAGTCTGATCCAGACTCTAGCCGAGCTTCGCGACGCGCTGGCTGAGCCGCGACACTTTGCGGCTGGCCGCGTTCTTATGCACGATGCCGCGCTGGGCGGCGCGCATGATGATCGGCTCTGCTGCCTTCAAGGCCGCGACCGCCTGGCCCTTATCGCCGGTCGCGATCGCGTCCTCGACTTTGCCGATATGGGTGCGCAGGCGCGAGCGGCGCGCCTTGTTGATCTCGGTGCGTCGCGCGATCTTGCGCGTCGCCTTCTTGGCTGAACTGGTATTGGCCATGCTTGGTCTCGATCGTTTGGTTCCGTTGCCGGAAAATGAGAGTGGCGGCGAAACGCCGCCAATTTGCGCCGCTTATAGTCGCACCGACCAATTGAGTCAAAACCGGCCTCAAGGGACGTTCAGGCCGCGGATTTCGCCCGCACGCTGTCGTAGCCGGCGGCCACGACACCGCGGTCGGCCGCTGGGAACGGGGCCAGCGGGGGTTTGACTCGCGCCCAGGCGGCATCGCCCCGGATATGCGCCAAGAGCGCCTTGATGCCGGACACGAGCTGCTTGCCGTCAAACAGCTTGCGGATGGTCACGGCGGCGTCCAGCGCGCCGGTGTCGCCCTGGTGGAAGCCGCGGGCGCAGAGATCGGCGTTGAGGTTCGCGGTCGCCGAGATGCACCCAGCGAAGGCGCCCTTGCGCGCATCCAGCAGGGCTGCCTCGGTCGAGGGGAAAACCTTGAACGCTGGCGAGATGGCTGCGACCGCGCGGGCATAATCCATGTCGCCGGAGGAGTCCTTCAATCCGACGATGCGCGCGCCATGATTCGCCAGGAGTTGACGGACCAGTCCCACATGCCAGGGCAGGCCGGACTGCGCCGGGAAGTGATAGAGGTAGAGCGGAATCGGCTTCACGGCCGTGGCTTCGACGATGGCACCGATATAGTCGATCAGCCCCGCGTCCGGCACGCCCTTATAATAGAATGGCGGCAGCACCAGCGCGCCTGCAAACCTCAGTTCGGCTGCATGGCGGGTCAGCGCGATGGCGTCCGAAACCGCGGCGGCCCCGGTCCCAACCATGAGTCGATCGAGTGGCACACCGGCGTCTCTGTAGGCGGTCATCACGCGCTTGCGCTCATCGAGCGAGAATGAGGTTGCTTCCCCGGTGGTGCCGAGCACATTGAGCCCGTCGCAGCCATTGGCGAGCAGATCGCGCGCCAGCGCGGTCGCGCGGGCGAGGTCCGGCGCTCCGGCGTCGTCCACCGGAGTGGCGATGGCTGCAATGACGCCGCGAAGTTTGTCGGTCATCGTTCAGGCGTCCTATTAGCCGCTCACATTGAACGCCGCGAGCGCCGCCATATTGACCAGCTGGGTGTCGTTGGCGGAGAGCGGCACGATCTGCACCGGCCGGTCGAGACCCACCAAGATCGGTCCGATCACGGTGGCGCCGCCAAGCTCCTTGAGCATGCTGGTCGAGATCGAGGCGGAATGGAACGCCGGCATGATCAGCACATTGGCCGGGCCTGACAGGCGGCAGAACGGATAGGTTTCGCGGAGGTCCATGTTGAGCGCGACATCGGCCGACATCTCGCCGTCGTATTCGAAGTCCACGTGGCGCTGGTCGAGGATCTGCACGGCCTTCTGCACATGTGCCGCGCGTTCGCCCGGAGGATGGCCGAAGGTCGAGAACGCGAGCATGGCAAGCCGCGGGTCATAGCCGAGCCGGCGCGCGACGCCGGCGGCCTCGACAGCGATATCGGCAAGCTCCTCGGCGTTCGGGGCCTCGGCGACAGCGGTATCGGCAACCAGCACGGTTCGCCCCCGTGCCAGCACCAGCGAAATGCCCACGACGCGGTGACCGGGCTTGGGATCGATACAACGGCGCACGTCCTCGAGCGCAACTGAGAAATTGCGGGTGACGCCGGTGACCAGGGCATCGGCGTCGCCGAGCGCGACCATGCATGCGGCGAAGTGGTTGCGGTCCTGGTTGACCAGGCGCTGCACGTCGCGTTGCAGGTAGCCCCGGCGCTGCAGCCGCTCATAGAGATAGGTCGCATAGGCCGTATTGCGATCGGACAGCGCAGCGTTGATGATCTCGATGCCATGGCCGAGTTCGACTCCGAGATTCTTCGCGGTCTCGCGGATCGGATTCTCCCGTCCGACCAGCAACGCCGTGCCAAGCCCCTGCTGCACGAAGGTGGCGGCGGCGCGGATGACTTGCTCCTCCTCGCCTTCGGCGAAGACCACGCGCTGCGGGCGCCGGCGCAGACGCTCATAGACCCGCTGCAGGACGCCGGCGATCGGATCGCGGCGCGAGCGCAGGCTCGCCCGGTAGGCCTCCATGTCGGCGAGCGGCTTGCGCGCTACGCCCGAATCCATCGCCGCCTGGGCGACAGCCGGCGGGATGTCGGAAATGAGCCGCGGATCGAACGGCACCGGGATGATGTAGTCCGGTCCGTATTTGGGCCGCGTGCCATAGGCGGCGGCGACCTCGTCGGGCACGTCCTCGCGGGCGAGCTCCGAGAGCGCCCGCGCGGCCGCGATCTTCATCTCCATATTGATGGTGGTCGCGCGCACGTCGAGCGCGCCGCGGAAGATGTAGGGAAAGCCGAGCACATTGTTGACCTGGTTCGGATAGTCGGAGCGGCCGGTCGCCATGATGGCGTCGTTGCGCACCGCCGCGACTTCCTCCACCGTGATCTCCGGGTCGGGATTGGCCATCGCGAAGATGATCGGCTGCGGCGCCATCATCTTGACCATGTCCTGTGTGACCGCGCCTTTCGCCGAGAGCCCGAAGAAAACGTCGGCGTCGATCATCGCCTGTTCGAGCGTGCGCGCCGACGTCTTCACCGCGTAGGCCGACTTCCACTGGTTCATGCCCTCGGTACGGCCTTGGTAGATCACGCCCTTGGTGTCGCTGAGGATCAGGTTCTCGGGAGCAAATCCGATCGCCTTGAGCAATTCGAGGCAGGCGATGCCGGCAGCGCCTGCGCCGTTGCAGACGAGCCGGGTCGACCGGATGTCGCGTCCGGTAAGGTCGAGCGCGTTGAGAAGGCCTGCCGCGGCGATGATCGCAGTGCCGTGCTGGTCGTCGTGGAATACCGGGATGTCGAGGAGTTCGCGCAGGCGTTGCTCGATGATGAAGCATTCCGGCGCCTTGATGTCTTCAAGATTAATTCCACCCCAGCCCTTGCCGAGGAACTTGACGCAGTTGATGAATTCGTCCGGATTCTCGGTGTTGACTTCAAGATCGATCGAGTCGATGTCGGCAAAACGTTTGAATAGGACCGCCTTGCCTTCCATGACCGGCTTTGCCGCCAGCGCCCCGCGATTGCCGAGCCCGAGGATGGCGGTGCCATTGGTGATGACGGCGACGAAATTGCCCTTGGTCGTGTAATCGAAGGCCTTGTTCTCATCCTCGGCAATGGCGAGCACCGGAACGGCGACGCCAGGCGAATAGGCGAGCGACAGATCGCGCTGTGTCGCCATCGGTTTGGTTGCAACGACTTCGAGCTTGCCCGGGCGTCCTTGGCTGTGAAACAGCAGCGCTTCCTGGTCGGTGAACACCGGCCGTTTGCTGCGGCCACTGGTTTTTTCAGTCATTTCAACCTCTTGACGCCAATCCCACGCAACTGCGCCGTGGCCCGGGTGCAAACTAGCGGATAGAGCGCCTATCGCTCAAGGGATGGCGACGCTCGGGCGCAGCCATGCAACTGCGCGCGGGTAGGCCGCAAACGGCCAATCGAGCGCATTGAATGGACGCAGCGACAAGGGTAAGCGAAGGACTCCTCGAAGGCGCGCATTTCGGTATGACCGTTCCATGATCCGATTTCTGCTTCGATTTGTCGGCCTGTTGTCGCTCGCGCTGGCCTTCATATTCCTGGTGTACGACGGCACCAAGTCGATCGCCGACCAGCGGCTGTATATCACCCGGGTTAGCGAGGTCTGGAGCGCCGTCCACGAGGGCAGCCTGGCGCAAGTGCAGCCTTTTCTCGACGGTTGGTCGCCGTGGCTATGGGACCCGGTCGCCAAGAACATCCTCGATGCCCCGGCTTGGGCTGCCTTGGTCGTAATCGGCGCGCTGCTCGTTCTGATCGGACGCAAGCGGCGTCCGCTGATCGGCTACGCGCGCGATTGAGCGGCTCCCGTTCAAACCCCGAAGCTGTCATCCCGGACGGCCAAAGGACCGCCAGCGCGGATGTGATGCCGGGTGGCAGTGCCAAGGCCGCGCACACGCATTATATTGGCGTCACGATAGATCGATCGCGATCACGGAGACCCACCATGTTCATGCTCCGCAAGAAGTCCGAGATGCCGTCCGCCGCCGATGCGCTGCCAGGACGCTCGACGCCAATTCCGACCGCCCAGGCGCACTTTCTCAACCGGCGGCCGCTCAAGGGGCCCTATCCGGCCGGGCTGGAAACCGCGATGTTCGGCCTGGGCTGCTTCTGGGGGGCCGAGCGCAAGTTCTGGGAGCTCGGCGACGGCATCCACGTTACCGCGGTCGGCTATACCGGCGGTCGCACGCCCAACCCGACCTATGAGGAGGTTTGCAGCGGCCGCACCGGTCACAACGAGATGGTGCTCGTCGTGTACGATCCGAAGACGGTGTCCTACGAGCAGCTGCTCAAGACCTTCTGGGAGAGTCACGATCCGACGCAGGGCATGCGCCAAGGCAACGACGTGGGCACGCAATATCGTTCCGGCATCTACGTGTTTGATGCCGCTCAGCGCAAAGCCGCCGAGGGCTCAAAGGCGATGTACGAGAAGGCGATCAAAGCCAAAGGCTACGACGCCATCACCACCGAGATCGTGGATGCGCCGCCGTTCTATTTCGCGGAGGACTATCACCAGCAATATCTGGCGAAGAATCCGTTCGGCTATTGTGGTCTGGGCGGCACCGGCGTGAGCTGCCCCGTTGGAGCAGGACTCGCAGCTTCCTGACGCCGGGTTCTCAATTAGTAGCGCGCGGTGCTCCCGAAGGCTGCGCGTTTTTCTTTGCGCGGCGACCGCCCATGCTGTTCTATCCCCGTGTATCAGATGCCGGAGGCGGCGATGACGACGATTGAGCGGATCATCGAAAACATTCTCTTCCAGAGTCGCTGGGCGCTGGCGCCGTTCTATCTCGGGCTCGCGTTGTGCCTGCTGCTGATGCTGTTTCACTTTTGCAAGGAATTCTTCCACTTCGTGCTCAAGATTCCGGGCGCGACCGACTCTGACGTCATCCTCGGCGTGCTGAGCTTGATCGACCTCGCCTTCACCGCCAACCTGGTGCTGATCGTCATTCTCTCCGGTTACGAGAACTTCGTGTCGAAGATCGAAGTCGGCGAGCATGATCGTCCCGACTGGATGACCAAGGTCGATTTCGGCGGGCTCAAGCAGAAGCTGATGACCTCGATCGTCGCGATCTCGGCAATCCAGGTGCTCAAGGCCTTCATGAATATCGAGCAGCAGGCCGGATCGCCCGACGCCGCCAAGCTCGCCTGGCTGGTGGGCATCCACGTTCTGTTTCTGGGCTCATTGTTGGCGGTGGTGATTTCCGACCGGCTATCGGATCCCGGCAAACCGAAGGAGGAGAAAGCGCCCTCGGCGCGCGGTTCCGTCGGCAAAGGTTGAGTGCGGAACCACCGTGTTTTCAGCCCCGGCAGGGCATATTCTTCGCGGCCGTGAGGCTTTGTTAACCATATCCGGCGTTAATCCGTTAACTGTTTCAGTTGGGTACGGATTCGCCGCATGCGGCCAGGCCGCCTCATTGTCCTGTTAATGCTTGCGCTCGCCGCCAGCGGATGCATGCGCACGGCGGCCCCGCCCAATGTTGCTGTTGCATCAGTCGCGGCCCACGCGCCACGCGATCTCGATCATCAGGCCTATGCTCGGCGCCGTGCGCCAATGGTGGCTGCTCCGGTTATCGCAGCGCCGGTCGTCGCAGCCCCCATCGCGGCCGTGCCGGTCGCAGGGGTTGCCCCAGCGCCGGTGGTGGCGGTCCCGGCCGAGCCGCCCTATACGCTCGACACCGGCGACAAGCTGCGGATCACCGTGTTCGGTCAGGAAGGGCTGACCAATTCCTATTTTGTCGACGCCACCGGCAACGTCACCATACCGTTGATCGGTCCGGTGCGCGCGCGCGGGCTGACGACGCTGCAATTGTCGCGCACTATCGCCGCGCGTTTGCGCCGCGGCTTCATCCGCGAGCCGCATGTGGCCATCGAGGTGGAGGTGTACCGGCCGTTCTTCATTCTCGGCGAGGTGACCGCGCCCGGGCAGTACCCCTACGTGCCGAACATGACGGTCGAGACTGCGGTGGCGATCGCGGGCGGCTATACGCCGCGCGCGTACCGCTGGGACGTGAAGATCGACCGCCCCGAGGGCGGGATGCTACGTAGTCGCAACTCCGTGCCGCTGCTCACGCGCTTGCGGCCGGGCGACACCATCATCGTCAAGGAACGGTGGTTCTGACCTCTTCCCTCTCCCCGCGTACGGGGAGAGGTGACGGAGCAAGCCGCGAACGCGGCGTCCTACTACTTCAAATGCTTCTGCAGGAACGCGAGCGCACGCGGCCACGCCGCCTCGGCGGCGGTCTTGGTGTAGCTCTGGCGCTCGTCGCAGTGGAAGCCGTGCGGCGCATCCGGATAGGTGTAGATTTCGCTCTCCGTGCGCTTCGACTTGATCATCTCGACGTCGGTCATCGGGATGCCCTGGTCCTTCTCGCCGAAATGCATCTGCATCGGGACCTTCGGCTTCTCGTCGGCGAATTTCGAGATCTGTCCGCCGTAATAGGCGATGGCGCATGACAGCCCGTTCAGCCGCGTCGCCGCCAGGAACGCGATGCTGCCGCCCATGCAGAATCCGATGATGGCGACCGGGCCTTCCTGCTTGAGCTCGTCAATTGCGGCTTGCGTGTCCTTCAGCATCGCGTCCCAGTTCGGATTGGCGACGAACTTGCGCGCATTGGCGATCTCGTCGGGCGTATAGCCGCATTCGAATCCCTTCTGGGTGCGATCGAACAGCGCCGGCGCGACGGCGGTGTAGCCTTCGGCAGCCAGACGGTCGCAGACCGCACGGATGTGATGATTGACGCCGAAGATTTCCTGGATGACCACGACGCCGCCCTTCGACGGTCCTGACGGATCGGCGCGATAGGCGCCCAGTTGATGCTGGTCGGCGGCGGTGAGCGTGAACTGCTTTCCCAACGTTACCTCCTGTTACAAAACGGCGGCAGGGTCTCCTGCCCGGCGGATCTACATTTCCCGGCCGGGTTCTAGCACGTCGGTCTGTCCGCACAAGCCGAACGCCTGCGCCAGCAGCTCATACGAGCGCCGCCGCGCCGCGTGATCGTAGACCATGGTCGTCACCATCACCTCGTCGGCTTTGGTGGCTTCGATCAGCGGGGTGAGCTTCTCGACGATGGAGGCGGGCGAACCGGCGAACAGCCGCGCGCGGCGATGGCGGATGCGTTCGAGGTCGACGGGCGTGTATGGATAGGTCTGCGCTTCCTCCGGGCTCGCGAGCGGCAGGTGTTCGCCGCGCGCGCGGCGCGCCCAGTTGAGATCGAGCGTAGTCGCAAGCCGCTCCGCCTCCGCGTCGCTGTCGGCGCAGACCACGGCGCAGCCGAGAATGGAGTAGGGCGTCTGTCGCATCTCCGACGGCTTGAAATGCTCGCGATAGCTCAGCATCACTGCGGCCGCATCGTAGTCGGAGAAATGGTGCGCAAAAGAGAAGCCCGAGCCGATCATGCCGGCAAGCTGCGCGCTGTAGCCGCTCGACCCGAGCAGCCAGATCGGCGGCAGCGGGCTGTCCGCCGGCATGGCGTGAACCGCGCGGAACGGATGTCCCTCCGGAAATTGGTTGCGCTCGAACAGAATCAGCTCCTGGAAGCGTTCCAGGAAATCATCGCCGCTGGAATCCTGCTGCCGGCGGCGCAGCGCATACGACGTGACCGGATCGGTGCCGGGCGCACGACCGATGCCGAGATCAATGCGGCCGGGGAACAGCGCTTCCAGCACCTTGAAACGCTCCGCCACCATCAGCGGCGCGTGGTTGGGCAGCATCACGCCGCCTGAGCCAACCCGCATGCGCGTTGTCGCCGCCGCGATCTGGCCGATCATGATCTCCGGCGCGGAGCTTGCGATCGACGGCAGGTTGTGGTGCTCGGCCACCCAGTAGCGGGTGTAGCCGAGGTCCTCGGCGAGGCGTGCGAGATCGAGCGAATTCCGCAGCGCTTCGGCGCCGGATGAGCCGGACGCAACCGGGGAAAGGTCGAGAACCGAAAGCGGAATGTGCGGTGCCATCGCCTCAGAAGGGCCCCGGCCGGCGCAAGTGCCAGTCCTTCTTCCAGCCGGTCAGTCGGCCGCCGCGGAATTGCAGCGCGATGCCATGGTCGGTCGGATAGAAGCCCGGAATGCCGGCATGCCCGACCGCGAGATAAAGCTCCGATCCGCGCCGGCCGGAATGGTAGGCGAGCGGCAAGCCGAGCGCCGCGGAGGCTTCCTCGGGCGTCATGCCGAAGGCAAGCGGCGCGGCATTGGAACCTGGCGCACCGCACCAGGCGAACCAGCACGCGCATAGTGGTGCGACCAATGACGCGACGGCCCGTCTCATTACGACATTGTCCGTCCAATCGGCAGGAGTGACAAGGAGTGCCCGGCGATATCGGGGAGTTTCCTCAAAATTGAACGACCGGCCTAGGACTTGCTCAAGCGCCCTTGCTTAGAAAGCGCCAAGTTGAGCGACCGGGAACTTGGTCAGGTCGCGACTCGCGGCGGGCGAAGTCGAGCGTGGGAGGGCGAATTGGCACGTGACAGCGGTCGCGATCTGCGTCGGTCCAAACGCACACCCAAGCGCAATGCAGCGCGGATCATCTATAGCAGCGGCGCTCAAATTCCCTGCGTGCTCTGGGACATCTCGGCGGGCGGCGCACGCCTGAGCGCCGCGCATTCGAATTTTCTGCCCCATGTCTTCCACCTCGATCAGGGCGGCGGTGCGGCCTCGCGCCGCCCGTGTCGCGTTGTGTGGCGCAATGAGGGCCATCTTGGCGTCCAGTTCATCGAGGACGGCGAAGTGGAGGAGCTCGAAGGGGCGCAATTCCGCCGGCAGCGCAAGTTGACCGTGGCACCGGCCCACGCGGTGGGCCGGCAGCTGGCCATCACCACCGAGATGCTGCTGCTGCCGGGCTGCGGCCCGCGTGCGGCGCTCAATGCCGGCCGGCGGGGCGTTACGTTTTCATCGATCGCCGCCGTAATGGTGGCCATGCTCGCAGGCACGACCATCCTGCTTTACTGGGCGGGAGCGCAGACCGGTGTCGACGTGTCCTGGGCGCAGCAGGTTTGCACCACCGCCAGGAACTTCTGCCAGCACCCGGAATGGACTGCCGCCGCCGGCGCGGTCATGACCGTCGTCTATCTGGCGGTGAAAGGTATGGAGCTCTAGATTTCCGTGCCCACGCCCGCGGCGCGCGCCTTGTCGTGCGCCAGCTTGGCAAGCGCCATGAAGCCGACGCCCTGGTCCGAGTTCTGCTTGAACACGGTGATCTCGCTGGCCGAGCGGCGGCCGTGGGTCTTGCCAGCCACCAGCTCGCCGAGGTCGGCGATGCCCTCCCACGACGCCAGTCCCTTCGCGACCGGCTCGAACAGGTCGGCCTGCTCGTCCATGATCGCCTGCTCCTTGAGCGTGGCGACGATGCGGTCGGCGCGCGCGATCACGTCGTCGTCGAACTCGCGCCGCGGCCGCGACACCGACCCTTGCAGGAACACGCCCTTGTTGCTGGCCACGATCGAGGTCACGTGCTGCCCCGGCTCGAGCCACGCGCCCAGCAGGACCGGCACGTTGCTGCCGGTTGCTAGGCAGATCAGGTCGGCGCCGCGCGCGACCGCCTCCGGCGTCTCGACGGGCTCGATCCGCGCCTTCACCTGCGGCTGCATGCGCGCGGCGAAAGCTGCGCGGTTGTCGAAGCTGCGGCTGAACACCCGCACTCGTTCGATCGACGGCCGGATCGTGCACATCGCGACCAGGTGGCGGCGCGCCTGCCGGCCGGTGCCGTAGAGGCCGAGCACGCGGCAGTCCGGCCGCGCCAGAATGTCGGTGCCGACGGCGCCGGTGATCGGGGTTTCGGTGCCGAACCAGTCCGACTCGGGCTCGTCGAATAGCGGCAGCGAGCCGACGATAATGGTCTTCAGCTCGGCGGTTTCGCTGTCATAGGCGACGTAGACGCGCTTGCCGGCCTTCTCGTATTGCTGCGAGCCGCCCTTGAAGGTGAAGCGCTCGACATGGATGAACATGCCCGCGACCTGGAGGCGATGGCAGCCGCCCTGGTGCACGCTGACGCGCCGGTCCTCGTGCTGGATGCGGATGCGCGGCGCCGAATAGGCGGGGACCTCGCCCTGGTCGCGGAAGCCGTTGCGGACCGCCGCAATCGCTTCCGGAATTGAGATCAGTCCCCTGAGCTCGGCGGCCTTAATGAGCAGCGCCATTGACACAATCCTTCTTGTCATTGCCGGGCATCGCCCGTCGCAGACGGATGTGAACGCCCTTTCGACCCGGCAATCCATGCTTACGAAACGAGATAGGTGCCCGGGTCAAGCCCGGTAATGACGACAAGAGGAATGCTACTGCGCCTGCCCTGTCGTGGCGCTGGCGCGTTGCGAGGAGGGCGCGAGCACCTCGAAGCGGCTGGCATGGACCATCAGATTCCCGAGCATGTTGGCGACCGAAACGCGGAACGGCGCAAGCATCCGCGTGCCGGCGACTGGTGCCAGCGCGATCTCGATGTCGCGGCCATCGGTGAGGAATTTCACCAGCCTGCTCGACTTGCGATAGCCGGCGATCGGCTTCAGCGTTACCGCGCACACGACGACGGATCCGGAATAGCCCTTGTCGGCTTTCACCGTGTCCATGCGCTTGTGCGCAAGCATGAGGTCGTAGCGGCGGCGGCCGTCGAAGACTGGCAGGGTACGGTTGCACGACGCCTCGCTCGGTCCGCTGCCGTCCGCGCCGGCCGGGATTAGTAGCGCCGTCAGGGGATCGAGCACGCCGACCCGGTGCGCCTCGGTCAGCTTGATGCGGTCGGGGCCCGGCGGCGGTGCCGATGCCGCCAGTGCCGTCACGTTGCCGCCATCGAAGCCGAGCCTGACGTCGAGGGTATCGTCGTCGGTCGTGGTCCGCGCGACGAACTCCGCCGGCGAGGGACGGCCGTCGATCATGGCACCGCTGGCAGTCAGCGAGCCTTCGCCGCTGGCGATCACCCGCAGCATGCCGCTGGCGCGCCCGCTCACGGTCAGCCGATAGCGTCCATCCACGATGTCGGCGGTCGCGCTCGCGGTCCCGATCGGAATGCGCGCGAGCGAGATCGTGTAGCGCGCCTCGAGCGTGCCCTGCGCTTGCGCGAAACCGGGCATCGCCGCCAGCAGCAGCGTAGCGATGGCGCATCGGGAAGCGGAGTGAAACATCGGCGATCGTCCTTTGGAGCAATCCGGCACGGCGGCACGTCCGGCACCGGTGGGCGCTCAGTTCGTCGCCAATGGTGACGAGCGCAAGGCAACTGTGGAGAATGTTGGGCGTTAAGTTTAATACCGCGGATTTGGGCGGTCGGCGCCTCGGCGGCGGCGCGATTGCTCGTTGAAATATTCTACCGGATTCGATGAACTGCCGGCGGGAACAACAACCTGACGCGATGCCAGTGACCACCTGCCCTGAATGCGGCGAATCTGTTGCACTGTCGGCCGGCGCCTGCGCCAATTGCGGCGCGCCCAACCCGGCGCGGCGCACGCTGATCAAGATCGGCTTGTGGGGCTCGGCACTCGCTGCCCTGGTCGTCCTGGCCGCGGCTGCGCTGATCGTCATGCGCCCGGCCACGTTGCCGGACGGCACCGACGCCAAGCCCGACGACGATCTTGCGTGGCTGACGGAGGCGATGAAGAAATGCGACGAGGACGCCACCAAGGACCCGAGCACGCTCCATCTCATGGTGATCCCGCTCGTGGACCAGGCCAAGGACGAGCCGGGATGGCGGCGGATTTCGCTCAATGACATCGGCAACGCCATCCTGATCAAGGCCGAGGACATGCTTGCCGGCCTCAAGCGCGACGCGCTGCGGATCTCCAAGACGGAATATATCGTCGCCGTCCGTAACGAGACCACGAAAGAGATCTACAAGTGGAGCCCTTCCGTAGGGGTCAAGCGCTTCTCGACGCCGAATGCGGACGCGATCGAGCAATTCAAGATCCAATTTCAGCCGCGCAACGGCATGGGCGGGCTTGACTGGGGCGCAGTCTTCTCGCGACAGAAGGGCAACTGCTACTGGGTCAATGCGATCATCCTGCGATAGCCCGCAGCCGACGGTTAAGCATCCGTGATCGAACCGATCGAATTGCGCGGGCCGCGGCCGGAAATGAAATGGCGTGTGACGGCCGCACGTTGGAATTGCAGAAAATTGAGCGGCTTTCCTTAGCGGAACCGCAGGGCGGCGCCCGTTACCACGCAGCAGCAATGGAGCCTGCGCCCGCATGATGCCCGCGAACAAAGCCGAAAAGCTGATTGGTGACCTCGGCATCCTGGTCGTCGACGAGAGTCCCTATACGCGCCGGCTCACGCGCACGATGTTGATGAATATCGGCGCCAAGACGGTCTACGAAGCGGCCGACGGCGTCGCCGCGCTCGACATCATCCGCACCGCCAACCCGGACGTGGCCTTCCTCGATTGGGAGTTGCCGGTGCTCAGCGGCCCGCAGGTGATCCGGATCGTGCGCTCGCCTGAGGTTTTCCCGAAGCCGCACCTGCCGATCATCATGCTCACGGCGTGCGCGCAGCGCTCCCAGGTGAGCGAGGCGATCCAGCTCGGCGTGCATGAGTTTCTGCTAAAGCCGACCTCGCCGCGGGCGTTGCAGGACCGGCTGCTGTCGATCCTGGTCCAGCCGCGCCCGATGGTGCGGATCGGGAAATACTACGTGCCGGAGCCGCGCGGCCCGCTCGGCCAAAACGAGCGCCGGCGCGCAGCTTAGCCCTCAGCCGGTCTCGCGCTTGAACAGCTTGCGCGCGCCGCTGACCGCGAGCGCAATCGCGCACAGCCAGGTCACCACGGCGCCCACGCCGAATACCGAACGCCCGACGATCTCGCCCCAGCTCCGCGGCACGAACATCATGCCGCTGCCGCCGAATGTGCGCGTGCCGCCGCCGAATGCGACCCAGGTTCCGATCGAGGCGAGCCCGGCGCAGACCGCCAGTCCAAGCGCGTAATAGAGGAAACGCACCCACCAGCCGGTGTCCTTGGGGATTTCGCCGCTGCTCGATACGCCGTTGAGCGCGCCGACCGTGATTGAGAGGCCGCCCAGCATGAACACGAGCCCGGCGACGGTCGCGATCCACAAC
>JBOHIG010000126.1:0-4255 GCA_050725815.1 Xanthobacteraceae bacterium
GCCTATGTGTCCGCCATCGATGCCATCGGCGCGATTGCGGGGCACGATGTGCTACCGAACCGGCTGGGCATCTCGGTCAAGCTTTCGGCCCTGCACCCCCGCTTCGAAGCGGTGTCCCACGCACGTGTCCTCGCTGAACTCGCGCCGGGCGTGCTGGAGCTGGCGCGCCTCGCCCGCGGCCACGATCTCAATTTCACCGTCGACGCGGAGGAGGCCGATCGGCTCGAGCTTACCTTGGACGTGATCGCGAAGGTGCTGGCCGATCCCTCGCTGCGCGGATGGGAAGGCTTCGGGCTCGCGGTGCAGGCCTATCAGAAGCGAGCGCCGGTGGTGATCGACTGGCTGGACGACGTGGCGCGCACACTCCACCGCCGGCTCATGGTTCGTCTGGTGAAGGGCGCCTACTGGGACACGGAGGTCAAGCGTGCCCAGGAACGCGGGCTCGCCGATTATCCGGTGTTCACCCGCAAGGCCATGACCGATCTCTGCTACGACAACTGTGCACGGCGACTATTGCGCGCCCGCCCGCGCCTCTATCCGCAGTTCGCCACCCACAACGCGCTCACCGTCGCGAGCGTGATCGAAGACGCAGGCGGGGTACAAGGCTACGAGTTCCAACGCCTGCACGGTATGGGCGAGGCGCTCTACGAGACGCTGGCGAGCGAGCATCCGCAAGCCGCGGTGCGGGTCTATGCGCCGGTCGGCGGCCATCGCGATCTGCTCGCTTATCTGGTGCGTCGGCTCCTGGAGAACGGGGCGAATTCTTCCTTCGTCGCGGTGGCGGCCGATTCATCGGTGCCGGTGGAGACGTTGTTGAAGCGGCCACAAAGCTGGATCGGCGATCCGCAGCATGCGCGGCATCCAAAGATCCTGTTGCCGCGCGACCTCTACGGGCCGGAACGGCGGAATTCGGCCGGCGTCGAATTCGGTGACCGGGCAAGCCTCGATGCGCTGCTCGCGGAGGTTCACGCAGCCGAGGGGCCGGCCGAAGCCGCGCCTATCCTCGATGACGCGATTCGCCAAGGCATCGAGCGTCCGATCGTCTCTCCTGTCGATGGTGCGCCGGTCGGGCTGGTGCGCGAGGCCGATAATGGCATCGCTCACGCTGCCATCGCGGCCGCCCAGGCGGGCTTCGCCGCCTGGGATAGAATGCCGGTGGAGGAACGCGGGGCCATCCTCACGCGCGCTGGCGACCTGCTGGAGCAGCGGCGTGGGCGGCTGATCGCGCTGATGCAGCGCGAGGGCGGCAAGACGCTCGACGATGCGCTCGCCGAAGTGCGCGAGGCGGTCGATTTCTGCCGCTACTATGCGCTCGAAGCCCGCCGTCAGCTTGCGCCGCAGCCCATGCCGGGTCCGACCGGCGAGTCGAACGAACTGCGCTACCGCGGCCGCGGCGTGTTCGTCTGCATCAGTCCGTGGAACTTTCCCCTGTCGATCTTCACGGGGCAGGTCGGTGCGGCGCTGGTTGCGGGAAACGCCGTGGTGGCGAAGCCGGCCGAACAGACGCCGCTGATTGCGACGGAAGCAGTGCGCATCCTGCAAGAGGCCGGGGTTCCGCCCTCTGCGCTGCAACTCGTCCCCGGCGACGGCAAAGTCGGCGCCGCGCTGGTGGGGGATCGCCGCGTGGCCGGCGTTGCCTTCACCGGCTCGACAGAAGTCGGTCGCGCAATCAATCGCGCGCTCGCCGGCAAGGACGGCCCGATCGTGCCGCTGATCGCGGAAACCGGCGGCATCAACCCGATGATCGTGGACGCAACCGCCTTGCCGGAACAAGTCACCGACGATGTCGTGACTTCTGCATTCCGTTCCGCCGGGCAACGCTGTTCGGCGCTGCGCTTGCTTTGTCTTCAGGAGGACATCGCCGACCGGATGATCGAGATGATTGCCGGCGCGGCGCGCGAGCTCAAGCTCGGTGATCCGCGGGAGCCGTCGACTCATGTTGGACCGGTGATCGATACCGAGGCGAAGGCGAAGCTCGACGACTGGATTGCCGGAATGGATCGCCAGGGCCGCGTGCGCTTTCGTTGGGACCGCTTCAAGCCTTTGCCTGAGCCGGGTTTGTTCGTGCCGCCGACGATCGTGGAGCTCGCCCGGGCGGGCGATCTGCGCGAGGAGGTGTTCGGTCCGGTTCTTCACGTCGTGCGCTGGCGTGCGGACGCACTCGATGCGCTGCTCGACGAGATCGCCGCCAACGGTTACGCGCTCACGCTCGGCATGCATTCCCGCATAGATGCGACCGTGGAGCGCATCGTCGCGCGCCTTCCGCATGGCAATGTCTATGTCAACCGCAGCATGATCGGCGCGGTGGTGGGCACGCAGCCGTTCGGCGGCGCCGGCTTGTCGGGCACCGGGCCGAAGGCGGGCGGACCGAACTACCTGCATCGCTTCGCGAGCGAGCAGACCGTGACCATCAACACTGCCGCGGCGGGCGGCAATGCCTCTCTGCTGGCCGCGGACGAATGATTGCGATGCCAATCGTATCGACGATACTCGCGCTGCGACATTTTCGCATTCGACGGTTCATTCCTGAACGCTTGTGTAGACAACGATATTTTTCTGAATGCCTGCTCAGACAACAACGCGTTTCTGAACGTGCGTTGATCTACATTCCACAATCATAATTCGCCGGACATGATCGCGACAGGCTCGCTCGCGTTAGATCGACGATGTTCCATCTGAGGGACATGCAACGATCGAGGATAAGATCATGCTTGGTTTGAAGAGCCGCGCGATTGGCACCGCTGCTGCGGCCGCGATTGCGATCACTGCACTGAGTCAGCCGGCCGCTGCCGGCACCCGTTCTTACAACGGCAATGCGGCGGCAGCCGCAGCGGCGGCCGTCATCTTCGGCACCACGGCTGCGATCATCGCCGCCAGGCCCCACCGTTACGTCTACCACCGGCATGGGCCGTTCTATCGCCGGCCGGTCCATGTACGTAGCTGGCGGGGGCACCGCTTCCACCGGCACCACCACCATCACTAGGTGTCGCCGTTAGCGCACGGGCCGGCGTCGCCGCGGGGCGGCGCCGGTTCTGCGCGTTTTGAGGCCGGTTAATACCTCGCGGTGGCGAGTGGCTTGGTAGCGGGAGCCCGCACAGATTCGCGATTGGACATTCGCATGCAGCGTCGCTAAGCAACCCGCCATGCTCAGGAAAATTTATGATTGGTGCATTGCCGAGGCCGGCAAGGCTCACGCAACGTGGATCATGGGTTTCGTGTCGTTCGTGGAAAGCTCGTTCTTTCCCATCCCGCCCGACGCGATGCTGATACCGATGTCGCTGGCGCGGCCCGACCGGGCCTATTTTTTCGCGACCGTCTGCACCGTGACGTCGGTCGCCGGCGGCGTGTTGGGATATGCGATCGGCTATTTCCTCTACGAGTCGCTGGGGCTCTGGCTGATGCAACTCTACGGCTACGGCGACAAGGTGGAGGCGTTCCGCGACGCCTACAGGGAATGGGGCGCGTGGATCATCCTGCTCAAAGGCGTGACGCCGATCCCCTACAAGATCGTCACCATCGCGTCGGGGTTCGCTGAGTACCCCATCATTCCCTTCATCCTGCTGTCATTTGTCGCACGCGGAATGCGGTTTTACCTGGTGGCGTTCCTCATCCACCGGTATGGCACGAAAGCGCGCGAGATCATCGAGAAGCGGCTGGGTTTCTGGGTGACGGTAAGCGCCGGCGTGCTGGTGGTAGGAATCATTGCCGCGGTTTACGTGTTCTGACCGGGCCGGCAATCGCAATTTTGCCACGGGCCGCCATCATTCTCCTGACGGGCGCAACGGTGGACGGGGTTTTCGGGCGGGCCCGTCTGCGCAGTTGTGAGGTGGATTTGGAGTTCCTGCCGCTTTTCGGCGAGCTCATTGCCAGAACTTCAAATCCAAAGCCCGTAACGTCGTTGCAATTTGGACGTTCGCTCCGCAGCTTGCTGAAGCTTGAGTGACCTTCCGAATTGCGACGCTAGTGGTCCGATTCTAACATTCGCATCCCATTTGGGCAGGCGACTTTGCGAATGTTAGAATCAAAAGGACCACTAGCAAGTATAGATTGCTAGTGTGGCGGTTCAGAAGTTCGCCATACCTGGCCGCTGGACCGGGAGCGAACTTCTGAACCAAAGCCACACTAGCGAGCTATATTTGCTAGTGTCCCTTTGAATCCGAAGTTCGCATGGGCGGTTGCAGCATGGTCATGCGAACTTCGGATTCGGGACACTAGTGGAGTTTTGGATTTGACATTCGCTTCCAGAACTTGCGGC
>JBOHIG010000127.1:0-9909 GCA_050725815.1 Xanthobacteraceae bacterium
TTTGACATTCGCATCGCGTGCCCGCGACAAGGTCGGTAGCGAAGGTCAAATCCACTCCACTAGCGTAAAAAAAGCATCAAGCCCGGCGCGAGGGCAGCACCGGCCTGAGCGCCAGCGAGAGCGGCAACGTGAACAGCACCATCGCGGCGACCACGGTGACCGCCACCGTGACGCCCAGCGTATCGCCCACGACGCCGAAGACCGCGGGCGCGCAGGCGCCGGCGCCGATCGAGCCGGTATAGAAGATGCTGAAGGCGCGGCTGCGGCGTTCCGCCGGCACCAGATCGGGCACCGATCCGTAGACCACCGACGACGTCCCATTGAGCGCAATGCCGATCAGCGGCAGCAACAGCATGCCGGCTTCGAGCGGCAGCGGCAGCAGGGCGACAATGCCGACCGCGGTCAGCCCTTCAGTCAGCCACACCGTCGCGATCGCGCCGATGCGCGCGCCGATGAAGGCGCAGACGAGCTTGCCGACGGCGCCACCGGCGAACACCAGCGTCAAGGCCATGCCGATGGTGGGCAGGCTCGCACCCTTGGCGGCGAGCACGAACGGCAGGAAGGTCAGGAACGCCATGCGGGCGGCGCTGTCGATCATGCCGATCGACAGCAGCACCGGAAACGCAAAGCGCGTCGACGATGCCGGCGTATCGGCGGCGGGCTTGATATCGGCGGAAGGTGCGGGCGGCGCTTCCGGCCCATCGCGCGGCGTCAGCAGGAAGATCGCCAGAGCGCAGACGAGGCCGAGCGCGCCGAGCAATGCGACCGCCGGCCGCCAGGTCATCACTGTCAGCAACAGCGCCGCCACCGCCGGCACGGTCATCTTGCCGATGTCGCCGGCGAAATTGTAGGTGCCGAGCGCCTTGAGCGAACGCGGGCCGGCGAAGGCGCGCGCCATCAGCGCCGAGCCGAGCGGATGCTGCACGCTGGCGCCAAGCCCGCCGACGAACAGCGCGAGCGCAAGCATTGCGAAGCCCGCGCTGGCGCCGGCAAGGCAATAGCCGAGCCCCGCCAGCGCAGTCCCAAACGCCAGCACCGGCGCGACGCCGAGCCGCTCCGCCAGCAGCGCCGCCGGAATCTGGAAGCTCGCCATCGTGCCGGCGAACAGGCCGCGCAGCATTCCGAGCTCGGCGTAGCCGAGGCCGAATTCGGCTTGCCAGACCGGCAGCAGCACGAAGATGACGTCGGTATAGCCGTCATGCACTGCGTGCGCGCCGCAGGCGACGCCCGCCGCGCGCCGCTCGTCGCGGCGGGCCGCGGACACCGCCCCTGCGTCGGCCGTCGGATCGCTCGCAAGGCTCATGGACCGATGGTATTCCCTGGTGGTTGGTAAGCGCGAGCCCCGAACGGTCAGATCGACAGCCTATGCAGGCCGATGGCGGCGCGAAAGCCACTATGCCACGTCATACCACGTCGATTGACCGGCACAGGCGGCGGGTGCAGTCTCCGGCCGCCCGCGACGGACACCCCATTCGCACTGTCTTCGACTAGAGGAGGACTTCGATGTTCGACCTACGCGACCTGTTTCAATGGGAACGGTTTATCACGCCGTCGATCATCAAGGTCTTCTACTGGCTCGCGATCGGCCTGTCGTTGCTGTTCGGCGTGTCCGGAATCCTTTCCGGGCTGGCGATGATGTTCCTTAATCCGATCGGCGGGCTCATCATGGTCATCGGCAGCCTGATTGCCGTCCTGATCGGGGTGATCGTCTCGCGCATCGCGGCCGAATACGTGCTGATCATGTTCCGGATCAACGAGCACCTGGGCGCCATCCGCAACCGCGGAGGGATGTAGTCTTGCTGTCATCCTCCGCGCAGGCGGACGATCCGGCAGCCGGAGGGCTTCAGATGGCCATTGCCGCGCGACAAGCGATGTCGGTGCCTGCTGGACCCCCACCTCGCGGGCATTACATGGCAGCCCGCGTGTGCTCATAAAACTCGGAGGTCGAGGTTCGCTTTCGAGGCTAAAGCGGATTCGATTTGCTCAGTCCGAACCTTTCCGCCTTTGACCCAAAGAGGACGTCGATCGAGGAAGCAGGGAGATGAACTAAGCCGGATTACTCGCGGTTACCTTCCACGAACTTGAATCCATCATTACCCCGTTAGGGCCTTGGTGCCTTGCGAGCTGTGTCTTGAGGGCCGCAGTGATTTCGCTGTGCCGCTCTTCGGCCAACTTTCCGGCTTCGCGGTACACTTCACCCGCTGGTCCGATCGCAAGCTGAAATCCCACAGCATCGTCGAGGTCCCTGCCAACAAATACCTTAGCGTCGACCCGCTCAAACGTGATGTCTCTGTAACCAGCGATTTCCAGTTGCTTCGTTACAACCCCGGTATCGGCCATAGAGAACGGTCCGGGACCACAAGTTTGCGCATTTTCGCCAGGTGGCGGCAGAAAGCGCAGCACGACCTCCTTTGCCGAGCCGAGCCACGGGTTATCCGTTATGGCGCGCCAGACGATCATCGTCATGATGCCGCCAGGCTTGAGCGCTTTGCGCATATTGCGCAGTCCCGCTACGGGGCTTTCAAAGAACTGTGTGCCAAACCGGGAGAAGCAAAAATCATGAATTGGTTCGAATGGGCATGTCTGCACGTCCTCACCCAAGAACTTGATGTTGGTTATGCCTGCAGCCTTAGCGTCTTTGCGCCCGAATTCTAGAAATGCATCACAACAATCGACAGCCAAAACCGATCCAGAGGGGCCTACCAATCTTGCCAGCTTGATCGCGGTGTCGCCAAAGCCGCAACCTGCATCGACGACCTTGTCGCCCTGCTGGACCGGCAAAGTCGGAAATATTGCCTCACTGTGCAGCGTCAACCCATCGACGAGGATGTGCTTCCAACGGATGAATTTCGGCACCAGTATGCTATTCCAGAAGTCGATGTACTGGCTGTGCTGACGTTGGTCTTGAGCAAGAGTTTGGTCGGCCATAACACGGCCTCCTATCTGATATACGGTGAGCAAGTTTGTCGCTCAAACGCGGTTGGGTGCAAGTGCCAACTCGCTACGGAAGAGGATCGCCCTGCCAGCAGCAACTGCGCAACAGCAGGCGACGATGTCCGTCAATTTCATGCATGTCCGTCAATGTGGAAATCCGCACACACACTTGCCGATGTCCGCTCTGACCCAAAGTGGCCCAGTTAGCGTCCCGTGGAGAGGTACGTCGGTGTGGCACGGCGTTGACGTGCCGAAGAAGCTGATCGGAGATCGAAGCCTGCTTATCTCTTTGGTCTGGCGGGTCCGGTCCCGAGCGTGCAGTTACTTTCGTAGTGTCCGCTCCTGGCCCAACCCGGACCTGCCGGCATGTCCGCTTTCCCGCCGTTTTTGGGGCTAAGCGAACATAGCCTGTTCATGAGTACACAGCCTAATCACGTCGCGAACCGGAAGTGCATCACGTCGCCATCGGCGACGGCATACTCCTTGCCTTCAAGCCGCATCCTGCCGGCATCGCGCGCGCCGGATTCCCCGCCATAGGTGAGGTAGTCGTCATAGGCGATGGTCTCGGCGCGGATGAAGCCGCGCTCGAAATCGGTATGGATCACCCCCGCCGCCTGCGGCGCGCGCGTGTTGCGCTGGACGGTCCAGGCGCGCGACTCCTTGGGACCGGCCGTGAAGAACGTGACGAGATCGAGCAGCCCATACCCGGCGCGGATCAGCCGATCGAGCCCCGCCTCCTTCAATCCGACCGCCTCCAGATAGTCCGCGCGCTCGCTCCGCGACAGCACGGCGATTTCCGCTTCGATCTTTGCCGAGATGACCACGCAGCCGGCGTTCTCCGCCTTTGCGCGCGCTTCGACCCGGCGCGAAAACGCGTTGCCGTCCGCGGCCGACGCCTCGTCGACATTGCAGACGTAGAGCACCGGCATCGACGTCAACAAGCCAAGCGAATGGAACAGACGCTCTTCCTCCGGCTTGCGCTCGACGAAACGCGCAGGCTTGCCGTCGCGCAGCAGCGTGAGCGAGCGCTGAATGAGATCGAGCGCCTCCTTGGCTTCCTTGTCGTTGCCCTTCGCCTTCTTCTCCAGCGCGTCGACACGGCGCTCGAGGCTGTCGAGGTCGGCCAGCATCAGCTCGGTCTCGATCGTCTCGATGTCGGCTATCGGATCGATGCGGTTCTCGACATGGGTGACGTCGGAGTCCTCGAAGCAGCGCACCACATGCGCGATGGCGTCGACCTCGCGGATGTTGGCGAGGAACTGGTTGCCGAGCCCCTCGCCCTTGGACGCGCCGCGCACCAGCCCCGCAATATCCACGAAGGTCAGCCGCGTCGGCACGATCTCCGCCGACTTGGCGAGTCTGGCCAACGCGTCGAGCCGCGGGTCGGGCACGGCGACCTCGCCCACGTTCGGCTCGATGGTGCAGAACGGATAGTTGGCGGCCTGCGCGGCCGCCGTCTCCGTGAGTGCATTGAAGAGCGTCGACTTGCCCACATTCGGCAAGCCGACAATACCGCAACTGAAGCCCATCAGGTCTCTCTTGGCTTTTCTTTCGGCGTCTTGTTGTTAGGGGTCTTGGGATCGGATGGGCGCGGGCCGGGCTCGTCGGAGTCCTCGGCCTTGAAGAAGCCCTTGGCGTCCATTGCGAGATGGATCTTGTTCTGGAAGCGCGCATCGTGCCCTTTCGCAAGCAGCACGACGTTGTCGGCGATCACGTCGCACAGCGCCTCCACCCAAGGCCACTCGCTCTTCGCGAAGTCCGACAGCACGTGCCGATGCACCAGCTCCTTGACGCCAGGATGGCCGACGCCGATCCGCACGCGGCGATAGTCGTTGCCGACATGCGCCGTGATCGAGCGCAGCCCGTTATGGCCTGCGACGCCGCCGCCGGTCTTCAGACGTACTTTCCCTGCCGCGAGATCGATCTCGTCATGGAACACAACGATGTCGGGGAGCTCGAGCTTGTAGAATTTGGCGGCTTCCGCGACCGCGCGGCCGGACTCGTTCATGTAGGTGCCCGGCAGCAGCAGCAGCACGCGCTCGGAGTCGATCGGCCCGTCGCAGGCGACGCCCTGGAAGCGACGCCGCCACGGCACGAGATTGTGACGCTTGGCGATCGCCTGCACCACCATGAAGCCGATGTTGTGCCGGTTGCCGACATGGTCCGAACCCGGATTGCCGAGACCGACGAAGAGCAGCATGGGATTTGCCCCGGAAACCGTCATGGGCGGATCAATCTCGCCCATCCAACCTCTTTCGTAGGCGGCTGGATTGCCGGAGCCAATCCGGCATTGACGCACGAAAGTGCCCGCGCGCAGGCGCGCGGGCGTGACACGAAATGCAACGCGCTACTTCTTCTCCGTGGGCGCCGCGGCCGGCGCACCACCGGCCGGAGCCGCACCGGGCGCCGCGCCTGGCGCCGCACCGGGGGCTGCACCTTCCGCAGGCGCGACACCGGCCTCGGCCGCAGCGGTGGCGGCAGCAGCAGCGGCAGCAGCCGCTTCGGCGGCCGCCTTCATTTCTTCGGCATAGCCCGACGGCGGCACGATGGTGACCAGCGTCTGGTCGACCGCGCCCACCACGCGCACATTGGCCGGCAGCGAAGTGTCACTCAGATGCTTCGAATAGTTGATCTCAAGGCCGCTGATGTCGACGTTGATCGATTCCGGAATCTCCTCCGGCGAGCAGATCACCTCGATCGTGTGCGCGACGATGTTGACGGTGCCGCCGCGCTTCACGCCGGGCGACTGGTCGGCGTTGATCACGTGCACCGGAATGCGCACGCGGATCTTCGCGCCGGCGCTCAGCCGCAGGAAGTCGACATGCACCGGCAGGTCCTTGACCGGGTCGAGCTGGAAATCGCGCGGGATGACGCGGTGCTTGGCGCCGTCCACGTCGAGATCGTAGATCGTGGTGAGGAAGCGGCCGGCATAGATGCGCTGCTTGAGCTCGGCATGGTCGACCGAGATCGGAAGGGGGTCTTTCTTGTCGCCGTAGATGACGCCCGGCACGCGGCCGGCGCGACGATCTGCCCGGGCGGCCCCCTTGCCGGCCTTCGGACGCGCCGTCGCCTTCATTTCATTGACGTTGGCCATTGTATCCAAGTCCTTGTATTGGCAATTGAAAACACCGCGGCCTGCCTCCAGGGGGGTCGGGGCCGCGGATGCCGCGGTTCTTAGCCGCTAAGCGCAGGAATGACAAGGAAGTGGTGTAGCCTGGATGAGCGAAGCGAAATCCGGGATCGGCGATGCCAGAGCGCGATGCTGTCCCGCATATCGCTGCGCTTATGCGGGCTACGTCGTTACGCGCTGCGCTGCGCCCGGGACACGAGTTACGCTACACCCCGCCCGGCGACTGCCCGGGCGTCGGCTGCGCGGGCTGCGTCGGCGGACTGCCGCCAAGCTTCGCCTCGAGCGCGGCGATGCGCGCCTGGAGCGCCTCGTTCTCCTCGCGCGCGAGCCGAGCCATGTCCTTCACCGCCTCGAATTCCTCGCGCTTGATGAGATCGAGGTCGCGCAGCCAGCGCTCGGTCTGGTTCTTCACCAAAGTGTCGAACTCGCGCCGCACGCCCTGCGCTACGCCGGCCGCGTCATTCATCAGCCGGGCGACTTCGTCGAAGAAGCGATTGGTGGTCTGGGTCATGGTCGGTCTCGGGTCGAGGTCAGTGTCACTAGTGGTCCGATTTTAACATTCGCATCCCGTTTCAGCGAGTGATTTTGCGAATGTTAGAATCGAAGGACCACTAGTGTCCCGAATCCGAAGTTCGCAAGAGCCAGTCCGCGAGTCCATTTGCGAACTTCGGATTCGGGACACCAGGCGAAAATGGCAACTGGAATGCGCCCTTGCAAGGCCACGGCGGCGCGGCGGAATCGACCCTGACCCCGGCATATGAACAAAGTATGCTTACCCATGGCTTGGCCACAGTTGTGCGCTTGACTATCGGGCTGCGTCGCCCGCATCACGGCGCGGACAACTCCCGGACAACATGCCGATCCTCGCACTCCCCTTCCCTGCTTTCGACCCCGTCCTGGTCCAGATCGGGCCGTTCGCCATCCGCTGGTACGCGCTCGCCTATATCGTCGGTATCCTGGGCGGCTGGCTCTATGCGCGCGCGCTCATCTGCGCCGAACGGCTGTGGGACGGCAAGCCGCCGCTCACCGTGGTCGATTTCGACGACTTCGTGCTGTGGGTAACGCTCGGCATCGTGCTCGGCGGGCGGATCGGCTACGTGCTGTTCTACAATCCCGGATATTTCGCCGCCCACCCGCTCGAGACCGTGCAACTCTGGAAAGGCGGCATGTCGTTCCACGGCGGCTTTCTCGGCTGCGTCGCGGCGGTGATGCTGTTTGCCCGCCAGCGCGGGATTCCCATCCTCTCGCTCGGCGATATCGTCTGCGCGGTCGCGCCGATCGGACTGTTCCTCGGCCGCCTCGCCAACTTCATCAATGCCGAGCTGTGGGGCCGGACGGCGGACGTGCCTTGGGCGATGGTGTTTCCGGGCGCGGGGCCGCTGCCGCGCCATCCGAGCCAACTGTACGAGGCCGCCCTGGAAGGGATCGTGCTGTTCGCGGTGCTGGCGCTCATGATGCGCGCGGGCGCGCTGAAGAAGCCGGGCACCATCCTCGGCGCTTTTATGCTCGGCTACGGAATCGCACGCACGGTTTGCGAGTTGTTCCGTGAGCCCGACGCCCAGCTCGGATTCCTGTGGGGCGGGCTCACCATGGGGATGCTGCTTTCACTGCCGCTGATGATCGCAGGCATCTGGCTGATCCTCGTAGCACGGCGGCCCCGGGCGATGCAGGAAACGCCGGCTGAGCAGCGGTGATGGCGGACGACGCGATGGCACCCGACCAGCAGCCCTCAAACGAGCTTCTGCCGCTCGAGACCGAAATCCGGCGACGCATTGCCGCTGCCGGCCCGATGTCGGTCGCGCAATACATGAGGCTCTGCCTCACCCATCCCGACTACGGCTACTACGTCACTCGCGATCCGCTCGGCGCCAAGGGCGACTTCGTGACCGCGCCGGAGATCAGCCAGATGTTCGGCGAGCTGGTCGGCCTGTGGTCCGCCGCCGTCTGGAAAGCGATGGGGTCGCCGGAGAACGTCCGCCTGATCGAGCTTGGCCCCGGCCACGGCACCATGCTGCTCGACGCGTTGCGCGCGTTGCATTCGGTGCCCGCCTTCCGCAGGGCGCTGGTGGTTCACCTGGTCGAGATCAGCCCGGCGCTCGAACGACGGCAGCGCCAAGCCGTCGGCGGCATCGACGTGCCGGTCAAGTGGCACGTTGGCCTGGACGAGGTGCCGGACGGACCTGCGATCATTCTCGCCAACGAGTTCTTCGATGCGCCGCCGGTGCATCAGGCGGTGATGTGCGTGGACGGCTGGCACGAGCGCGTGGTCAAGATCGCCGACGACGGCAGCCTCCAGTTCAGCCATGCCCGCGATCCGATTCCGCTGTTCGAGCAAATGCTGCCAGCGCCGGTGCGCAACGCGCAGATCGGCGCGATCTTCGAATGGCGTACCGACCAGGTCGGGCTCGAGCTCGGGCGGCGCGTCGTGCGCGGCGGGGGCGCGGCGCTGGTCATCGACTACGGACATGTCGCGAGCGCGACCGGCGACACCTTCCAGGCGGTGCGCAGTCATGAATTCGCCAATCCGCTGCGCGCGCCCGGGCTCGTCGACCTGACCGCGCATGTGGATTTCGAGGCGCTGGCGCAGGCTGCCGAGAGCATCGGCGCTCGCGCCCACGGGCCGCTCGATCAGGGCGAGTTCCTGATCCGGCTCGGCATCGAAACCCGCGCCGAGGCGCTGCGCAAGGGCTCGCCGCTGAGCAAGAACGCGGAGATCAATTCCGCCTTGGCGCGCCTCACCAGCACAGAGGGCGTCGGCATGGGCAAGCTGTTCAAGGCCATCGCGCTTGCCGACCCGCGGCTCGGCGATCTGCCGGGCTTCGAGGATTGGCAGGAAGGCGCCGAGTCCTCCAGCGGCACGCAGCGGTGACGCACACCATGCTCCAAGCCGGATTGCTGTCCGATCTGCCCAGCGTCCGCCACGCCTTCTTCACCCGCGACGGCGGCGTCTCCGGCGGCATCTATGCGAGCCTCAACGGCGGCACCGGTTCCAACGATACGCCAGCCAATGTCGCCGGCAATCGCGCCCGGATGGCGGCCGCGCTTGGCGTCGAGCGCGACAATTTCATCACCGCCTATCAGATTCATTCGCCGACGGTAGTCACCGCCGAGCGACCATGGTCCGCGCAGGCGCGGCCGCGCGCCGACGCCATCGTCACCCGCACGCCGGGGCTGGCAGTCGGCGTCTCCACCGCCGACTGCGGGCCGATCCTGTTCGCCGATCCGCAAGCGCGCGTGATCGGCGCGGCGCACGCGGGCTGGCGTGGCGCGCTCACCGGCGTGATCGAGGCCACGATCGAGGCGATGGAACGGTGCGGCGCGGACCGAGCCAATATCGTTGCCGCCATGGGGCCGATGATCCGGCAGCAGAACTACGAAGTCGGGGCGGAATTCGTCGCGCGCTTCCACGATGCCAATGCCGCCAACGCGGCGTACTTCCAGGCCGGCGAACGCGACGGCCATGCGCTGTTCGACCTCGCCGGCTACATCGCGGCGCGGCTGGCCGCCGCCGGCATCCGCCGGGTCGAAGATGTCGGCTGCTGCACCTATGCCGACGCGGAACGCTTCTACAGCTATCGCCGCTCGGTCCATCGCGGCGAGGCGGACTACGGACGCCACATCAACGCGATCGCGCTAGTGGAGTGGATTTGACATTCGCGACCCACCTGGCAGCGGACTCACAACGCGAATCTCAAATCCAAACTCCACTTCTAATATTCGCAAAATCGCCCGCGGAAACGGGATGCGAATGTTAGAATTGGACCCCTGGCGCTTTTTGTCAGTCGCCCGCCACAAAGAACTGCCAGGTGCCGTCGGGCGCAATACCGAGTCGGTAGAACGAATAG
>JBOHIG010000128.1:0-2108 GCA_050725815.1 Xanthobacteraceae bacterium
ATCGCGCGCGCATTGCCGGCGTGGTCGCCCGACGTGCCGGGCTATCACGCGCTGCTCGGCATGCAGGCCTTCGGCCTTGAGGAAACCGGCCAATACGAGGACGCGGAAAAGTCCGGCCGCCGCGCCGTCGAGCTCGAGCCGCGCGACGCCTGGGCGCAGCACGCCGTCGCCCATGTGATGGAGATGCAGGGCCGCCAGAAGGAAGGCATCGCCTGGATGGAGCGCAATGTCGGCGGCTGGTCGCGCGACAACTTCTTCGCGGTTCACAACTGGTGGCATGTCGCGCTCTACCGGCTCGATCTCGGCGAGGTCGACAAGGCTCTGGAGCTGTTCGACGGGCCGATCTACGGCGCGCGCTCGCGCGTAGTCCTGGAAATGATCGACGCTTCGGCGATGCTGTGGCGCTTCCACCTGCGCGGCATCGACGTCGGCGAGCGCTGGCAGGCGGTGGCCGACGCCTGGGAGCCGGTGAAGGACGCCGGCCTCTATGCGTTCAACGACGCGCATGCGGTGATGGCCTTCGCCGGCGCCGGCCGCAAGGACTCGATCGCGCGCGTGATCGAGGCGCAGCGGCAGGCGATGCAGGCCGACAACGACAACGCCGCCTTCACGCGCGAGGTCGGCCATCCGCTGGTGCTGGCGATCAAGGTGTTCGGCGAGGGCAACTACGCGGAGACGGTGTGGCGGCTGCGCGAGATCCGCAACGTCGCGCACCGCTTCGGCGGCAGCCATGCGCAACGCGACATCATCGACCTCACCCTGATCGAAGCCGCGTTGCGCGCCGGCCAGCAGGCGCTGGCGGCGGCGCTCGCCGCCGAGCGCACGGCGATGCGCCCCCGCAGCCCGCTGAGCCGCCTGTTCGTGCAGCGCGCGGCGCAGATGAAGCAGGCGGCTTGAGCTTTAGGCAGAGCAATTAATGACGATTCCATTCGAAAAAACTTCGATCCAAACCCCCCTTTATTTCCGTACGGAAACGATCGGCTTGCCCTATTGTGGTGCGGCCAGCCAAAGCCAAGCGCGCTGGCCGGATCGATGCGCAACACCGCGCCGGTGAGGGCGCCGACGCCGACGACAATGGTGAACACAAAAGTGGGGGTACTGCATGAAGAAGCTCGCGCTGCTGGCATCCGTTGCCGGAATACTCACAACCAGCCTTGTCTACGCGCAAAATTCCGCGCCGAGCTACAAGGCCGATCCCGGCGTCTACAAAGTCATCTTTGAAGATGCGAATTTCCGCGTGATCGTCGGCACCCGCAAGGCCGGCCAGAAGGACCAGCCGCACGCGCATCCGCTGCCGGGCATCGTCTACAACGTGAACGACTGCAAGAACCGGCTTTACAGCCCGGACGGCAAGAGCCGGCTCGCGGACAACAAGGCCGGCACCGCCAACGCGACTCCGATCACCAAGTCGCACCGGACGGAGAACATCGGCACGTCCGATTGCGTGCAGGTGTTTGTGGAGAAGAAATAGCAGCGCAGCGATGACCGCGGTCATGCGCGGGCTTGAACCGCGCATGACGCTATGAACGCTCTTTTGTCCCGGCCATCCACGTCTTGATCTTGCGAGGCACTGCAAGGCAAGGCGTGGAAGGCCCGCGACGGGCGCGGGCATGACGGTCCACGTCATTGCGAGCTTGCTTTCGCGCACGATTGACCCGCAGCATGACTAGGTCTATATTCCTTGTCATGCCCACGCCCTACCTCCAGTCCATTGTCCGGCTCAATCCGCGCCTCGGCGAGGCGGCCGATCCCGCCGCCATCACAAGCCCGCGGCCGCGCGGCTCGCGCCGGCCGCACACCGACGCGACGGTGGCGGCGGTGCGCCGCCTGATCGAAGAGAGCGCGCTGACCTACGGCGAGATCGCGGCGAAGACCGGCGTTGCGCGCGCCAGCATCTGCCGCTGGACCCGCGACGGCCAATGGCAGCGCCACCCGTTTGCGCCGCGCGCGACCGACACGATCCCGCGTCCGCGCGCGAGCGCGCAACTGAAACGGCGCACGCTGTCGGCGCGGCTTGCCGCGCTCGCGGAGCGCTATGTGCGCGAGCTCGAGCAGGACACGGCCGTCGATCTCGACAAGCTCGCCGAGGCGCTGGAGCTCATGAAGAT
>JBOHIG010000129.1:0-5879 GCA_050725815.1 Xanthobacteraceae bacterium
TTGTCGGGCGGTGCTGCCTGCTCCGTGGCGGCGCCGCCGGCCTTGGGGGCGGCAGCCTCTTCAGCAAGCGTCGCTCCACCCAGGAAGGCGGCGATGAATGCGGCAGACAAAATGGCGGTAAGGCGGGTCATGGCTGGCTCTCCCACAAGCGTTCCACGGAAACGACGGTTCGTTGAAGCAACCGGTGCGCCACGTTAGGCGCAGAGCAGGCCGCATTCAATCGCCAGGCGACCGAATGTTCCACATAAAGGTGACGTATCCGGCCGCCGTTGGCAGGAGGTCATGCCACCGTTCCGAGCGATGCTCAATATTGCGGCGTGCGTCCCGGATTGGCAGGCGGCGCGCTCCGCAGCGAGGCGAACGGGTCCGCCTGACTGGCCAACGGCTTCTTGAGCAGGCTGAAGCGGCTGGCCTCGGGCACCGCCGGCGCAGGTGGCGGCGCCGGATCGGCCACCACGGCAGCAGGCGTGGTCTCGCGCGGCGGCTCGTCGCCGGGCCGCAGGCTCAGCGTCGAACCGCGCCAGCGCTCGACTACCGAAGAGATGAAGTCGAGATTGTGCACGCCCGCGGACGGGATGCGTTCGTTGGCGAACGCTTCGCTGCGGGGAATGAGATGTGGCGGCAGCGTCGCGAAGGTCAATCGCGTCGGCAGCGGCACGCCGACGCCGAACGCGAGCGCCTCGCGTGTGCCGAGCGACGGCACGAAGGCGAACAGATTGGCCGCAGTGTCGGAGACGGCCGAGCGCAGCAACGCCTGGTCGCGGTCGTTCGACATGCGCATGGCGAACAGCGTGCTGCATTGGGAAATGATGGTTGGATCAAGCTCGGCCGGACGTTGCGTCACCAGGCCCAGATAGACGCCGTATTTGCGCCCTTCCTTGGCGATACGCGAGATCGCCCGCCGGGTCGGACCGAAGCCGACGGTGCGGTCCGCCGAGGCATAGCGATGGGCCTCCTCGCAGACGAACAGCATCGGGCAGGCGCCGTCGCTCCAGAGGCCAAAATCGAACGCCATCCGGCACAACACCGAGACGACCGGATCGACGACCTCGGCCGGGAACCCGGCGATCTGCATCACCGTAATCGGCTTGCCACCGGCCGGCAGCCGGAACAACTGGCTGATCGCTTCCGCCATCGTGTCGCCGCCGACATTCGCGTTCTCGAACATGAATGCGTAGCGCGGATCGTTGCTGACGGTTTCGATGCGGGTGATGAGCTTGTGATAGCGCATCCGCGAGGAGCGGTTCTCAAGCTTGCCCATCCGCTCGTCGATCATCAGCAGCAGGTCTTGCAGGCGGTAGGGGACCGGCGTGTCGACGGTGTAGCCGAGGCTCTTGGGATCGAGGCGCTTGAGCGCCAGCCGCTCGGCGTTCATCCGATATTGCGTATAAGCGACCTTGGCGAGCGGGATCACCTCCGACAGAATCTCGATTTCCTCGTCGGTGCCGAGACGGCCACCAAAGAATACGTCGACGATCTCGTCGAAGTTGAACAGCCAGAACGGCAGCCGCAGGTTCCCCGGGTTCATCACCTGGGCGCGCTCGCCGAAGCAGCGGCCGTATTCATTGTGCACGTCGAGCAGGAAGATGCGCAAATTCGGCCGCGCCTGCAGCGTCTGCTGCAGGATGACGGCGACCGCGCTTGACTTGCCAACGCCGGTCGTGCCCAGCACCGCGAAATGCTTGTTCAGCATCTCATCGACATCGATGCAGACACCAATGGTGTTGTCCTGCTGAATCTGACCGATCTTGATCGAATTCGCGCCGGATGCGTCGAAGATCGTCCACATCTCGCCGTTTGCCAGCGCCGCAACCGGATTGCCGATCGACGGATATTCCATCACGCCGCGGCGGAAGCGCGCCGGGCTGCCGGCGATTTCGCCCATCAGGTCGACGGTGGCCGTGCCGTGGTAGCCCTGCCCCATCGCCAATGTCGAGGTCTGCACCGAGACATCGGTGATGACCCCGACGAGCAGCGCCTGGGCGGTCTGGATCTTGACGAACTTGCCGACCGTCACGCTGGCGCCAGCCAGCCCATTCCGGCTTGCATTGAGAAGCCCGATGGTGACCTGCCCGCCGTTGACGCCGTGGACGTGACCGAGCGGTTCGGCGGCGGCCGGTTGTCTCTGATTTTGCAATGTGTCGACACCCAGCATTTGTGTCCCCGTGACGGCGCTTCTTGCAGACGAGCGGAGCGGCCAACCATAACGGCGAACCGATGTGAAATCGGTTAAGCGGCCACGCTCGATTTTCGTCATTGCCAGAGCCGCGATCCGGGCATTCAGGGGCCTTCGATTTCACGGTTGACGCCGGGTAACGGGCGCCGGCTCTCGCCCCCGTAGGCGCCCTCCGGAGGGGCCGGCCGCAGGTTCCTGGGTTGAACCGGAGCCCCTCTACAACGTTGATTCCATGCAGTTCTTCAACGGTTGTCCTTCCTTGGACGACATGAGACGATTGTGGCCCCGTGAGCCATCCGCAGACCTTTTGACCCCGCCATGCCCCGCCGGAAATCGCGCAAGTCCCGCCGCCGGTTTTCCTGGGCTTCCCTGCCCGACGAGGAACTCCTGAAGCTTCGCCTCAAGGACCTCAACGTCCGGGTCGAGGGGACATGGCTCGCGCGCTGCCTGCGCCAGCTCCATGAGGAGCTCGAGGAACGCGGGCTCCGGGTCAAGCCGCACGCTTGGATCTCGAGCGAGTGGTTCTCGACCGACGAGACACCTGGGATTGCAATTCCGTTCTACCTCGCGCATCCCCGCCTGATGCGGCTCGAGCGCAAGATGATCATCGACGTCGAAGGCAGCACCGTTCCCGAATGCACGCGCATCCTGCGCCACGAGGCCGGGCACGTGGTGCAACATGCCTATCAATTGCAGCGCCGCCGCCGCTGGCAGAAATTGTTCGGCGCCTCCTCGACCCGCTATCCGCGCTATTACCGGCCGAACCCGGCGAGCCGGAACTACGTCCAGCATCTGCGGCTGTGGTACGCGCAGAGCCATCCGGACGAGGATTTCGCCGAGACCTTCGCGGTCTGGCTGACGCCGCGCTCGGGCTGGCGCAAGCGCTACGAAGGATGGCCCGCGCTCAAGAAGCTCCTGTACGTTGACGAGCTGATGACGGAGATAGCGGGACAACGGCCGAAGCTTACCCGCCGGGTCAAGGTCGAGCCGCTGACCAAGCTGACCCAGACGCTGGAGCAGCATTACCAGCGGAAGCAGGAGCTCTACTCCATCGGACCGCCGACGATCTACGACCGCGAGCTCACGCGCATCTTCTCCGACGACCCGCGTCATCGCCGTTCGCAGGCCGCTTCCACTTTCCTGCGTCGCAATCGCGCCAAGATCCGCGCGATGGTTTCCCAGTGGACGGGCGAATATGAGCTCACCCTCAACGCGGTATTCGATGATATGATAGCGCGCTGCCGGGAATTGAAGCTGCGCGCTGTCGGCACCGAGCGGCAATTGAAAATGGACTTCACCGTGCTGTTGACGGCAAAGACGGTGCATTCGCTCTACAGTCCGTCGCGACGCCAGTGGCTCGCGCTATGAAGCGCCTGCGTGTTCTGGTGCTCATGCATCCGGACCTCGTGCCACCCGACTCTCTCAAGGGGCACAGCGAGCAGGAGATCAATGCCTGGAAGACCGAATACGACGTGGTGTCGGTGCTGCGCGCCAGCGGGCACGAGGTCCACCCCCTCGGCGTGCAGGACGAGCTCAGACCGATCCGCGACGAGATCGAGAGCTGGAAGCCCGACGTCGTCTTCAATCTGCTCGAGCAGTTCCACGGCGAGGCGGTCTACGACCAGAACGTCGCCAGCTACCTCGAACTCATGCGCATGCCCTATACCGGCTGCAATCCGCGCGGGTTGATGCTCGCGCGCGGCAAGGACCTATCGAAGAAGCTCGTGCACTATCACCGTATCCCGGTGCCCGCCTTCGCGGTCTTTCCGATGCGGCGCAAGATCAAGCGGCCGCCGCGGCTCAAGCTGCCGCTTATCGTCAAGAGCCTGAGCGAAGATGCCTCGATGGGGATCGCGCAAGCCTCGGTGGTCGACAGCGACGAGAAATTCGTCGAGCGCGTGACCTTTGTCCACGAGCGGATCGGCACACCGGCATTGGCCGAGGAATATATCGAGGGACGCGAGGTCTATGTCGGCGTGCTCGGCAACGAGCGGCTGCGGGTGCTGCCGGTCTGGGAGCTCGAATTCACCAACTGGCCGCAAGGCTCCTGGCGTATCGCCACCGAGCGCGCCAAGCACAATGTCGAATACCAGGAGCGCCGCGGCATCCTTCACGGCCCGGCCAAGGACCTCACGCCGGAATTGAGCGCGCTGATCCGGCGGATGGCCAAGCGCATCTACCGGACGCTCGAGCTCGACGGCTATGCGCGCATCGACTTCCGGCTGTCCAGCGACGGTGTGCCCTATTACATCGAGGCCAACCCCAACCCCGAAATCGCCAAGAGCGAAGAATTCGCCAACGCCGCCGTGCATGACGGGATCAAGTATCCCGACCTGCTCAACCGCGTGCTGGCGCTCGGGATCAGCCGCGCGAAGCTCGCCGATCTATAGCGCGTTCTGCCGCCACCATCACCAGCGGCACCAAGGCAAACAGAACCGCCGCAAGCCCCGCAGCCGGCAAGCCGTACCATTCGACCAGCGGGCCGGTGATCAGCGCGGTGACCACGCTGACGCCACCGGCGATGCTGTCGTTGACGCCGATGGCGCGGCCGCGCTGCACAGTCTCGGAGTGGTCGGCGATCGAGGCGGTCGCAGCGACGTTGGCAGCCGCCCAGCCCAATCCGACCAGGAAAGTGCCGAGCGTGACGGTCCAGTACATGCCCGTGAAGGTGACGAGCACGGCGCCGACCAGCGCGGTCGCGACGCCCGGGTACATCACCCGTTCACGGCCGATGCGGTCGGCGAGCGCGCCGAGCGGAATCGTGAAGGCGAACATGCCCACCGTGTGGAACATGTGCGAGAACGCGATCGCCGCGAGCGAATGGCCGTGGTGGTGCAGCACCAGCGAGGTCAGCACCATTACGATCGACATGTTGGCCTGGGCGGCCGCGTTGGAGACGATCGCGAGCCGCAACGGTACGTGCCGCAGCAGTCCCATGACGCTGAAGGAGGCGGCTGCCGCCGCTTCGGCCGACGGCGACGGCGGTGGTGGGACGCCCGGATAGTATTGCGCGAGGTTGATGCCGATCTCCTTGGGATCGGGTCGAATGAACGCGACCAGGATCATGCCAGGGACGATCAACACCGGCAGCATCAGCCATGGCAGTGCAAGCGGATCGCGGCCGAGGCCAGGTGCGATCGCCTCCGCAGCGGTCACCAGGAGCGGACTGATGCCGAGCCCGGCGATCGATCCGAGCGCCAGAAAGCCCAGCGCCCGGCCGCGCAACTGCATCGGAAACATGTCGGTGACCGCGACGCGAAGCTGGTGGGCCGCCGCCATCCCCATGCCGAAGATCAGCAGGCCTATGGTCAACACCACGATGCTGCGCAGCGTCATCGATAGCGCAACCACGATCGTGCCGGCGAGCGCGATCGCGAGCCCGAGCTGGATGCCGGGCTTGCGGCCATAGGCGTCTGTCACCTTGCCGACCGGATAGGACACCAGAAAGCGGCTTAGGCCGAACAGGCCGACCGAGAGCCCCGCGAGTCCCGCCGAGCCCGTGAGCGCGACCACCATCAGCGGCCCGATCCCATAGGCGAGCGGCATGCCGGCGCCCGAGAACGACTGCGACAACGCCACCAGCACGGTGTTGCGCTTGATCAGAGGCGGGACGCGGAGCGGAACGGGGGCTGGAGCTGGGGCCGGCTGAAGCATGCGCCTGCCTTAGCATCGTAGCCCGGATGGAGCGAAGCGAAATCCGGGA
>JBOHIG010000130.1:0-8328 GCA_050725815.1 Xanthobacteraceae bacterium
ATGACGCGCTGTCCGCGCGCGTCATCGAGGCCGAAGGCTTCGAAGCCGTCGTTGCAGGCGGCTACGCGGCGGTCGGCAGCATGCTGGCGCAGGCCGACATGGGCCAGTCGAACATGCGCGATTATGCGAGCCACTACGGCCGCATCTGCGATGCCGTCGGCATCCCGGTCTATGTCGATGCCGACACCGGCTTCGGCGGCGTCAACAATGTGCGGCAGATGGTGCGGGCGTTCGAGGATGCCGGCGTCGCCGGCTTCTTCATCAGCGACCAGGTGTTCCCGAACCGCTGCGGCTACCTGCCGGGCAAGCAGATCATCCCGGTCGAGCAGATGCTGGCAAAGCTCAAGGCCGCGCTCGACGCGCGCCGCGATGGCGATCTCTACATCGCCGCCCGCACCGACGCGGCAGGCGTCACCTCGGTCGAGGACGCCATCGCGCGCTGCCAGTTGTTCATGGAGATCGGCTGCGACATGGCCAAGCCCATGGGCGTCGACACCATTCCGGAGATCAAGCGTGTCCTGCGCGAAGTCCCCAGCCCGCACATGGCGACGCTGTCGCAGGCGGCGGGCCCCAAGGCGCGCAGCTTGGAAGATCTGGAAGCCGCCGGCGTGGTTGCGGCGACCTTCCCGTCGCTGCCGCTGTTCGCCGCGGCGAAAGGCGTGCGCGACGCGGTTCGCACGCTGAAGACCAAGAACGACCTGATGGCGTGCAACGACCAGGTGCTGGCGCTCGAGGAATACTACGACCTCGTGGGCCTGAAGCCATTGCTCGCGCGCGAGGAGGCCTACGACAAGGCCGCCGCCGCGCTGGTGGTCAAGCGCGCGGCGGAGTGACGGGGGGCGTCACCCACCCTCGGCGATCGCCTGCTGCCGCGCCTTGTTGAACCGCGTGAACAGCGGCAGCACGAGGATCACGACCGCCATCAGCAGCATGACCGCGGAGATCGGCCGCTCCACCAGCGTCCAGAGATTCCCTTGCGACATCATCAGCGACTGGCGCAACGCGCGCTCCATCGCATCGCCGAGCACGAAGCCGAGAATCAGCGGCGCCGTCGGATACTTCAGCTTCACCATCACATAACCGAGCAGGCCGAAGCCCACGAGCAGGGCGACGTCGAACATGCGGCCCGACACGCCGTAGGCGCCGACCACCGCAATGCCGAGAATCATCGGAAACAGCGTGTACACCGGCAGCCGCAGAAGCTGCGCAAACACCGGCACCAGCGGCAGGTTCAGAACCAGCAGCACGACGTTGCCGATATACATGCTGGCGACCAATCCCCAGAATATGTCCGGCGACTCGGTCATCAGCAGCGGCCCGGGCCGCACGCCCCACAGCACCAGCGCCGACAGCATGATCGCGGTGGTGCCCCCTCCGGGAATGCCCAGCGTGAGCAGCGGCACCAGCGCGCCGCCGCTGTCGGAATTGTTGGCGCCTTCGGGCGCGGCGACGCCTTCGGGCGCGCCCTCTCCGAACTTTTCGGGATGCTTGGAGAACGCTTTCTCGATTCCATAAGCGATGAACGAGGAAATGGTCGCGCCGGCCCCCGGCAGGATCCCGATGATGAAGCCCGTGATCGAGCCATTGAGGAACGCGAAGCGGCAGGCCTTGAGCTCTTCCCAGCTTGGCAGGAGATTGAGGAACCCGCGCGGCACCGGAAGCATGTGCGCCTTGTCGCCGGCGTCGATGCTGGCGAGCACCTCGGCGATGGCAAACACGCCAATCGCCACCACGACGAAATCGATACCCCCGAGCAGCGACGCTTCGTTGAAGATGAAGCGCGCCTGCGCGGTGAACAGATCGGTGCCGATGGAGGTGAGCCACAAGCCGATCAGGAGCGAAAGCAGACCTTTGATGAGGGACTGTCCCGACAGCAGCACCACCAGCGCCAGTCCGAGGCACATCAGGGCGAAATATTCGGGCGAGCTGAACTGAAGCGCGAAATTCGCCACCGGCGGCGCCAGCAGCGTCAGCGCGACGATCCCGAAAGTGCCCGCCACGAACGACGCGATGGCGGCGATCCCGAGCGCGGGCCCGGCGCGGCCCTTGCGCGCCATCTGATGCCCGTCGATGCAGGTCACCACCGACGACGACTCGCCCGGGATGTTGAGCAGGATCGACGTGGTCGAGCCGCCGTATTTAGCGCCGTAGTAGATGCCCGCCAGCATGATGATGCCGCCGGCCGGATCCATCTTGAACGTCAGCGGCAACAACAGAGCGATGGTGGCGGCCGGTCCCAGGCCCGGCAGGATACCGACGACCGTGCCGAAGAAGCACCCGACGAAGCACCAGAGCAGGTTCACGGGCTTGAGCGCCACCGCGAACCCGTGCATCAGCCCGGCGAGCGCGTCCATGTCAGAATCCGAAAATGCCGGTGGGAATGTTCACGCCCAGCGCCAGCGGGAACACGATGTAGAATCCCGCCGATGCGCAAACGGCGACGATGACGGCTCGCAGCGGCGGTTGCCGAAAGATGACCACGACCATGAAGAACGTGAGCAGCGCGAAGCTCACGAGAAACCCGACCCAGCCCATGAGCGCCGTCGACACCGCGAAAGCGAGCCAGGCGCCGATTGCCTTGCCGATCGCCGGCCAGTCGTACTCGGTGGCAGGGCCGCCCTTCATGGCGGTGGTGACCATCAGCATGAGGGACAGCGCAATCATCAAGACGCCGTACCAGATCGGGAAAAATCCCGGGCCGGGGCCGTCTTCGCCGCGGAAGCTGTAGCCGCTTGCTTCAAAGACAATGTAGGCGCCCAGCGCAGCCAGCACCGCGCCGGAGATTACGTCACCGTTCCGGAGCACATCCTTGCCCAAGCGCCCATCCCCCAACCGCTAGTGGTCGCAAATCGCAGCCAGAAATCCCACCGCTGCGCCACCGGCCCTCTATGCGGGAACTTACGCCGTCATCGGCAGCCTGTCGCGGCCGTTGATGCGGCGATGCGACACACGGATGGCACGGAATAGCACGCGATCAGCGCGGCCACAGCGTCCCGGCATAGGCGATCAGCGCATCGGCGATGGCGTGCGGTTGCTCGGCGATGGCGGCGTGGCTGGAATGACCGATCACCATAACCGTGACGCGCTCGCCAAGGGCGCGCTTGAATTCCTGCGCATCCTCGACATGCGCGAGCGGGTCGTGGTCGGGTTGCAGGTAGAGGATCGGCTTGCCGCCGCCAGCGTAATCCTCCTCTCGCGAGGTGCGGTCGCCCGCGATCCGCTGCGCCGCCAGCACCTCGGGATGCCAGCCGGCGAGCCAGCCGCGCGGATCGTTGCCGGGCGCGAAGAATGCGAATGTCAACGCAGCGAGGCGCTTCTCGTCCGGCAGCGACGTGTCGGCGCTGTTGCGGATCGCCTCGCGTACCGCCGGAGTGCTCGGCGCGTGGCCGACATTGGCCGCGACCAGCGCCACAGCGCGCACCAGCTCGGGCCGGTCGGTCGCAAGCATGCGCGCGACGCGGTTGCCGAACGCATGGCCGACCACGAAGGTGGCGCCGGCTCGCTCGCTCTCGATGACCGCGGCGATGTCGGCGGCGCAGTCGTGCAGGTCGCGATAGGGCGCCGGGCTGCGGCTGCGGCCGATCCCGCGCGGCTGCGGCCGCAGCACGCGGTAGCCCGCCGCCGCAAGCCGATCGGCGATGACGTCGAAATCCGAAGCCCCGCGGCCGAGCGACGGAAGCAGGACGACGGCAGGACCCTCGCCTTGCGCCAGCACCTCGATCTCCACCTCGTCGCGCCGGACGAGGATGTGCTCCGCAACCCGCAACCGGCCGTCAATCATCGCGCGGAGTCGTCAGCCGTGCCGGGCTGCTCGCAGATGCCGTCGCAGCAATGCGCCACGCCCTGCCCGCCGCAATCGGGGCACGGGATCATGACGTCGCGGTCCTCCGTGCCGATTCGGCGCCGGGTGCGGACGAAGCCTGGAAGGCCGCTGTGCTGGCAGGTCTCGCAAATCATCGGTCACGGAATGCGAAAAGGTGGCTCCTTTGCGGGAGCCACCTCATCTGATTCTGTGCGTTCGGGAAAGAGCCGGAAGCGAACGTAGCCCGGATGAGCGGCCGCAAGGCCGCGACATCCGGGAACGATCGTCCCGCATATCGCTGCGCTCATGCGGGCTACGACTATTGCTGCGAAGACTAACCGTTAGATCGCGTAGCGCTCGATGCCGCGGCCGGCCATCAATTCGGCGATCCGCTTGCGGGCATAGAACATGCGGGTCTTCACGGTGTTCATCGGCACGCCGACGATCTCCGCAACCTCTTCGATCGTCTTCTCGTGGTAGTACACGAGGTCGATGATCTCGCGATGCGCCGCCGACAGCTTCTGCAGGCAGTCGCGCAGGATCTGGCCGCGCTCCTGCTTCTGCATGGTCACTTCCGGATTATCGCTCGGGTCTTCGATGAACTCCGCGACGCCGTCGTCGAGCTGCTCGTTGCAGCGGCGGCGAAGGCTCGACAGCGCCTTGTTGCGCGCGATCGCCAGCAGCCAGGTCGAAACCTGCGAGCGCTGCTCGAACCGCTCGGCCTGGCGCCACACGTCGAAGAAGACTTCGCTCACCATGTCCTCGGCGGCGGCTTCGTCGCGCACGAAACGGAGAGCAAAGCGGAAAACCTTCACGCTGTGCCGGCCGTAAAGAACCTGAAGAGCCTGCTTATCGCCGGCGGCGATCTTCTCCACCAGCACGACGTCGGAGGTTTCGTGGATCGTCGCCTGCAGGGCCCGCGAGGACCTGTCGGTCGAGGCGACTGACACTGCCTGACTGAGTTGCATTTGACTGCTCCCTGTGCGCGTTTTCGCGCTTCCCGGCCCTCCAAGTATCAAGGGGCCGTTTCGGCTGGATTGCGCAGGGTCAAAAAACGGTTTCGTCGTCCGCGTCGAATGTTTCGTGGGGCGGCCGGCGAAGAAACAATCGGGCCGCCAGGACGCGTCATGGGCGCGCCTTATGATTTATGTCCTAGCCCGGCGGCGCTCCACGAGTACCCATTACTTGCTAGCGGTCCTTCGATTCTAACATTCGCAACGTCGCTCGCTGAAACGGGATGCGAATGTTAGAATTGGGCCACTCGATGACGGCGCTTGGGGAGGCGTCCGGCAATGTCCATGCAAGGATTGGCGCGCACGTATCGGCGATTGCCGGTTGTCATCGCGACCGCGGTCTTGATCGCCGGCCCGTCGGCGACGGGAGCCGGTGCGCGTGAATTCCGCGCGGCCGACATCCAGGACGAGCACTACCCGACCGTACAGGCGCTCCATCTCATCGACCAACTGGTCACCCAGCGCACGGACGGCCGCCACAGCATCAAGGTCTTTCATTCCCGCCAGCTCGGCGAGGAGAGCCAGACCGTCGAACAGACCCGCGTCGGCGCGATCGACATCAACCGCATCAATGTCGGCGTCATCGGCAACGTCGCGCCGGTGCTCAATGTGCTGGCGCTACCGTTCCTGTTCCGCTCGGTCGATCATCTCCACAAGGTGATCGATGGCCCCATTGGCGCGGAGATTCTCGCCGCGCTCGAGCCGTACGGCTTCATCGGGCTGACGTTCTACGATTCCGGCGTGCGCTCGTTCTACACGGCGCGGCGGCCGGTGCGCTCGATCGCGGATCTCGCGGGACAACGCATCCGCGTCCAGCAATCCGGATTGATGGAGAAGATGGTGCGGGCGTTCGGCGCGACGCCGATCGTGCTGCCGTATGGGCAGATCGTCACTGCACTGTCGACCAATCTCATCGACGGGGCGGAGAACAACCTGCCATCCTTCGTGTCGGCCGGACACTACAAGGCGGCGCCGTTCTATACCGTCACCGCGCACGCGATGGGGCCGGAGATCGTGATCATGTCACGGCGCGCCTGGGACGAGCTGTCGGCCGACGACCGCGCCATCTTCCGCGCTGCGGCGCGCGAGTCTGCGGGCTACATGCGCAAGCAATGGATAAACCTGGAACAGCAGTCGCGCCGGCAAGCCGTGAAGTCCGGCGTCACCATTGTTGACACCGTCGACCGCAAGGCCTTCGAGTCGGCGACCAGGCCGCTGCGCGAGGAGTTGCGCGCGGATTCCAAGCTCGGCCCGCTGATCCAGCGGATCGAGGCCGAGCGATGAGTTACAGCGTGCACGGCGTTCGTAAATGCGCCCTCTCCCCCCGAGGGAGAGGGCTCAGTAACGAGCTCCGCACATATGCGATAGCCCTGCCCTTTCAGGGGGCGCGCCGAGTTCGCGGCGCGCCTGTGCATCAATCTCATCGGAACATGTTTTAGTGGATGGAGCGGATTTGCAGCTCGATGCGACATTGAACCGGATCGAAGGCAAGAAGCGCGAGGGCGCCCGTCCGGCGCTGCGCGCGCTGCCGATCCGCTGGCGCATCCTGTCGCTCGCGCTGCTCAACGGCCTGGTGGTCATCGTCTTCGCCGCCATGATCTGGGACGGCGCCCGCATCCTCACCTCCGCGCGCAACGAGCTTCGCAACACCCGCGAGTCCGACCGGCTCCTGAGCCAACTCGAGGCTGACGCCATCCGTTTGCAAGGCCTGATCCACCGGTACTTCACGCAGCCAAATGACGCGCTCCTGCAGGAGGTCACGCACCTGCGCGAGACGCTGCTGAAGACTCTGAAGGTGCAGGCGGCCGCGGATCCCATCCTCTCGGGCGAGGCCGAGCAACTGGTCAAATCGACCGAGCAGTTCGTCAAGGGCTTCGGCGATCTGCGCAGCGTGCAAACCGAGATCGCCACTGTCTACGAGCACCAGGTGCTCCGACCGGCGCGCGAAATGGCGGGTCTCTACGCCATCATCGAGTCGGCGACGCCGTCGCAGGCGGCGCTGATCTGGCCGGCGCTGAGCAAATCGCGGGATTCGTTCTCCACCACGCTGGTGCTGACGAATTCCTTCTACCTCACGCAGACGCGCGAGACTGCCGACGAGATCGCCAAGAATCTCGAGACCATTGAAGGCGCGATCCCGGTCATGCTCGACCTCGCCGACAACGACCTGCAGCGTGGAGCGCTGGGCGCGCTCGCCTACCGCGCGGTGTCGTGGCGGCTTGGCGTCTCGCGCTTGTCCGACAGCTTTTCGACCCGCGCGCGGCTCCTGCGCGACGCCATCGACGGCAACCAGAATGCGATGGCCGAGACCACCGACCGTCTCTCAGAAAACATGCGCCGGCGGGAGCGGGTTGCTTATGAGCGCTTCGAGGATGCGCTGTCCAACATGTATCTGCGGATCGCGATCGTGGCGTTGCTGGCGCTGACCATCGCGGTGCTGACCGGATTGGCGATCACCGGCAGCATCGTGCGCCCGCTGCGGGACCTGATGAACGCCATGCGCGCAATCGTCGGAGGCGACTACGCATACCGGGTGCGCGACGTCGAGGCCCGCGACGAGATCGGCGCAATGGCGCGGGCGGTGGAGGTGTTCCGCGAGAACGCCATCGCCAAGCGCCAGGCCGAGATCGCATTGAATGCCTCGAAAGAGCGCGCCGAAAAGGCGCTCAAGGAACTGCAGGAGACCCAGCAAAGCCTGATCGAGGCCGAGAAGCTCGCGGCGCTGGGCGGACTGGTCGCGGGCGTCGCGCACGAGGTCAACAACCCGGTCGGCATCAGCCTCACCGTCGCGTCGAGCCTCGCCAATCGCTGCGCCGCATTCGCGGCGGAAATGGAATACGGCCAGATCCGGCGATCGAGCCTCGAGACCTTCGTCTCCGGCAACCGGGAGGCCGCCAAGCAGCTCGTCACCAATCTCAACCGCGCCGCCGACCTGATCCAGGCGTTCAAGCAGGTCGCCGTCGACCGCAGCCAGGCCGAGCGTCGCACCTTCGACCTGCGCGAGGCGACCGAGCAGATCGTCGCCAGCCTGCTGCCGATGCTCAAGCGATCGGCGATCACGCTGACCGTCGACGTCCCGGACGGGATCGCAATGGACAGCTATCCCGGCCCCTACGGCCAGGTGCTGACCAATCTCGTGCTCAACAGCCTGGTCCACGCCTATCCGGACCGGCGCGAGGGCGCGATTCGGCTCTCGGCGAGGCTGGCCGACTCCGACCAGGTTTCGCTGGAATTCCAGGACGACGGCACCGGCATGAGCGAGGAAACCCAGCGGCGCGCGTTCGAGCCGTTCTTCACCACCCGCCGGAACTATGGCGGAACCGGCCTCGGCCTCCATATCGTCTATAATATCGTGACCGGACGGCTGGGCGGGCGGCTACGGCTCGAATCGGACCCCGGAAAAGGCACCGTCTTCCGCATCCGGCTCCCGCTGGTCGCCCCGGCGGACGAGTCGGCAAACGACCCGAGCGCCGCTACACTAGTGCCCCGCTTCCGAAGTTCGTGATACATGGC
>JBOHIG010000131.1:0-4049 GCA_050725815.1 Xanthobacteraceae bacterium
GTTCAGAAGTTCGCTCCCGACCAAGCGGCCAAGTATGGCGAACTTCTGAACCGCCACACTAGAGTCTGATCCGATTCAATCTGACCGGATCAGACTCTAGGAATTGACTAAAACAAAAAGGAGCCGCGGACGGTGTCCGCGGCTCCGGTGATTGTGCGCGAGGGCGGGATCAGCCGGCGCCGACCTTCAAATACTTGGCCATCGCGTCAAGCACCTCAGGCGGTTGGCTCATCAGCTCCTTGAAGCCGTCGATGACGAATTTTGCCGACTGATGCTTCATGACGATCTTCGCCTTCTTGGCCTCGGCCTGGAATTGCGGATCGTTGATCGTCTTGCTCAGCGCGGTGCGCAACAGCTCGACGCGATCCTTCGGCGTACCCGGCCGCACCGCAAAGGCGCGTCCGATCGACTGCGGGATACCGCGGATCGCCATTAGAGATCGGCCGACCTTGCTGGTGGTCAGGGTCTCGTCGACCGGGAGCTTCTCCCAGCCCGGTACCGGCGTGCGGCCGCGGACCAGCGGACGCACCGCCTTCTGGTCGATGGCGCGCTGGACCGTCGTGCCGAGCGCCGACCACACATCCACCTCGCCGCGCTGCAGCGCCAGCAGAATGTCGCTGTTGGCGGAGTAGCCAGACACGATCCGCAGTTTGGCGCCGGCGAATTCCTTCAAGAGCAGCGGGAAGTCATGGGCGTTCGAGCCCGGCCCGGTCGTGCCGGCAACCAGCTCCTTCTTGGAGGTCTGGACGTCCTTGTAGGTCTTGTGCGGAAGGTTGGCGCGGATCGCGAACATCGCCCCGTCAGCGCCGGACGAACCGAGCCAGATGAACTTCTGAATGTCGAAACGTACTGCCTTCACCTTGGCGAGTTGCGCCATGCCGACGTTCGGGTTGGCGGCAAGGATGGTGAGGCCGTCGGCCTCCGCTACGTTGTAGATGTGATTGGTGGCATTGAGATGGGCTGCGCCGGGCATCTGCCGGAAGATCACCGTCGGGTTGCCCGGAAGGTGGCGGCCGAGATGGCGTGCCACGAGCTGCGCTGCGACCGCAAGGCTCCCGCTCTTCGCGCCGATGACGACGGATACGGTCTTGCCCTTGTAGAAATCTTCCGCCCACGCCGATGTCGGAGCCATCGGCGCGATCAGGAACCCGACAAATACGCTCCCTAAGAGAAGAATTCGTCGCATAAGCCCTCCTGCAAGGTGATTTGAAACATTGGACGACGTCACGATGTAGTTTGGGCGAGGAAGCGGTCATTCGGTATTGGACGACTTGTCGCATCGCCGGCGGTGATCGGCGAGGAACACGCGTTATCGCGGGGGCGGGGCCGCCTGCGTCCGAATCCGCCCGAGCGCCTCGCCGACCGGTATGAGGGCCTCGCGCGCAGCCTCGCGGCTGCCGATATCGATGACGATCAGCGCGCCGACCAGGCGCATCTCGACGTCCATCAGCGCGGAGGCAAGCCTCTCGTTGCCTGCGGCAGCGTCCTTGCCGAAGCGCGCGATGATCTCGCCCCAGCGCTCGCGGAACACGCGGACCTCGGCGGCGGTCTGCTCGCGCCCCTGTGTCTCGAGCGCCCGCATGACAATGCGATACTGGGCGGACGCTCGCTCGGTTGCGTCCGCGAGGGCGGCACGCGCGTCGGCTGCCGCCCCAGGGTCGGTGAGCAGGAGCGCCGTCACCATTGCCAGCCAAAGCGCGGGCGACCGTTTCAGGGCTGCTGGCAGGTCGGTCATGGTTGCTCTCGTGGCGCCGGAGGGGCTATTTAGCCGCGCCCTTCCTTTCAGAAAGATTGATGCTGATGTCGAAGCTCAAGCTATCGGTCGCAATAGGCAACTACGACCGCGCCCGCCCGCTGTTCGATGGCGCGGTGCAGATCGATGGGGTCGATCCCGTTTTCATGATGCTGCCGCCGGAAGAGATCTTCTTCCGGGCCTTCCGTACCGTCGACTTCGACATCTGCGAATTGTCGATGTCGAGCTTCACGGTGAAGACCGCGCAAGGCAATTGCCCCTATATCGGCGTGCCGGCCTTCGTGTCGCGGATGTTCCGGCACAATTGCATCTATGTGCGCAAGGATCGCATCAAAAAGCCGGAAGACCTCAAAGGCAAGCGTGTCGGCTTGCCCGAATACCAGCTCACCGCCTGCGTCTGGGCGCGCGCCATCCTGCAGGACGACCACGGCGTGAAACCGTCGGACATCACGTGGGTGCGGGGAGGGATCGACGATCCGACGCGGCCCGAGAAGATCACCATCAAGCTTCCCTCCGACGTGAAGCTTGTCGATGCGCCAGAGGGCAAGACGATCTCGCAGCTTCTGGAGGCGGGCGACATCGATGCCTTCATTGCGCCGCGGGTGCCAAGGCTCGCAGCCCGGAACAACCCGAACATCGGCTGGCTATTTCCCGATCCGATCGCGGCTGGGCGCGACTACTACAAGCGCACCGGGATTTTCCCGATCATGCACGTCACCGGCATCCGCCGCACCCTGGTCGAGCAATATCCATGGCTGCCGGCCGCGGTGTTCAAGGCCTTCGAGCAGTCGAAGGCCAGGTGTATGGAGGAGCTTGAGGACACCGCCACCAGCAAGGCCACGCTGCCGTTCCTGGACGAGCAGATTCGCGCAGCGCGCGAGCTGATGGGGCACGATTTTTGGAGCTATGGGCTCGCGGCGAACCGCAAGGTACTGGAGACGTTCCTGCGTCACCACCATTCGGAGGGCCTATCGCAGCGGCTCGTGACACCGGAGGAGATGTTCCATCCCTCGACGCACGAGACCTTCACGATTTGAGACGCTTGTAGGGTGGGTTGGAACCCACCCTACAAGCGTGCTCTACTTCTTCGCCGGCACTTCCGTGCCGCGCAGCATGGCGGCTGTGGCGACCGCCGAATAGCCCGGCTCCACTCGCACATCGACGACGGCGACCTGGCCGGCCTCGACCGCGGCGATCGCCTTCTGGAAGGTCGCCACGAGTTCGTCCTGCTTGGCGACCGGGCCGAAGCCCTGCGCGCCCTGCGAGCGGGCGAGCGAGGCGATGTCGATGTCAGGTTCGGAGATGCGCTGACCGATCCAACGGTTCTCCGGCGGCCGCGTGCGGATGCGGGCGACGCGCTCCTGGTGCAGCTCGTCATTGAAGAACGATCGGTTGTTGGCCACGACGATGAGCAGCGGGATCTTGTAATGCGCAGCGGTCCAGACTGCGGTGTTCGCCATCATGAAGTCGCCGTCGCCGCAGACTGCGACCGAGAGCCGGCCCGAGCCCTTGAGAGCGAGCGCTGCGCCAACCGCATTGCCGGGACCGCCGCCGACGCCGCCGCCGCCTTCCGAGCCGACATAGTCGAGCGGATGGCGGAACGGCCAGGTGGCGCCGTCCCACGATAGCGAGATGTGCGACAGCGTTACGTCGCGGTCGCCGCAGGCAAACTTGAGCGCGCGCACGAGATCGTTGACCACCAGCTTGCCGGTGGAGAGGTCGGGCTTGTCGCGCTTCGGCAGCGGCTGCGGCCGGTAGGGCTTCACGGTGACGCCAAGCGCATTGTTCAGCGCGGCGACGCCTTCGTCGGGCGTCACCGGCAGCAGCACGTCGACCGCCGGCAGGCCCTGATAGTCCATGCTCCAGCCGCGGTGGATGCGGAAGTCGTTGCTGATCGAGATGACCTTGGCCTTCGGCGGCTCGTCGCCGAACGTCACCTTGAACACGCCCGCGAGGTCGACCCAGTCGAGATTGATGATCACGTCGGCGGCCTTCACCGCCGCCTGCGCGTCCGGCGGGATCGCGCTGCCTGCGGGGATTGCGGCCATCAGCGGATGGTCGGTCGGGAACGACGCGCCGATCTTCAGCTCGGAGATGACCTTGGCGTTGAGTCCCTCGGCGAACGCAACGCGCTCGTTCCAGGCATCGAGGTCACGCGAGGTCCGGCCGCACAGGATGACGATGTTCTTCGCACCCTTGAGGATCGCGGCGGCCTTCTTCACCGCCTCGGCCGATGGCGCCGAATCCGCCTGCGGCATGAAACGGGCGGGATCGACGGGCTTGATCTCCTCAGTGA
>JBOHIG010000132.1:0-4685 GCA_050725815.1 Xanthobacteraceae bacterium
GTGGCGCATTTGCGGCCGCGCACCAACGTGATCGCGGCGGCGACGCGGGTGCGCCACACGCTGGCGCAGGCGATCCATCGGTTCTTCGACGACAGGGGCTTCTTCTGGGTCAATACGCCGATCATCACCGCGTCCGACGCGGAGGGGGCGGGGGAGCTGTTCCGGGTGTCGACGCTGGATCTCGCCAACCTGCCGCGCACCCCGCAGGGCAAGGTGGACTTCGCCAAGGATTTCTTCGGCCGCGAGTCGTTCCTGACGGTGTCGGGGCAGCTCAACGTCGAGGCCTACTGCCTCGCGCTCACCAAGGTCTACACCTTCGGGCCGACGTTCCGCGCGGAGAACTCCAACACCTCAAGGCACCTTGCGGAGTTCTGGATGATCGAGCCGGAGATCGCCTTCGCTGACCTCTCCGACGATGCGACGCTGGCGGAACGGTTGTTGAAATTCGCGTTCGAGACCTTGCTCAAGGAACGAGCCGACGATCTCGCCTTCTTCGACGAACGGGTCGAAAAGGGACTGGTGGCGAAACTGGAAGGGATCGTTGCGTCCGAATTCGTGCGCATGGACTACGGCGAGGCGATCTCGGTGCTGGAGCGCGCGAAGGAGACGTTCGAATTCCCGGTGGCGTGGGGCGTCGATTTGCAGTCCGAGCACGAGCGCTACCTCACCGAGAAGCACGCCAGGAAGCCGGTGATCGTGATGAACTACCCCAAAGACATCAAGGCGTTCTACATGCGCGTGAACGACGACGGCCGCACGGTGGCGGCGATGGACGTGCTGGCGCCGGGCATCGGCGAGATCGTCGGCGGCAGCCAGCGCGAGGAGCGGCTCGACGTGCTCGACGCCCGCATGGCGGAGCGCTCGATCGACAAGGAGCACTACGGCTGGTACCGGGATCTCCGCCGCTACGGCACCGTGCCGCACGCGGGCTTTGGCCTCGGCTTCGAACGGACGCTCGCGTATGTCACGGGCCTCGCCAATGTGCGCGACGCGATTCCGTTTCCGCGGACGCCCGGGAATGCGCGTTATTGAGGCGGGCTTGTAGGGCGCAATAAGCGGAGCGCATTGCGCCATCTGATAGGCGGCTTCCAATCACATAATTTGCCGATCGCCCTCGAAGCGGCGCAATAAAGCGATTGCGCCCTACGGGCTCATCCGGGCTAAGCCGGCCAATCCTGACTCCGCTCACCCCTTGAAAAACCGGTTCTCCGGCCGCGGCAGACCAAGATTCTCCCGCAGCGTCGGGCCTTCGTATTCGAGGCGGAACAGTCCGCGCCGCTGCAATTCCGGCACCACCTGCGTGCAGAAGTCGTCGAGGCCGCCGGGGAGATACGGGAACTGCACGGTGAAGCCGTCGGAGCCCTCCGTCATCAGCCATTCCTCCATCTCGTCGGCGATGGTCTTGGCGGTGCCGATCATGGCAAGGCCGGCAAAGCCGCCGAGCCGCTGCGCGAGCTGACGCACGGTGAGGTTCTCCCGCTTCGCCAGATCGATGGCACGTTGCCTTCCGCTCTTCGACGCGTTGCTTTCGGGAATGTCCGGCAACGGACCGTCGGGATCGAACGTCGAGGCGTCGTGGCCGAGCGCGATCGAGAGCGAGCCGATCGCGTTGGCATAGTCGACCAGGCTGTCGAGCTTGTCGCGTTTCGCGCGCGCCTCCTCGACCGTATCGCCGACCACGACGAAGCATCCCGGAAGTATTTTGATATGCTCCCGCGACCGCCCGATCTTCTCGGCCCGGCCCTTCACGTCGGCATAGAAGGCCTGCCCGACCTTGAGGCTCGACTGCGCGGTGAACACCGCTTCCGCGGTCTCGGCGGCGAGCTGACGTCCCGGCTCGGATGCCCCGGCCTGCACGATCACCGGCCAGCCCTGCACCGGACGCGCGATGTTGAGCGGGCCGCGCACCGAGAGGAACTCGCCCCTGTGGCCGAGGACGTGCATCTTCGTTGGGTCGACATAAATGCCGTTCGCGACATCGCGGACGAAGGCGTCGTCCGCGAAGCTGTCCCACAAGCCTGTCACCACGTCGTAGAACTCGCGCGCGCGGCGATAGCGCTCGCTGTGCTCCATGTGCTCGTCGAGCCCGAAGTTCAGCGCCGCGTCCGGATTCGACGTGGTGACGATGTTCCAGCCGGCGCGCCCGCCTGAGATGTGGTCGAGCGAAGCGAAACGGCGCGCGATGTGATAGGGCGCGTCGAAGGTGGTCGAGCCTGTGGCAACGAGGCCGATATGCTCGGTGGCCTGGGACAAGGCCGATAGCAGCGTGAACGGCTCGAACGACGTGACCGTGTGGCTGCGCTTGAGCGCATCGACCGGCATGTTCAGCACGGCCATGTGGTCGGCCATGAAGAAGGCGTCGAACTTGGCTCGCTCCAGCGTCTGAATGCCGCGCTTGATATGCGCGAAATTGAAATTCATGTCCGGCCAGGCGCCCGGATAGCGCCAGGCGCCGGTGTGAATGCTCGCCGGCCGCATGAAGGCGCCAAGGTGCAACTGACGTCCTGAACCCATATCCTCGTCCTTTCATTCGTGCGGCCTACGGGCCACGCCGTCCGACGAGCGGCAACGATAGCACCGGCGTGACGCAATGGGCTTCCGCTTGTTGCGCCCTGCAAGCTGCGGCCCTACCCTGCCTCCACAAACAACGCCGCCCGGGAGGCCCACCGCATGGCACGCATCGCCATCATCGACCGCGCCGACATGACTGCCGAGCAGGCGCGCGTCTATGACGCCGCCAAGAATGCCGGCGGTCCGGTGGGCGGGCCGTTCCTGGCCTATATCCGGCTGCCGAAGCTGTTCGAGGGCATCCATGCGATGCGTGCCTCGATGGCGGGCGGGCCGCTCACGCGGCGCGAGCAGCAAATCGTGAACCTGACCGTGGCCCGGCACTGGGGCGCGCGCTATCCGTGGTACGCGCAGGTGCGCGCCTCGCTCGGCGTCGGCATCGCGCAGGCCGCGATCGACGCGATCAATGCGGGCAAGGCGCCCGAGCTGCCGGATGCACGCGAGAAGATGTGCCACACGGTGGCGCGCGAGCTCCTTGCCGAGAAGCGCCTCTCCGACGCGACCTATGCCGCGGCGGAAACGACCATGGGGCTGGAGAGACTCGTGGCGCTGGCCGCGATGACCGGCAGCTTCTCGATGACCTGCCTGAGCGCCAACACCTTCGCGATCGAGCCGCCGGCCGACAACCCGACCCCGCTCGCCGAGTAGCGCGTGCCGGTCGCCGGAGAGAGACGATGATCGACTGCTATACCTGGATGACCGACAACGGCTACAAGCCGCGCATGATGCTCGAGGAGACGGGACTGCCGCACAGGATCGTGCCAGTCAACCTGCGGGAGAAGGCGCAGATGTCGCCGGAGTTCATGAAGATCAGCCCGGGCCACAAGATCCCGGCGATCGTCGATCATGACGGCCCCGGTGGCGCGACCGTGACGCTGTGCGAGTCCGGCGCGATCCTAAAATATCTCGGCGAGAAGTCCGGCCAGTTCTATCCGCGCGATCCGGCGGCCCGCGTCAAGGTGGACCAGTGGCTGTTCTACGGCTCCGCCACCTTCACCACGCTGTCGCAGCAATTCGGCTTCTGGACGAAACGCAACCCGGAAAAGGTGCCGCCGGCCCAGAAGCACTACGACGCCATCCTGCGCGACATGCTCGGTATCCTCGACCGGCAGCTTGCCGCGAACGAATACATCGCCGGCGCCTATTCCATCGCCGACATGACGATGTATTCGGACGCCCATCTGCACGGCGAGAACGACATCGGGCTCGGTGAGTATTCCAATGTGAAGCGCTGGCACGACGCGATCGCAGCGCGCCCCGCCATCCAGCGGGCCTGGGGACCTTTCCCGGCGTGACGCAGCGCTTCGTCGCCCGCGCGCTACTACTTCCTCTTCCCCTTCTTTGACACCGCCGGCGGCCAGAGCTTGGCGGCCACGGCGACGACGTCCTTGGGCGCGGTGTAGGATTCCCTGATTTCCGCTGCCATCCGCTCGCCGGTCATCGGATCGGGCTCGATGCGCATGCGCTTGGCGTCCGCCAGGAATTTCGGATCCTTCATGGTCGCGTCGAAGGCCCGGCGCAACGCCTTCACCAGATAGTCCGGGACGCCGGGCGGGAACAGATGCGGCCGGCCGACCTCCTCGATGACGCCGAGCACCTTCAACGCTGCCCTGCTCTTGGGATCCTTGACGTAGTTGATGAGCAGCGGCACGTCCGGCAAAGCCTTCACCGGCTTGTTGCCGGTCTGGAGGATGAACCGGATACGCTTGTTCTTGATCCAATCGGGATTCGCCGCGACATAGGTGTCGTAGGACAGGCCGCAGATGCCCTCAACCTCGCCGCGCTCGACGGCCAACCGCATCTCGGTGGTCGTGTAGCCCGAGATCACGTTGAACTTGGTGCCGAGCAGCTTGTTCACCAACAGCGGCGTCTTGGCGGAGTTGCCCGACAGGCCGGTGGTCGAGACGCGCACTTCGCGCTTCATGGCGTCCTCGATCGTCTTGATCGAGCTCGTGTGCCAGACCATGCCGGAAATGTACTGCGTGGTGATGGAGCCGATCCATTCGAACTTGGTCGGATCGTATTTCGCCGCAGTGTTGCCGAGCAGCGGCTCGGTGATGAGCGTGTTATAGGTCGAGCCCATCACGGTGCCGTCGCGCGGCGCGACGTTGTACAGC
>JBOHIG010000133.1:0-6162 GCA_050725815.1 Xanthobacteraceae bacterium
GCTGGGCCCGGCGCCGGACTCCATCGGCGGGGGCGATCAGCCAACGGCCGTTCTCGGCCGTGCCGAGCAAACTCGCAAAGCAGGCGGGCGAGTCGAAGCGGGGAAGGCAAAGCCAGTCGATCGAGCCGTCGTCGCCGACAAGCGCGGCGGAGATCATGTTGCCGATCACGCCGTATTCTTCGAGCGGTTTCGTCATCCGGATGTCTATCCCGCTAGTGTGGCGGTTCAGAAGTTCGCCATACTTGGCCGCTTGGTCGGGAGCGAACTTCTGAACCAAAGCCACACCAGCAACATATTGATGCTAGTGTCCCTTTTGAATCCGAAGTTCGCAAATGGACTCGCGGACTGGCTCTTGCGAACTTCGGATTCGGGACACTAGCCGCCATGCATGAAGTCGGCATAGTCGGTGATGCCGCCGCCGACGAACACGGTCGTCCCGGTCACGTAGCCGGCCACGTCGGAGGCGAGCACCACGGCCATTCCGGCGATGTCCTCGGGTGTGCCGACGCGGCCGAGCGGTATCTTCGACAGAAGGTCCTTGAAGCCTGCCGGGTCCTGGCGGACATCGGCATTGATCGGCGTCGCGATCGCGCCCGGCGCGATGCAAAGAACCCGCACGCCAGCCGGGCCGACTTCCTGCGCCAGCGTTTTCGACATCATCGAAAGGCCGGCCTTGCTGGCGGCATAGGCGCTGTGGCCGCTCCAGGCGATCACCTCGTGCACGCTCGACGTGTTGATGATGACGCCGCTCTTTGCAGGGACCATGCGCTTCAGGGCCTCGCGTGCGCAGAAGAACGCACCCATGAGGTTGATGTCGATCACCTCGCACCAAGCGTCGAGATCGGTCTCCCAGGACATTTGCCTGGCGCCGTCGATGCCCGCATTGTTGACCAGCACGTCGATGCCGCCCCAGGTCTTGTCGAGCGTTGAAAACATCGACGCGACAGAATCGGCCTTGCTGACGTCGGCCCGGACCGCGACCGCCTCTCCACCAGCCTGCTTGATCTCGCCGACCAGCGCCTCCGCGTCCTCCGGTTTGCTGATGTAGTTGATCCCGACAATGGCCCCGGCTGCCCCGAAGGCCCGCACCATGGCCGCGCCGAGCCCGGAATTGCCGCCAGTAACCAATATCCGCTTCCCATGAAGAGTGATCTGCATCGTTCCTCCACAAGGCCGGCGACACCATCGTCGACGCGAATAGACGATGATGAGGTGGGGCAGCGACGGATGAAGCGCAACCATGCAGCGGCGCGGCACCTTAACGCGTCGGAGAAAGCGGCCGACTAACGCGCGTCAGAGTAAAGAGGCCGTTATGCCGCGGGAACGCGAACGAAGCGTGCGGCGTTGCCTCCGTGGCAATCGCAGGAGGTGACGATGGCTGGAGGAACGAAGCCGGGGCCGGGTACCCGCAAGGCCGGGAAATTCCAGGACGGCGTCCACAAGAGCGGCGGCATCGGCCGGAAGAAGCATGCCGGGCCGAAGCGGGCGAGCAAGACCGCCGCAAAATCCGGCAATGCCCGGCTTCGCGAGCAGGCCAAACGGGTGGAAGCGCCCGACACCACCCAGCAGGGCAACCGCGCCAATGTCCGGCAGAACACCACGCGCCAGGGCAATCGCCGCTCGGCGTAGGATGCGCCGACGCACGACCGGTGTGGAGCACAGCGCAGATCGGTCGCCAGATCAGCCGCAACCCCTTCAAGCTGGCATGCCCTTCCTTGCCGACGATGATGTGGTCGTGCACGGCAATCCAGAGCGGCTTCGCCACGTCGAGGCCGTGATCATGGCTACTGGCGTCGAGCTCTGCTAGCGTCACGAGCAGTGCAACTGAGAGTGTGGAATTGAGCGTATGGGTGGCAGCGATCAGATCGCATTGGCGAACGCATTTCGAAAGATGCATCAGAGCCCACCGGCACTGCTACTTCCGAACGCATGGGATGCCGTGAGCGCGCGCCTGTTCGAGGAATGCGGCTTCGGCGCCGTGGCGACGACGAGCGGCGGACTGGCTTGGGCGCTAGGCTATCCCGATGGCGAAGGAGCGCCGTGGGCTGAGGTCGTTGCTGCCACGGGGCGGATTGTTCGGGTCGTCGACGTGCCAGTGAGTGCAGATATCGAAGCCGGGTTCGGTGTCAACGCCGCGGATGTGTTTAGCAATGTGCACGAGATGATCGCCGCAGGAGTTGTTGGGATCAACATCGAGGACAGCGATCTGCGAGCGAGGGGAACGTTGCGAACGATCGAGGACGCGGTCGAGCGCGTTCGTGCCGCACGTCGCGCTGCTAACGAGTCCGGAGTTCCTATCGTGCTCAATGCTCGAACGGACGTGTTCCATCACAATATCGGTGAGGCCAAGGATCGTCCCGCCGAGGCCCACCGGCGAGCGCGCGCGTATCTTGAAGCCGGCGCCGATTGCATCTTCCTGTTCGGGCACCCGGAGCTTGAGGCGGTTACCGAGCTGGCGAAGTCGATCAAGGCACCGATCAATATCGTCGGACGCGCCGGGATGCCCGGCATGGCGGAGTTGGAACGCCTCGGGGTCGCGCGCGTCAGCACCGCGTCCGGGCCGTCGATGGCAGCGCTCTCGACCGTGCGCAACGTCGCGCGAGCACTGTTCGAAACACGGCAATTCGATTCGCTGACCTCGGATGTGAAGCGCGCCGATTTGCAGAAGTGGTTCACCGAGAAGCTTGGGTGAAGCGAGGAGGCAGTCAGATGGAGCGGATCGATTATCGGAAGTTCGGCCGAGCGGGCTTCCAGCTCCTGGGCCAGCTCTCGGATCTGAACAAGAAGAGCTCACTCGGTCTTGTCCTGATCGAGCTCGTGAAGCTGCGCGCTTCCCAGATCAATCACTGCGCAAATTGCGTCACCATGCATGCCAATGTGTTGCGCAAAGAAGGGGAGAGCGAGGAGCGCCTCCAGAGCGTTGTGGTGTGGGAGGAGGCGACTTGCTTCAATGCGCGCGAGAAGGCGGCATTCGCCTGGACGGAGGCAGTGACTCTCGTCGCTGACACCGGCGTGCCGGACGAGGTCTACGAGCAGGCGCAGGCTCAGTTTAGCGAGCAGGAGCTGGTTGATTTGACGCTCGCTATCACCACCATCAATGCGCACAACCGGCTGGCAGTCGCGTTCCGAAGAGTGCCAGGGAGCTGAGCGCGTCAGTAGAGTTCCTGCGGAAACCGCTTCGCATACTCGGCATTGTACTTCTCGGCGTAGGTGGCGTCGCCGCCGTCGCGGAACGCAGCGAACTCGCCTATGCCGGGAACGCCGGCCGGGCGGCCGTTCGCGGACGCTCGCCAGAGTGCGCGACCGGGCCCGCATCATTGCTTGCCGTAGTACTTCTTCAGAACCACCTCGCGCATGGCCGCCTTCTGCTTGGCATCGATGCCCTTGATGAGTTTGGTCGCCAGTTTGCTCAACACTTCCGGGCCGCGATACTCGAGCTCCCGCTTCCTCTTTTCCGCCTCCGCGAGTACGGCCGGATCGGTCAGCACTTTTTTGATCGCAGCGCGCAGGAACGCCAGCCGGTCGGCAGGCACGCCCTGTGTCGTCACCAGGACGCGGCCGAAGTCGTTAAGCTCGGCGCGGACATCGAGCCACCACTGGCTTTTCGGCGACAGCTTCACCGCCTCGTGGAACGTGGGGACGTCAGGCATCAGCTTGGAGCGCTCACGCGCGCCGATGCCTATCACGCGCACCTGCTTGCGCTGCCGATAGCGTGCAGCCGAGCCATCGGTGATATACAGCCCGTCAATCTCACCGCGCTGCATGGCCAGTGCAATGTCCGAACTGCCGCGATAGCCGGCGATGATGCGGCAGTCGATCTTCAGCGCCTCGCAGGTCAGCGCCGCGCCGTCGGACGGGCCGCCTATAGGGCCGGTCGCGCCCCAGCGGATTTGTTTGCCGTACTTGACCAGGTCCTGCGGCGATTTGATCGGCAGGTCGGTGCGCAGGGTGGCTGCCCATGGCTCGTTGCTGATGGCGCCCAGGTGGGACAGCTTGGTCATGTCGTAGCGGACGTTCTTGGTCTCCAGAATCTGACCGAGCAGGAGCGGCGTGCCGTTGACCAGCATGATGCGCAGGCCGTCGGGCTGGGCGGCGGCAATGGCGTTGAGCGCGATGATGCCGCCGGCGCCGGGCTGGTTCTCGACGATGACCGTTGCGCCGAGCGCTTTCGCAAGATGCGGCGCGAGCATGCGTGCGTAAGTATCGAAGCCGCCCCCGACGCCGGCGCCGACGACGAAGCGCACGGTCTTGCCCTTGTAGAAGGCTGGTGCGTCTTCCGCCGCCGCGCCGTTAACACCGATCGGTATCGCCGACGTTGAGAGAGCGAGTGCTGCTGCGAGGCGGGCGATGTCGATCAGCCTTGGCATCGTGGTTCTCCTCTTGCTTCGCTCGAATCGAGTCCCTCGACACAATTCATTCAAACTGCCGGTCCGGCCGGCTGTCGGTTGATGAATATACGCCTTTTTGTGTGCCGCTTGGCTGCGACCAATGCGCCCCGCCTAACGCTAGATCAGCCTTAGTCCCTTCAAACTCGCATGCCCTTCCTTGCCGACGATGATGTGGTCGTGCACGGAAATCCCGAGCGGCTTCGCCACGTCGATCACCGCATGCGTCATCTGGATGTCGGCGCGCGAGGGCGTGGGATCGCCGCTCGGATGATTGTGCACCAGGATGATGGCGGTCGCGCTCAGCTCCAGCGCGCGTTTGACCACCTCGCGCGGATAGACCGGCGTGTGGTCGACGGTGCCGGTCTGCTGCAATTCGTCGGCGATGAGCTGATTGCGCTTGTCGAGGAAGAGCACGCGAAACTGCTCTTTCTCGGCGAACGCCATGGCGGTCCGGCAGTAGTCGAGCACGTTCGACCATGACGACAGCACTGTCCGCTTCTTGACCTGCCCGCGGGCGATGCGGCTGGCGGCCGCATGGACGATCTTCAGGTCCGTGATCGCAGCGTCCCCAAGCCCCTTCGTCTCCTCGAGGCGCTTGCGCGGGGCCGCGATGACCTCGCCGAACGATCCGAACCTGGCGATCAGATCCTTGGCCAGCGGCTTCAGATCGCGCCGCGGCAGCGCGCGGAACAACACGAGCTCCAGCAGCTCGTAGTCCGACACCGCGTCGCTGCCGGCCTCGTTGAAGCGGCTGCGCAGCCGTTCGCGATGGCCGTGATAGTGCGGTGCGACGTCCGCCAGCCCCGGCAATTTCCTGGATTTCCCGTTCCCCGCCATCAAACGCAACCGCTGCTTACGACGCGTCCGCCCGCCGCAAGGATGACCGCAATCGTGCAATTTGCAATGGGTAGCGTGCAGGACTACCCGCGAGCGTCGGTATTCGCGAAGCGCGGCCGGTCGAGGCCCTTCGGCGACAGCGTGAAGATCTCGACGCCGTTATCGGTCACGGCCACGGTGTGCTCGAACTGGGCCGAGAGCGAACGGTCGCGGGTGACTGCGGTCCAGCCGTCGGAGAGCACCTTCACATGCGGGCGGCCGAGATTGATCATCGGCTCGACCGTGAAGAACATGCCGGGGCGGAGCACGATGCCCTCGCCGGGGCGCCCGACATGCACGATGTTCGGCTCGTCGTGGAACAGGCGGCCGAGTCCGTGGCCGCAGAAGTCGCGCACCACGCTCATGTGCTGGGCTTCGACATAGCCCTGGATCGCGTGCCCGATATCGCCGGTGGTGCCGCCCGGACGAATGGCGGCAATGCCGCGCATCATCGCGTCGTAGGTCACCTCGATCAATCGCTCGGCGCGGCGCGGAATGGCGCCGACCGGATACATGCGGCTGGAGTCGCCATGCCACCCGTCGAGGATGAGCGTCACGTCCACATTGACGATGTCGCCGTCCTTGAGCGGCTTGTCGCCGGGAATGCCGTGGCAGACCACGTGATTGAGCGAGGTGCAGGTCGACTTCTTGTAGCCGCGATACATGAGCGTCGCGGGCAGGGCGCCATGGTCCATCGCATATTCGAAGACCAGCCTGTCGATTTTCTCGGTCGGCACACCCGGTCCGACATGCTCCGTCAACATGTCGAGGCAGCGCGCAACAAGCTGCCCGGCCTTGCGCATGGCTTCGAATGCACCGGAGCCGTGGATCTTGATCTGGCCGGTCTTGCGGATTGGGGCGACGGCGGCGTCGACGTAGGTCATGATCTACAATGTAA
>JBOHIG010000134.1:0-12640 GCA_050725815.1 Xanthobacteraceae bacterium
AACCTATACTTGCTAGTGGTCCTTTGATTCTAACATTCGCAATATCGCCTGCCCAAACGGGATGCGAATGTTAGAATCGGACCACTAGGCGCGCGTAGTCCCGCCTTCTTTGATCACGCAATGGCCGTCATCACCAACATCGAGGACTTGCATCAGATCGCGCGCCGGCGGCTGCCGCGCGCGCTGTACGACTACGCCGCGCGCGGCTCCTACGACGAGGTGACGCTGCGCGCCAACCGCGCCGATTTCGATGCCATTAGGCTGCGCCAGCGCGTGCTGGTGGACGTCTCGAAGATTTCGGTCGCAACCTCGCTGCTCGGTGAGGACGTGTCGATGCCGGTCGCGATCGCGCCGACCGGCATGGCGGGCCTGTTCGCGCGCGACGGCGAGGTGCAGGGCGCGCGCGCCGCCGAAGCCGCCGGAACGCGGCTGTGCCTTTCCACCATGTCGATCTGCACCATCGAGGACGTGCGCGCGGCGACCTCGCAGCCGTTCTGGTACCAACTCTATATGTTCAAGGATCGCGGCTTCTGCCGCGAGATGGTGGAGCGCGCCAAGGCGGCGAACTGCTCCGCGCTGTTCGTCACGGTCGACCTGCCGATGCGCGGGCAGCGGCACATGGACCTCAAGAACGGCCTGACCGTGCCGCCGCGCCTGACCGTGCGCAACGCGCTCGACCTGGCGATGCGTCCCGGCTGGATCATGGACGTGTTGCGGTCGCGGCGGCGCTCGTTCGGCAATGTCGATCTCTATCTCCAGGGTCAAGGCCAAGCCCGCACCGGCGCGGTGCTGTCCGGAAGCTGGGCCAACGAGAACTACGACCGCACGCTGAACTGGCGCGACATCGACTGGGTGCGCGGCCTCTGGCCCGGCAAACTGGCGCTCAAGGGCATTCTCGACGTGGAGGACGCCAAGCTCGCCGTCGCCGCAGGCGCCGACGGGATCGTCGTGTCGAACCACGGGGGACGCCAGCTCGACGGCGCGTCGTCCTCGATTGCGGCGCTGCCGCCGATCGCCGATGCGGTCGGCGACCGCACCGAGGTGCTGTTCGACAGCGGCGTGCGCTCCGGGCAGGACGTGCTCAAGGCGCTGGCGTCGGGCGCGCGCGGCTGTCTGATCGGACGCGCTTTCCTGTATGGACTCGCGGCCGGCGGCGAAGCCGGCGTCCGACGGGCACTCGACCTCATCCGCGCCGAGCTCGAAGTCGCGATGGCGCTCACCGGCACGCGCGATGTGCGCGCCGTGTCGCGGGACGTGATTGCCAACTGACGGGATCCCCGCCAGCGCAACGACATGGCGTGGCCGGCGCCGCTATCGGCAAAGCCTGAACTTCAGGGCTTCGGGGCCAAATGTGTCCTGAGCGACAACGTCGAGAGAGCCATCCGGATTCCTGGTGACCGCCACATCTTCCAGGTCGGCCGAGGCGACACCCAGCTCTTCGCAGGCGGCCTTGACGGTCCATTTGGCGCTTCCGGCGCGCGTCGCGCTGCGAAACCGGCAATGGGTTTCGCGCGGGCTCGTGATCCCTTCTCGTGTCAGGACTTCTGACCTGATCTGCTTGGCAAGGGCTCGGGAAAGCGGCCGACCCTTTGCCACGTGCCGGCAATCGCCGGAGGTCACTGCAAATTTGCCGGCGACAAAGGTCCAGTCGTCGGCCGGCTGCGCCGGCGAGACCAGCATGCCCGCCGCCACGATCGTCAACGCGAAGGCATGAAATCTGCGCATGCAAACCTCCCTCGGGCTGGACACTGCCCGGATATCGGCATTTTAAGGTGGCAGCCTGCCTGTTTTGGTTTTTGGTGACAAGGTCGCGCGCCGGCGATTCGCAATGAGCGCCCGCTCCCGAATCGTCGAATGGTCCGCCGCCTCAACTGCATGAGACATGCGGATCAGGCGTTCAATAGCCCAGGGCCAGCGCAATCAGCCCTAGCGTTCCGACAATGACCCGCCACCACGCAAACAGCGCGAAGCCGTGGCGCTGCACATAATCGAGGAACGTCTTCACCACGATCCAGGCCGAGACGAACGACACCGCAAACCCCACCGCCACGATGATCGAATTGTCGAAGTCCATCTGCGCGCGGCTCTTGTAGAGGTCCCAGACGAACGCGCCGAACATGGTCGGCATCGCCAACCAGAACGAGAATTCGGCGGAGGAGCGCTTGTCGGCCCCCAGCAACATGCCCGAGACAATGGTTGTGCCGGAGCGCGAGACGCCGGGAACCATCGACACGCACTGCGCGGCGCCGATGATCAGATACATCGGCAGTGTGTAGGTCGTGGCGTCGGTGTAGGTGGGGCGAAGGTCGAGCTGGTCGACCCAGAGCAGGATCGCGCCGCCGACGATCAAGGTGAAGCAAATGATCCAGACGTTGAACAGCACGGTCTTGATGAAATCATGCGCGAGCGCGCCGACGATCGCCGCCGGCAGGAACGCGATCAGCACACCGATGACGAACCGGCGTGCGGCAGGATCGGTGAACATCCCGGTCGCGAGCCGCCACAGCCGCGCGAAATAGATCGACAGCAGCGCCAGGATCGCGCCGAACTGGATCAGCACCGCGAAGGTATCCCAGAATTCCTTGCGGCCCGCGTCCACGCCGAGCAGCCGGTTGGCGAGCAGCAGATGGCCGGTCGATGATACCGGCACGAATTCGGTCAAGCCCTCGACCACGCCGAGGATGAACGCCTTGAAAAGGTCGAATGTCATCGGAAGGCTCCGCGGGAAGTCCGGCGCCGGGAGGCTGCGCGCGCCGGACGGCGCGGTGGCGTCGAGGAATCAGCGCCTCTTGTTCCGCAACATTAACCCGGGAGCAACGGCTAAGGCACAAGATTGCACAGGTTGCTCCCTGCCCGGTCTATCGCAGGGTTCCCGGCAATGCCATCATTGCTGCCGCCGTTTTGGGGACGCGGAACTTCACAAACATCATCGAACCGGATGCCCACACTCTTTCATCATTGCTTCTGTCCGCATTCGCGCTTCGTGCGCCTCGCGATGAACGAGTACCGGCTCGACGTGCGCCTGATCGAGGAACGCACCTGGGAGCGGCGTCGCGATTTCCTCATTCTCAATCCGGCCGGCACGACCCCCGTTCTGGTCGACGAGGGCCACCCGCCCGTTCCGGGCGCGTCGATCGTCGCGGAATATCTCGACGAGGTTTACGGCCCGGACCTGGCCGAGCGCCGCCTGTTGCCCAGCGAAGCCGGACCGCGGGTCGAGGTGCGCCGGTTGATGAGCTGGTTCAACGACAAGTTCTTCACCGAGGTTTCTGGCCCGCTGACGGTCGAGCGGTTCTACAAGCGCCATATGCCGGTCGAGACGGGCGGCGGCTCGCCGGATACCGAAGTCATCCGGGCGGCCCGCCATAACATCCGCTATCATCTTTCCTATATTGGCTGGCTGGTGCGGGCGCGCGACTGGCTCGCGGGTACGCAACTGACCTATGCCGATCTGGCCGCGGCCGCGCATCTGTCGGCGGCCGATTACCTGGGCGATGTGCCGTGGAACGAAGACGACGCAGCGAAGAACTGGTACGCGCGGCTGAAATCGCGGCCCTCGTTCCGTCCGCTGCTGACCGAAACCATGGCCGGGATCCCGCCGTCCAAGACCTACGCCGATCTCGACTTCTGAACGATGGCGCTGCGCTGAAGACCGCGCTGGTCGAGGCCGCCTTTGCGCAGGGCTTCGACGCCGTCGGCGTGACTCGCCCCGATTCCATTCCGCAGGCGCTCGAACGGCTCCAGCGCTTCCTCGCCGACGGCGCGCACGGCGACATGGACTGGATGGAAACGACCGCGGCGCGGCGTGGCGATCCGCGGGCGCTGTGGCCGGACGTGCGCTCCGTTATCATGCTCGGCGTGAATTACGGGCCGGACCACGACCCGCTTGCCATCCTCGGGCAGCGCGACCGCGGCGCGATCTCCGTCTATGCCCAGGGCTCCGACTATCACGACGTCATCAAGGCGCGGTTGAAGTCGCTAGCGCGCTGGCTGACGACGCAGGCCGGCGGCGACGTGAGGGTGTTCGTCGATACGGCGGCCGTGATGGAGAAGCCGCTCGCCGAGCAGGCCGGCCTCGGCTGGCAGGGCAAGCACACCAATCTGGTGTCGCGCCAATACGGATCGTGGCTGTTCCTCGGCGCGATCTTCACCACGCTCGATCTGCCGCCGGACGAACCCGAGTCCGACCATTGCGGGACGTGCCGCGCCTGCCTCGACGTGTGCCCGACCGCGGCGTTTCCCGCGCCTCACCGGCTCGATGCGCGCCGTTGCATCTCCTACCTGACGATCGAGCATAAGGGACCGATCCCGCGCGACTTGCGGCCGCTGATGGGCAACCGCATCTACGGCTGCGACGACTGCCTCGCCGTGTGCCCATGGAACAAATACGCCCAGGCCGGGCGCGAAGCCAAACTGACCGCGCGTGAGGCATTGCGCACGCCCAGGCTCGCCGCGCTTGCGCGCCTCGACGACCCGGCATTCCGGGCGCTGTTCGCGAAATCGCCCGTCAAGCGCACCGGCCGCGACCGCTTCGTGCGCAATGTGCTGATCGCCATCGGCAACTCCGGCGATATCGCGCTCGCAGTCGAAGCGGAGCGATTGCTGGACGACGCATCACCTTTGGTGCGCGGCGCGGCGGTATGGGCGCTCGGCCGCCTCGATCCGGCGCGCCTTGCGGTGCGTGGCCCGGACATGCGCGAGGACGATCCCGCCGTTCGCGACGAATGGACGGCTGCGCTCGAAACCGCCGTAGCCTGATGTCCACGCTGCTTTGCCTCGGCCTCGGCTACTGCGCGCGATACTACGTTGCCGAATTCGGCGCGCGCTTCGAACGGCTGGTCGGGACGTCGCGCGCGCCCAAGCCCGCCGGGGCGGTCGAGATGCTGGCTTTCGACGGCTCTGCGCCTTCCGACGCGCTACGAGCCGCCGTCGCGACGGCGACGCATCTTCTGATTTCCGCCGGGCCAGGCGAGGCCGGCGACCCGATCCTTGCGTCGCTGGCAAACGCTATCGGGTCGGCGCCGAAGCTCGAAGCGATCGTCTATCTCTCCTCGCTCGGCGTCTATGGCGACCACGGCGGCGCGTGGGTCGACGAAACCGCCGCAACCATTCCCGCGCATGAACGCGGCGGCGCTCGGCTCCGCGCCGAGCAGGCGTGGCAGGCGCTCGGGAAGAAGCGCAACACGCCGGCCGCAGTGCTCCGCCTCGCCGGAATCTACGGCCCGGGGCAAAACGCCTTCACGCGGCTCATGGCCGGTCGCGCGCATCGCGTCGCAAAGCCGGGACACGTGTTCAACCGCATTCACGTGTCCGACATCGCACAGGCGATCGATGCGGCCTTAACGCGAAAGGCCGACGGCATCTTCAACGTGACCGACGACGAGCCTGCGGCCTATTCCGATCAGGTGGTGCTGGCGGCGAGGCTGCTCGGCGTCGAGCCGCCAAAGGAGTTGTCGATGGAGGACGCGCGCCAGACGCTCACGGCGTTTGCGCTGAGCTTCTATTCCGGCTGCGTGCGCGTGAGGAACGACAAGCTCAAGCGCGGGCTTGGCGTGCAACTGCGCTACCCGACCTATCGCGAAGGCTTGCGAGCGTTGTTTGACGAGGGCTACGAAGCCCGCGATCCCCTCTCGCGCTGATGCGCCTCAGAATTCGGCCACCGCCGCCAGCAGCCGCTCGATGTCCTCCGGGCGCGACAGCCGGTGGTCGCCATCCTTGATTAGCGTCAGCACCACGTCGTCCCGGGCGAAGCGCGAGGTCAGCTCCACCGCATGTCCCCACGGCACGTCCGGGTCCTGCACACCTTGCAGGATGCGCACCGGGCATCCGGTCTCGATCATGGCGCCGAGCAGGAGATGATTGCGCCCATCCTCGATCAGCCCGCGCGTAATCGGATAGGGCTCTTCGCCGTAGGCCGAGGGCCGCATCCAGAAGCCCTGCTCCTCGATCGCGCGCCGGACATTCGCCGGGAAGCGCTTCCACATCAGTTCCTCGGTAAAATCCACCGCCGGCGCAATCAGGATCAAGCCGGCGACTTCGGCCGCCGGCACGCCGGTGCGCCGCGCCAGCGCACGCAGCATCAGCAGCGCCAGCCACCCTCCCATGGACGAGCCGATCACCACCTGCGGCCCGCGGCGGCAGGCGTCGAACACCGCCAGGCTGTCCTCCAGCCAGCGGCCGATCGTCCCGTCGGCGAACGCGCCTTCCGACTCCCCGTGGCCGGAATAGTCGAAGCGCACCATCGCGCGGCCGTTCCGGGCGGCCCAGTCGTCCAGGGCTTGCGCCTTGGTTCCCGTCATGTCGGAGTTGAAGCCGCCGAGCCAGAACAGCCCAGGCGCGGCGCCGGCACGCGCGCGGATCGCAATTTTTCGGGTCGCCGCACCGGTTCCAACCTGCAACGATTTCAGGCAACAATCCCCCATCGGAGCCCCTTTTGCTCACCGATCTCTTTTAAGGACAGGCTCGTGTTACGCCGGATACCGCCCTGGAATGCAAGCGCGTCGGCGCCCACGCCGCCGCACACCACCGATGGACCGTCCGCGTGAGCGATACCTATCACGATGAAACGGCGCCGCGCCGCACCCTTGCCGGCGCGACGATCCTGCAGATCGTGCCCGCATTGACCGACACACCGGCGGCACGCAGCGCCGTCAATGTCGCCCATGTGCTGCTGCAAGCGGGCGCGCGCGCCTTGATCGCAGCCGATGGCGGGCCGCTCGTCAACGAGCTCACCGCGTCCGGCGCCGAATGGATTCCACTCGTCAACAATACCGGCAATCCGTTCCGGCTGCGCAAGAACGCCCGCATCATCGAGCGTCTGATCGCGGCCGAGCGCATCGATATCGTGCATGCGCATGACGCCGGCGGCGCCTTCAGCGCGCGCATTGCGGCGTCGCAGATCGCGGTGTGGCTGGTGACCACGTTGCCCGACGTGCCGCCCGCGTTCTCGAGGCTGCGCGGCCGGCTGGCCGGCGCGCTGGCCGAGGGCGACCGCATCATCGCGCCGTCGAACTACGCCGCCGTGCCGTTCATGCAACGCTATGGCACGCGCCCAGAGCAGATCACCATCGTACCGCGCGTGGTCGACACGCATGCCTTCGATCCCGCCGCGGTGCGGCCGGAGCGCGCCGCCGCGCTGCGCAATCTCTGGCATGTCCCGCCCGACGAGCAGATCGTGATGGTGCCCGGCCGGGTCGCGCCGTGGAACGGACAGGCGCTGCTCCCCGACATCGCGCGCGCGCTCAAGGATGACGGGATACGCGGATTCTGCTTCGTCATCGTTGGCGAGAGCACGACACGCACCAAATATGCGCGCGGCGTGCTCAAGCGCGCCAACGAGCTTGACGTCGCCGCGCTGATCCGGCTCGCGGGTCATATTCCGGACATGCCGGCTGCGTTCGCGGCAGCCGACATGGTCGCGGTCCCGGCGATCCAGCCGCCTTTGGTCGGCCGCGTCATCGCGCAAGCGCAAGCCATGGGCCGGCCGGTCGTGACGTCCGATGTCGGCGTCCTGCCCGAGAACGTCGTCGCGCCGCCACGCATGCCCGAAGCAGTGCGAACCGGCTGGGTCGCGAAATCCGGCGACGCGGCTGATTTTGCCCGCGCGCTCGCGCTCGCACTGGCGCTCGATGCCACCTCCTATCAGACAATGTCGGCGCGGGCGCGGCAGTTCGCGGAGTATATGTTTTCGCCGGAGAGCGTTGCCGACGCCATGCGAGCGGTCTATACGTCGCTGCTGGCGCGCGACCTCTAGCGAGCATTGTCCGAACGCAAGGCCACTTTTCGACCATGCTCGAAGAGCAGGATAGAATGCGGTTGCAAATCGTCTGACGCAATCGTTCGCCGCAGGAAATGTCGGGGCGTTGTTCGTGGTCATTCAGTCTCCTGCTGTCCGTGCCACGCGCGAATCGGACGATCCAGATATTCCCGGTCTCGCGCCGACGCTGCCGCAATCGTCCAATCTGTCCGAACCGGCGCTGACTGTGCTCATCGTCGTGCCGAGCGTGCATGCCGGCGCGGCCGACGCGGGCACGATGCAGCTTGTGCGCATCCTCGCCACCCACGGTCATCGCCCGATCGTCGTCGCCAGCGGCGGCCGCATGGTTCCCGACATCATCGCCGCCGGCGGACAGTTCGTCGCCTTGAACGTAGCGAGCCGCAATCCGGCGATCATGCTGCGCAACGCACTGGCGCTCACGCGCATGGTGCGCGAGTTCAATTGCGACGTTGTGCATGCGCATGGCCGTGCGCCGGCCTGGAGCGCCTATGTCGCCGCGCGCCGCACCGGCGTGCCGTTCGTGACCAGTTGGTACAAGGGCTTCCGCGAGCAGAACCTGCTCAAGCGGCTCTACAACGGCGTGATGGCGCGGGGCGACCGCATCATCGCGGTCGGCGACCAGATCGCCGAGTTGATCGTCGAGCGCTACGGCACGCCGCAGAACCGCATCACCGTAATCCCCGCCAGCATCGATCTGGAGCGCTTCGATCCGGCGCGCGTGTCACACGCGCGCATCGACGCGGTCCGCGACATCTGGGGCATCGGCCGCGACGTGAAAGTGATCCTGGTGGTCGGGCGCATCCTGCGGCGCAAAGGTCATCATGTCGTGGTGGAAGCGGTGCACCGGCTGCGCGAGATGGGACTGAAGGATTTCCTCTGTATCTTCGTCGGCGAAGACCAGGGTGAAACGCGCTACACCGGCGAATTGTGGGATCTCGTGCTCGCCACCAACACCACCGACGTGGTCCGCATGACCGGCCCGATCACCGATCTGCCGGCCGCCTTCGCGGCCTCGACGATCGTGGTTAACGCAGCGATCCAGCCGGAAGGCCTCCAGCGCGCGATCCTGGAAGCGCAGGCCATGGCGAAGCCAATCGTGGTGTCCGATCTCGGCGCCGGACCCGACGTGGTGCTCGCGCCGCCCGCCGTGCCCGAGGATCGCATGACCGGACTTCGTTTCTCCTCGGGCGATTCGATGGCGCTCGCCGCCGCACTGGTCCGGCTGTTTTCCATGCCCGAATCGGGTCGGTCCGCGATCGGCGTCCGCGGGCGCGCCTGGGTGACCTCGAATTTCGGTTCCGCCGCCGTGATCGAGCCGACCTTGCACCTCTATGCCGAAGTGGCGCGGCGGAAACAGCCTTGAAAGCTCGCCGATGACGGCCCATTTGAGCGCCCGCCTGTGCTTTCGGCACGCCGCCCGGCATGGCGGAACGATCGACCTGGATGAGGATTGACCGCGCATCTCACCGACTTGGCCGTTGACTTGGCCGCGGTTTGTTCCGATCCTTCCACGACCTGACCGCAACAGCATGAGGAGAACAAGACCATTCGCCGCCCGATGAGAGCTCCGCCGCCCGTCCAAAAGGATGGCCCGCGCGTCAATGAGGAGATCCGAACCCGCGAAGTGCAACTGATCGATCAGACCGGCCACAATCACGGCCCGGTCGAGACGCGCTTCGCCCTCGAAAAGGCCGTTGAGGCCGGGCTTGATCTTGTCGAGATCGCCCCGAATTCCTCGCCGCCCGTCGTCAAGATTCTCGACTACGGCAAATACAAATATCAAGCACAGAAGAAAGCGGCCGAAGCCCGCAAGAAGCAGAAGGTCGTCGAGGTCAAGGAGATCAAGCTCCGGCCGATGATCGACGATCACGACTACGACGTGAAGATGCGCGCGATGAAGCGCTTCTTCGAGGAAGGCGACAAGGTGAAGATCACCTTGCGCTTCCGCGGCCGCGAAATGGCGCACCAGGAACTCGGTGCCGCGCTGCTCAATCGCGTCAAGGACGACACGTCCAAGTTCGCCAAGGTCGAGATGGAGCCGCGCTTCGAAGGCCGCCAGATGGTGATGGTTCTGACGCCGCGGTGATGATGGGTATCGCGCGCAGTCGATGAGCGGCGGCATCATCCGCCGCTCTTTGCTTTCCTGTCCGCGCCGCTACTTCGCGCGCTTGAAAGCCACCTCGATGAAGCCGCCGGAAATGGGGCCGGTATTGCGGTATTTCAGCTCGTCGGTGGTGAGAAGCGATATGACCCGCTTCTGAGCGACGCCAATCTGATTTGCAAACGTCGAGCCTTGGATGCGCAAGATCAAGGTCTTGGCCGGCTCGTCGACCGTATAGCTTCCGAAATAGCCGATCGACCCTCTGGCAATGGCCATGGCTTCATCGGCCGTCGCTTTACCCCGGTTGCCCCCAGCCACCTTCGGAAGGTCGCCGCGCATGAACAGCAGAACGAATTGGCCGTCCGCGGTGAACATGTTCACGCCTTTGGGGTTCATTCCGGAAGGATAGCCTATGCTGCCATCCTTGCGGGTTTGGGACTGTGAGACGAGGCTCCAGGTTCCGACGATTTGATCCTTGATCGACTTCTGCTGACCGACCGCGCCATACGGCAACAGCAAAAATCCGAGCGCCGCCGATGCAGATAGACCGATGATGTGACGCCAGTTCATTACATTCCTCCCATGTATTTATGTCATGCGCACGCAGCGCGTGCGATGCATCGCTTTGTTGCGGATAATGGATGCCTGCCGATGGCAATTGCTGCCCTTGGATTCTGATCGGCGAGACGGCACGCTCCCGATGGCAGCTTATTTAAGAGTACTACTTTCCGGTGCTGATCGCGACAAATCGGAGCCTTGAGCCAAAGGTACGGTTCAGCTTTGGGGATTTCCGAAAGCCCTCTCCCCTATTTTCCGTCCACCTCCGTGGGGATGGAGCGCCGAGGGACGGCTCACAAATGCGTCCCCGGCTTTGCCGGCATTTCAATATATTCCTACCACCCCTCGTGCCTTTAAGCGCGCAGGGAAGATAGTCTGAGCTGCGCCGGCAAAACTTGTCATGCCGCAGCGCCTCTGCCATAACCCCGGCCTCTCGCTGCCCGGCTCATCAGGGCTGCCGTGGCAGCGTGAATGCTCAACCGAGCAAGCTCAATCGTGAGCGCCACTTGCGGCGGGCCGCTTTCGTTCGGCCGACGCCGCGATAGGAGAGCAAAATGCCCAAGATCAAGACCAAGTCCGGCGCCAAGAAGCGCTTTAAGATCACGGGCACCGGCAAGGTGCTCTATGCCCAGCGCGGCAAGCGCCACGGCATGATCAAGCGGACCACCAAGCAGATCAGGCAGCTCCGCGGCACCGCCGTCCTGTTCAAGACCGACGGCGACAACATCAAGAAATACTTCCTGCCCAACGGCTGATCGCCGCGTCAGGGTATCCGCACAGTCAAGGAGATCTGCCATGGCCCGCGTCAAACGTGGTGTCACCTCACACGCCAAGCACAAGAAAGTCTTCAAGGCCGCGAAGGGCTATTTCGGCCGGCGCAAGAACACGATCCGCGTCGCCAAGCAGGCGGTCGAGAAGGCGAACCAGTATGCCTACCGCGACCGCAAGCGGAAGAAGCGGACGTTCCGCGCGCTCTGGATCCAGCGGCTCAACGCCGCCGTGCGCCCGTTCGGACTGACCTACAGCCGATTTATCGACGGCCTCGGCAAGGCCGGGGTCACGGTCGATCGCAAGGTTCTGTCCGACCTCGCCATCAGCGAGCCGGCCGCGTTCCAGGCGATCGTGGAGAAGGCCAAGGCCGCACTGCCGGCGGCGGCGTAGCTTTCGCGCCTCTATCTTTCCGTTGCCATGCGCGGGCATAGCCCGTTGAAGACGGGCGTAACCGCCCTTATGACCCGCGCATCCCGCTTATGGACGCAGTGCCGCCCCTAAGCGAGATGGCCGGGACAAGCCCGGCCACGACAGGCATAAGGTGCCTCATGTCCGACATCGCAAAGCTCGAGCAACAGCTCCTCGCCGACATCGGCGCCGCAACCGACGACGGCGTGATCGAGACCCTGCGCATCGCCGCGCTCGGCCGCAACGGCTCCGTCACCGCGCTGCTCAAGACGCTCGGCGCCATGACGCCGGCGGAGCGCCGCGAGCAGGGCCCGCTCATCAACGGGCTCAAGGATCGCGTCACCGCAGCGCTCGCCGCACGGCGTGAGGCGCTCAAGGACGTGGTGCTCGACCAGCGCCTGAACAGCGAGTTCGTCGACGTCACGCTGCCGCTGCGCGAGACGCCGGCGGAAGCCGGCCGCATCCATCCGATCAGCCAGGTGATCGACGAACTGACCGCGATCTTCGCCGACATGGGCTTCGCGGTCGCCGAAGGTCCCGACATCGAGACCGACGACCTCAACTTCACCAAGCTCAACATCCCGGACGGCCACCCGGCCCGCGAGATGCATGACACGTTCTTCTTCAATCCGAAGGAGGACGGCTCGCGGCTGTTGCTGCGCACCCACACCTCGCCGGTGCAGATCAGGACGATGCTGGCGCGGAAGCCGCCGATCCGCGTGATTATCCCGGGCCGCACCTACCGGGTCGATTCCGACCAGACCCACACGCCGATGTTCCACCAGGTCGAGGGCCTGGTGATCGACAAGGGCTCGCATCTCGGTCACCTGAAATGGATCCTGCAGGAGTTCTGCAAGGCGTTCTTCGAAGTCGATGACGTGAAGATGCGTTTTCGCCCATCGTACTTCCCGTTCACCGAGCCGTCGATGGAAGTCGACATCCAGTGCCGGAAGGACAGGGACGAGGTGCGTTTCGGCGAGGGCGACGACTGGATGGAGATTCTCGGCTGCGGGATGGTGCATCCG
>JBOHIG010000135.1:0-7543 GCA_050725815.1 Xanthobacteraceae bacterium
TCCATCGGATTGGGATGAACGAAGGCCATCACCGGGCCCGTACGGCCCATGCGCTCGTAATAGAGAGGTCCGTTGATGTTCGGCACGATACCCTCCTCTGTTGAATGGAATGGCGCGCCCGGCGCGCCGCGGCTGTCAGTTCGGCGGCGACGTGACGACGATCGGCGTCAGGTGTTGATACCAGCTTGAACGAAGCCTATCACACGCGGCGATAGGGTGCGCGGATTGACGTCGTGGACAAAATTATGTCGTCATCATGAGGTGGCGAGCGCTGCCGAAGTCGTCGCAGGGGTTAGTGGGTCCACTGAGACCGCTCCACCGCCCGCCCTGTCAGCTGACTCACGTCAGTGCCTTAAGATGAACCTCGTCGAAGAAGGTCGCTTGTCGATTATTGCCGCGCCGGAGATGTGCTGCACATCGACCAGGTGCAAGCGTGATCTCCATGGCATGGGAGGCGCCATGGGTTTCCATCTTCAACGCACGCACCGCGAAAAAGTTTACACTGACCCTCCTGATCTTATCCATTCGGTCAGCCCATCGAGCGACACGCGAGAGCCCAACATGACTGACACACCTCAATACACGCCGCCGGAAGTCTGGGTCTGGGAGAAGGGCGACAGTCCTAATTGGCGCTATAGCAACACCAATCGTCCTGTCGCGGGCGCGACGCATGAGAAGGAGTTGCCGCGCGGAAAGCATCCGCTCCAGCTTTATTCACTAGCGACGCCCAATGGGGTCAAAGTTACGGTCATGCTGGAGGAATTGCTGGCCGCCGGTCATGGCGGAGCGGAATATGACGCCTGGCTGATCCGGATCGGTGAGGGCAACCAGTTTGGCAGCGGATTTGTCGGGGTGAACCCGAATTCCAAAATCCCGGCGCTGATGGATTATAGCGAACAGACGCCGCAACGCGTGTTCGAATCCGGCGCGATCCTGCTCTACCTGGCGGACAAATTCGGCGCCTTCCTGCCCAAGGAACGCGGCAAGCGCGCCGAGGCGCTGAACTGGCTGTTCTGGCAGATGGGTTCAACGCCCTATGTCGGCGGCGGCTTCGGGCATTTCTATGCCTATGCTCCGGTGAAGATCAAATACGCCATCGACCGTTTTGCAATGGAGGTGAAACGCCAGCTCGACGTGCTCGACCGACGGCTTGCGGACAATCGATTTGTCGCCGGCGACGAATATACGATCGCCGATATGGCGATCTGGCCGTGGTACGGCAACGGCATGTTGAACGGCGCCTCCTACAACGACCCGCGCAAGTTCCTGCAGACGCACGACTATAAAAACCTGACGCGCTGGACGAAAGAAATCGGCGAGCGGGCCGCCGTCAAGCGTGGGCGAATGGTCAACCGCGCGAGCGGGCCGCCTGAAGGACAATTGCGCGAGCGGCATGACGCCAGCGATTTCGAAACGAAGACGCAGGACAAGATCGGTTAGCCATGACGTAGGGCGCATGATCGGCACCGTGACGAGCGCGTCAACCGCAGGAGAATTTCGTAGGAACTCGACCCATGCCCACGATCGCGAACTACCACGCCCATGTCTATTACGACGCGGCAACCCGAGCGCAGGCGCTCGCGCTGTGCGAGGCGGCAGGCCGGGAGCTCGGCGTCAAGGTCGGCCGCATGCACGACAATCCCGTCGGCCCGCATCCGCGCGGCAGTTGCCAGTTGACGATTCCCATCGAGACATTGTCCGAGGCGCTGCCCTGGCTCGTTCTCAACCGCCATGGCCTCACCATCTTCGCCCATGCCCAGACCGGCAATGCCTACAAGGATCACACCGAACACGTGATCTGGCTTGGGCCGTCCGAGGCGCTCACGCTGTCGGCGTTGTCGAAGACGGCGTGAAGAAGCGCCCGCCGTCGCCGCCTTGATCCTCTTGGGCCGGGAACCATGCCTTGATTTCTTGGTAACACTAATGTTACCTTCTGCCATGCTCGAAATCCGCTACTACGTGACTGAAGACGGCAGCCAGCCGTTTGCCGAATGGTTCGCGGATGTGGAGCCGGTGGCGCGAGCCAAGGTGGCACGCGCGATCGCCCGGATGGAACAAGGCAACCTCTCCAACGTAAAGGCTGTTGGCGAGGGCGTGCTCGAATACCGGTTGGACTTCGGACCCGGCTACCGGGTGTATTTCGGGCGCGATGGCGATGTGCTGGTGATCTTGCTGACGGGTGGCACCAAGAAGCGCCAACAGCGCGACATCGAGGATGCCCGGGCCTATTGGCAGAACTACAAGGACAGAAAACGCGGACGGCGCTGAGCGGAGAAGAACAATGGCAAAGACGAAAAGCTTCAAGGAACTCGTGCAGGGCCAAGTCAAGACGGACAAGAAGTTCGCGCAAGCCCTGCTGCGCGAAGGCGTGGATGCGATGCTGTCCGGCGACGTCGAGACCGGCAAGACCATCCTGCGCGACTACATCAAGGCAACGGTTGGCTTCGAGAAGCTTGGCGAGGCCACCGACACCCCGCCGAAGAGCCTCATCCGCATGTTCGGCCCGCGCGGCAATCCGCAGGCCAAGAACCTGTTCAGCGTGATCGGCTATTTGCAGAAGCGCGCGGGCTTGCAGCTTCACGTGAGCGGATAGTCAGCACGTCGGGCGCATATGAGACTGAGGAAGCGATTTGCCCGAAATGCGGAGAGCCAGTCCCATCGTAACGAAGCTCTTTGATGACGCTTGGCTTATCAAGGCTAAGGCGATCAAGACTAATTCTTGGGCCAGTGATGTTACCGAGTCGCTCGATACGGCAGGACAAATCTATCTTTCCACAATCCGATTGTGGTTCGACCGCTTCCCGTTCGTGCCGTCGCGGGAGTGGTTGGAATTGAGGGTGGCGTAGTCTCCGGGGTGATCAACCTCGAATCATCCGGCGTTGAAGCGTCGGACTGGAGACCACGCCATGACGAGCACTACCACGAAGCCTGATTCTTTGCAGCCTGCGGCCGAGATGGCTGTTGATCTTTTCGACAACTGGTTCGATCCGATCGAGAGCGCGGTGCGCGATCGGGTCCGGGGGCTCATCGAAGAGCTGATCCGCGGCGAACTTGATGCCGTGCTGGCGCGCCCGCGTTACGGTCGAATCCAGATCGCCGGCGGCGAAGAAAGTGCGGGCGCAACCGGCCACCGCCACGGTGGCCGGACGCGGACGCTGACCGGCACCTTCGGGCCGGTCGAGATCGCGGTCCCGCGCGCCCGGCTGAACACGCCCGAAGGCGGGACGAGGGAATGGAAGAGCCAGGCGCTGCGGGCCTATCAGCGCCGCACGCTGGCCGCCGACGCGCTGATTGCGAGCACGTATCTCGCCGGCGCCAACACGCGCCGGGTGCGTCGCGCGCTCGCAGCCTTGTTTGGCGGCGCGGTTGGCAAGGATACGGTGAGCCGGGTCTGGCGCAAGGTGAAGACCGACTGGGACGCCTGGAACGCCCGCTCGCTGGCCGACGAGCCGATCGTGCGGCTCATTCTCGACGGCACGGTGGTGCGGGTGCGGCTCGACCGCAAAGCGACCTCCATCTCGCTGCTGGTCGTGCTCGGCGTGCGTGCCGACGGTCAGAAGGTGCTGCTCGCGATCAAGAGCATGGGCGGCGAGAGCACCGAGGCCTGGCGCACCGTGCTCGACGATCTCATCAAGCGCGGCCTGCGAGGACCTGAGTTCCTCATCGTCGATGGTGCGCCAGGGCTGGAGAAGGCGATCGCCGCCGTCTGGGACGGCGTGCCGGTGCAGCGCTGCACGGTCCACAAGCACAGGAACTTGCTCGCGCATGCGCCCGAGCGCCTGCATGAGGAGATCACAGCCGACTACAACGATATGATCTACGCGGCGACGCCCGAGGAGATATTGGTCCGCCGCAAGGCCTTCATCCGCAAGTGGCGGCTCAAACATCGCGCCGTCGCCGACAGCCTGGAGGAAGCGGGCGAGCGCCTGTTTGCATTCACCCGGCTGCCGCCGAGCCAATGGCGAAGCGCGAGGACTACGAACGCAATCGAGCGGCTGCATGAGGAGTTCAAACGACGGATCAAGACCCAGACCGTGCTGCCCTCAGCCGACACCGCCGCCATGCTGCTCTGGGCGCTGCTCGCCTCCGGTCAGATCAACATGCGAAAGGTCGACGGCTGGCAGACGCTCGCCAATAAGCCCATCGATCAGCCAATTGACCTCGCAGCCTGAAACGATACCTTCATGTTACCGGAGATCGCGCCACCGAATTCCAACCGCATTCCGGACGGCACCTTCCCGTTGCTCAGGAAAGACAAATTGAATCTTCAAAAACGGCTAGAGAGCTTTCGAAATACCGATCATCTTGGCGGAGTGAATGAGCTTGCTTGTTGGGCGCTTCTTCAACATGAAGGGCACAAGGGTAAACCCGTGCCGACCACATCCGCGGCCAGCCCTGATTTCCAGCTTGATCCTCCAGCGGACTGTTTTGTTGAGTCGTTGACGCTCAATCTATCTGAGGAAGAGAAGCAAGCCTTTGCAGCGAACAAGTCTGTCGCACTCAACCATACAAAGACTATTCAGCGGTTCTTTGGGAAACTCACCGGCCAGAAACAGAAGCAACTCAAACACGCTGCCGACAACGGGAAGCCGGGCGTTTTGGCCGTCTTCGACTACACTGAATGGAGTGGATACGGCACGGAGTTCTTTCGCGCGCTTGCCGACGCGTTGCTAGGACAGCAATTCGCATTTCAGCACGTGGCTCCGGAGCTATCTGCGATCCTCTATTTGGAACGCAGGGTCATAGACGGACGAATTGTATTGAGTCGCAATCGGTCTGCGATCTATCTCAATCCACTTGCGCGTCATCCGCTGCCGACCGCAATGTTTCCGTCCCTTACGGAGTTCTCATTGCAGGTCGCAACTGTCCAAGCTCAATCAAGTGAACCTTGGCTTTCGCTTTAGTGCGAAATGTGCAACGGTTTAGTAGCCGCCGGCCGTTCGTGCAGCCCATATCGGGGTGAGCCATGAATACATTTACATGAGTTTTTATCTGCGCGGTTGCAGGGTTTGTTTCATTGGTCGTGCTGGTTTGGCTCTTGGGGCAGCGTCCGGGATCAACCGGCACCACACTAGCGGGTCTCTTGGCAGCCTTGGCCGTCTTCGCCATATGGCACTTTACGACGCCGAATCGTGCAAGCTAAGCATTGATAGTTCGCCCACTTTGAAAGGAGACGATAATGCGAGCACGAGTCATCGTCATCATCCTTGCTTTGACAATGACCCCCTCGTTGGGACAATGGAAGCCAAGTAGTCCATTTACAGGGCGAGGGGACAATACTTGCGAATCGACATCACGCTATTTTGCGGGATTGAAAGACCCGACCCGTGTAGCAACTGCTGAACTTCAACTGTCTCAATGGGTGGCTGGCTATTTGAGTGCGGTCAATGCGCAGCGGGCGGCGGCAAAGCAACAGTTTCTAGACATTTGGAGCAGCCAAACTTTTGGATGGTCAGATTTCTTTGCAGATTACTGTCGCCGCAATCCAACGAAGTTTGTTGGCGATGGTATGAATGAATTGATCGCTCAGCTTCGGGTGCTACGCTAAGTCTTCCTGCTAGGCATTGCCTTGCGGCACTGCCTCAGCAAGCAAGTCCGCGAGCGTGCTGAGTCGTCCAAGCTCAAAGTCCTCGTTAGGAAGATCACGCAATCGATGAAGCCCGTAGGATGGTTAAGCCCTTTGCGAAACCCATCGCCTTGTTGATGGGTTTCACTTCGTTCAACCCATCCTACTCGCCACGATCTTACCGAACCCCTCACATATTCCCGTGTCCGCGCTTGATGGTCGCCCGGATGATCGGCGCCGTGACCTGGTCGGAAATCTGGATGTTCCAGATTTCGCTGTCGCCTTGCGCTTCGAAATCGGCGAACAGCTTCGGGATCACCGACACATCGCGAATCTCGTGGCCGCGCAGGCCGAAGCCGCGTGCGATGTTCTCGAAGGCCGGCCGGCCGAATATCGCCAGGCTGTCGTCGATGCCGTCGGCGCGCAGCTTGTGAAACTCCGAGCCGTATCCGCCATCGTTCATCGCGCAGATCAGGATGCGAAATCCCTGACGCTTGAGCGTTTCGAGCTCCTGGATATGGAACAAGAGCCCGCCGTCGCCTTCGAACAGCACGACCTTGCCGTCGCGGCCTTGCCCCCGGCGTGCCGCCGCGACCCCGAGCGCATACGACAGGCCGTTGCCGACCGCGCCGAATTCGCGGACCGTGGTGTAGCGCTCCGCCGGCCGGCCACGCATCTGGGTGTTGAAATAGGCTTGGTGGCCGCCGCCGACGACGACGTCCCAGTCCTTTGGCACGACCGCGTCGATGGCCTCGATCACCTTGCGCGGATCGAGCACCCCGGCCTCGATCTCGAAGGGCTCCGAGTCCGCCGGCTCGGTCGCGATGCGATGCGCCAGCTCTTTCGTGCGGATGGCCGCCGCCGTCGCCTTGCCAATGCCCAGCTTCTTGTCGAGGCCGCCAAGGATCGCCTCGACGCCGACGAGCGCATCCGACCGGATGTAGATGTTGGCGGCCGCCTGCCCATCGCGCAGGCCGCGTGGAGCATCGTCCAATTGGATCTTGCAGGCCTTGGCGAAGTCGTGCCCGCCACCGACGTAGTAGGACAGGCTCGCGCCGACCGCGAGCACGACGTCCGCGGAGCGGTACATCTCCTTGCCCACCGATGTGAAGTAGCTGCCGGTGACGTTGAGCCCGAACGGATGGTCGTGGAACAGACCGCGCGCGGGCAGCGTGTTGGAGAGCAAGGCGCCGCAGCGATCGGCCAGCTTGATCACCGCATCCCGCGCGCAGGACCACAGCACGCCGCGGCCACCGAGGATGATGGGCCGCTTTGCCGCGGCCAGCCGCTCGACGGCCTCGGCCACGACTTCAGGATCGGGGTGCATGCGCCCGACCTTGGGGTGGACCATCGCCGAGGTCTCGTAAGGCTGGTTGGCCATGTGCTCGACCTTCTGCAGGTCGTAGGGAATGCCCAGCACCACCGGCTTCCGCTCGTACTTGGCGATGTGGAAGGCCTCGCGCACGTAGTCCATCATGCGAGGCACGCTATGCGCAGCGATGTAATGCGCCCCGGTCGCCGTCACGAGCGGCGCCTGGTCGATCGCCTGGTTGTAGAACTTGGCGTTGATCGGCGCCTCGCCGGCGAACACCACCATCGGCAGGCGGGCGCGTGCCGCAGCCGGCAGCGCCGTCATCAACTGGGTCACGCCAGGGCCGCATGTGACGGAGGCAACGGCGAGCTTGTTGGTGGCGACGTTGTAGGCTGTCGCCGCCGCGACGGCTGCGTGCTCGTGCCTGACGTGGACGGTTTGCACGCCCGGCAGTTTGGCGAAGGCGGTGGACCAGTGCATGTTGCCGTCGCCCATCAGGACGAACTGCGTGTCGACTCCCTCTGCCAGGAACGCTTCTGCGAGGGCTTCGTAGAGTTTTGGCATGGACGCGGTACCCTTTGGGTGGAGGCGCGCCGATGGCACCGGTGCCGCCCTTCCAACAATCGGGATTCGGCACGTCCCGCCGGCGGCTCCGAGGAACGCTA
>JBOHIG010000136.1:0-8977 GCA_050725815.1 Xanthobacteraceae bacterium
CGTCCGGCCACCCTATGAGGGCGCGGTGGTCAAATTTGCGCCGTCCGAGTGGGAAAAGGCGCCGTAAACGGTGCATTGACCCATCCGGGCCATCATGCGATTCACTTGCGCCTTCGGAGCATAGCGCAGCCTGGTAGCGCACCTGCTTTGGGAGCAGGGGGTCGCAGGTTCAAATCCTGCTGCTCCGACCAGCCTTCGCTCTTCGAGCTTCGGCTCGGCGAGCTATGGCGAGCCGGCCAAAGCGAGGTGCGAAGGTGGACGGGGCATGACCTACGTCTATATCCTTCAAAGCACATTTGATCCCGCGCGCTTTTATGTTGGGCTGACCGAAGATTTGAAATCTCGGTTCGAAACGCGGGCGCGGTGCTTCACACCGCCAAATTCAAGCCTTGGACGATCAAGAACTATGTCGCCTTCACCGACCGTGCGAAGGCGGTAGCATTCGAAAGATACCTGAAGTCCGGCTCTGGACGAGCCTTCGCGAAGCGCTATTTCTAACGCGCAACCGCGGTTCATCGCCCGGTCCCTTCCTGCGGCATTGCGAGCACGCCGTCGCTTCCCGGCGAGCTTGTACATTGCAGCCGAACGCACGTACCTTGAGCGGCCGGCGACAGCGGCTCACGCCGTCTCGAACAGGGAGGATACTGATGGCACATATGCGCATGCCGCGTCTGTGGATATCGCGCATTGCGGCAGCAGAGGTCGCGTTGGCGTCGGGGATGCTTCTGGTGCCCGGGCAGGCAACGGCTGCCTCCGTTGCCGAATTCTACAAGGGGCGCACGATTACGATCACCGTCGGTTACAGTGCTGCGGCATCTTACGATCTCTATGCGCGGCTCCTGGCGCGGCACATCGGCCGGCATATTCCCGGCCGGCCGACGGTCATCGTGCAGAACATGCCGGGAGGATCGTCACTGCGGGCGGCGAACTACGTTTACAATGCCGCACCAAAGGACGGCTCAATGCTCGGTGTGATCCGCAACGGCATGGCGCTGGAACCCCTTTACGATCGGCCCGGCATTCAGTTCGACGCCCTCAAATACAATTGGATCGGCAGTCTGACGCGCATTACCGGTGCATGCACCGTGTGGCACCAGGCGCCGGCGACGACTCTGAAGGAGGCGACGAAGCGCGAGTTGATCGCCGGGGCGATCGGCACGCAGGGCAGCATCGCCATCTATCCCCGTATGCTGAATGACATGCTCGGCACGAAATTCAAGATCGTGCTCGGCTATACGAGTGCCGGCCTCGTGCTTGCGATGGAGCGGCGCGAGATCGATGCGCGCTGTGGCGGCGACTGGTACGCCCTGGTGTCAAGTCACGGACATCTGATTCGTGAAGGCAAGATCAAAATCATGGCGCAGATGACCAACACGCGATCGATGAAGGATCAGCCGTGGGTTTTCGATTTTGTGAAGAAGGACGAGGACGTGAAGGCGCTCCGCCTCATCTTCGCGAGTCAGGATTGGGGGCAGCCTGTTGTCGCGCCGCCCGGGGTGCCAAAAGAACGCATTGACGCGCTGCGCGCAGCGTTCGATGCCGCGATGAAGGATCCGGCGTTGCTTGCGGATGCCAAGAAAACAGCTCTGCGGATCGATGACCCGATGCCTGGCGTGGAAATCCAGAGTTCGCTCGCGGAGTATTTCCGGACGCCCAAGGCGATCATCGAACGCGTGGCGAATTATGGCAAGCCGGGCGCGGACGAGCGTAAATTGAAAAAATAGCACTCGCTTCGCCGACCGTGCGAAGGCGGCAGCATTCGAAAGATACCTGAAGTCGGGTTCTGGACGGGCCTTCGCAAACGCCACTTCTAAGCACTTGGCCGCGGGGTTTCGTGCCGCATCACCCGCGTCACGCGGCCGTCATCCCTGATAAACGCCGGCGGCCCCGTCGTCGTGTCGTCGAACGCCGCCGCGGTCAAAGGCCCGCCGGCCCAGGCGCGCGTATCGATATTCACCCGGTTCGGCTGCAGATCCGGCAGGCCCGTCTCCGTTGGCGTGTGGCCGTGCACGACAAACAGGCCGTGGTCGCGCGGGTCGAGCAGGAACCGCTCGCGAATCCACAGCAATACCTCCTTGCGCTGAGTATCGAGCGGCTCGCCGGGCATGATGCCGGCATGCACGTAGAAGCGCCGCTCATCGCGTGACGCCAGCGGCAGCCGCTCAAACCAGGCGAGATGCGCGGGCGGGATGTCTTGGGCGCGACGCACGCCATAGCTTGCGAGCGTGGCGTCGCCGCCGTTGTCAAGCCAGTGCAGCTCGTTCTCGCCCCTGGCGGCATTCACCAGCATGTCCTCGTGATTGCCCATGAGGCAGACATAGCGTTCGGGCTCGGATGCCTGACGCTCCATCAGCAAGGTGACGACCTCGCGGCTGTGCGCGCCGCGGTCCACATAGTCTCCGAGGAAGACGAAGCGGAAGTCCTGCGTCCCGGCGTGCTCTCGGCAATGGCGCAGCAGGTCGGCAAGCTTGCGAAAGCAGCCGTGGATATCACCGATGGCGTAGGTGAGGGCAGTCGACATGCGACCCTAGTTAGTCCCCGGCGGAGCCGCGTGCAAAGCGGGACGACCGGAAAACCGGCGACGCCGCGACTGATTTTCGCGGCCGGCTTGCTCCGGCGGGCTTGTGCCGCACCCGCGAGCGCACGTACGCTGCCTGCCGGCATTCAACGGCCAGAGGCGTCGCCGTCAGGGCGAACGGCCGGCAGCGGGAGAGAGCGCCATGTGGGGAATGTTCGGTCGGCTATTCGCATCGTGCGTGATGTCGTGCAGCGCGCTCGTGCTGCTTGCGGGCGCCGCCGGTGCGCAGGACTATCCCAATCGGACGATCCGCTGGGTCGTGCCCTATCCGCCGGGCGGTTCGACCGACATCGTGGCGCGCCTGATCGGCGCCGAGCTGTCGCAGCGGCTCGGGCGGCAAGTCATCATCGAGAACAAGCCCGGCGGCGGCAACAATATCGGCACCGAAACCGTCGTCCGCGCCGCGCCCGACGGCTACACGCTGCTGCTGGTCAATCCGGCCAACGCCGTCAACACCACGCTCTATCGCAAGCTGCCGTTCAATTTCCTCACCGACATCGTCGCGGTCGCCGGCATCATGCAGGCGCCCAATGTGATGGAGGTTCATCCTTCGGTTCCGGTCAAGACTGTGGCCGAGTTCATCGCCTATGCGAAGGCGCGTCCGGGCAAGGTCAATATGGCGAGCTCCGGCAACGGAACGTCGATTCATCTCTCGGGCGAGATGTTCAAGATGCTGACCGGCGTCAACCTGCTGCACGTTCCCTATCGCGGGTCCGCGCCCGCGTTGACCGACATGCTCAGCGGCCGGGTCCACGTGATGTTCGACAACATGCCGCCGTCGCTTCCCCACATCAAAGCCGGGAAGCTGCGTGCGCTCGCGGTCACCACCTCGCAGCGGTCGAAGGCGCTGCCGGATATTCCGACGGTTGCCGAGACGGTGCCGGGCTACGAGGCCGCCACGTTCGCGGGGATGGGCGTGCCGAAGGGCACGCCTGCGCCCATCGTCGAAAAGCTCAACCGCGAGGTCAACGCCGCCTTGAAGAATCCCAAAATCCGGGCCCGGCTTGAGGAGCTTGGCGCCATCGTGACTCCGGGCACGCCGGCGGATTTCGCCAAGTTCCTCGCCGGCGAAACGGCGAAATGGGCCAAGGTCATCAAGGCCGGCGGCGTGAAGCTGCAATAGCGCGCATACGTGCGGCGGATACGGGTTGACTGCGGCGGCCGGCGCGGCCAACGCTGCCGCCATGAGTGACGACATTCCGTTCGATAGGACCTTCGACCTCGCGCCCGGCGAGGTCGAGGAGGTGGTGCCGGGAGTGCGGCGCGTGCTCTGCAACAATCCGGGGCCGTTCACGTTCAAGGGCACGGTGAGCTACATCGTCGGCCGCGGCAATGTCGCGATCCTCGATCCGGGGCCGGTCGACGAGGCCCATACGGCGGCGCTGCTGAACGCCGTGCGCGGCGAGACCGTCAGCCACATCGTCGTCACCCATACCCATCGTGACCACTCGCCCGCGGCGGCCGCCATCAAGGCCGCGACCGGCGCCAAGACCTATGGCGAAGGACCCCACCGTGCGGCGCGCTCTCTCGTCAGCCTTCCGCCGCGATCGAACGGCGACACCGATTTTCAGCCCGACATCGTGTTGAAGGACGGCGACATTGTCACCGGCGACGGCTGGTCGCTGACCGCGATTACCACCCCCGGCCATTGCGCCAATCACATGGCCTATGCACTCGGCGATACCGATGTGCTGTTTTCCGGCGATCACGTGATGGCGTGGTCGACCCCGATCGTGGCGCCGCCGGATGGCTCCATGAGCGAGTATATGGCGTCGCTTGAGAAGCTGTTGCACCGTCCCGAAACGACCTATTTCCCCGGACATGGCGGTGCGGTGCGCGACGCTCCGCGCTTTGTGCAGCAATACATCCGCCACCGGCGTGCGCGTGAGGCCATGATCCTCAAGCTCCTTGCTGGCGGAGAAACCGACATTCCTTCGCTGGTGCGCAATATTTATGTCGGCCTCGACCCGCGCCTGATCGCGGCCGCGAGCCGTGCGGTTCTGGCGCATCTGGACGATCTGGTCGCACGCGGAAAGGTGGTTACAACCGGCGCGCCGTCGCTCGACGGATGCTACCGTTTGGCGGAGGGTTGACCGCGCTTAGGGAGCGGCTTTGGCGGCGGCTCCGGCTGCGCTTCCGGCCGTTGCGATGCGAGCGCGCCTTCGATGTCGTCGATCAGGCGGCGGACGCGGTCCGCATTGGCGCCGAAATCGAACGTGCCGTAACGTGAGGACGAGCGGATGTCGATGCGCGAACCTCGCGGCAACTGGCGGACGCGCACGATGACGTCGTCGCGGAAGCCCATGAGCGGCGTGCGCGCGACCGCCTCGATGCGTCCTTCGCGACGGCCCTGATCGGGCGGAGGCGCGTCGACGATCCGCCAGCGGCGATCGGTCACGACCGACAGCGCCGCGGCGAAGGCGAGCCGTGCGTTCAGGCCGGACTCGATCGGCTCGATGTCGGGATAGGCTTCGATCTGCTGCTCGGCCGCGGCGAGGCCCGCGTAGATCACCGGATTGGCATCGCGCGGGCGCGCCTTGGCCAGCGCTATGTAGTGCGGCGGATCGTTCGGGTCGGTGGTGATGTCGTAGATTCTGGGCAGCTTGTAGGTGGTCGCGACCAGATAGCCGGGATAGGCGACGAGCACGACGACGATCGCGATCGCGGACAGCGCGGCGCCCATTCCGACCAGGCCGTCCCTCCAGATCACGACGAAGGCGGCGAATGCGAGGAACAGCGCGACGACGGCAAGCACCAATGCTGCACCGAAGGTGGCGAGCGCGGGACGGATTTCTTCCAGGAGGCCCGAACGGACGATCATCACCGAGAGAATCGCGGCGGATAGCGAGAAAATCGCAAGGCGGCGCGCCCAGATCGCCAGCCGGGACGTCGGTTCGTCGGCAAAGGGTCTGCGCGCCATGCGCGGACGGATAAGCCCTGGCGCTCCCGTAGGCAAGTTGCCGCAGACAGCGGTCTCCTCCGTTGTTCCCGGCGGCGCGAAGGAACCCCGCTGATCGTCGTTAACGCGGCGCTTCGCCGCTGCCCGCAATGGGATATTCGGTGGGGATGCATGTTGCAGGCGGTGAGGGCAGAGCCTTAGGATTGCCGCAAACCGGGAGACCGCACATGCTCAACCGCGCGCGACGTGACGCCAAAATCTTATCTCGTCTGGCCCTCCTTGCAGCCGTTGCGACGGTAGCGGTATGGGGCGTCTCGCCGGCCGCTGCGCAGGATTTCTATGCCGGCAAGCAGATCATCTACTACGTGGGAGCGGGCGTCGGCGGCGGCTACGATCGGCAGGCGCGCACGACCGCGCGTCATCTCGCCAAGCACATTCCGGGCAATCCCACAGTCGTCGTCCAGAATGTGCCGGCGGCGGGCAGCATGGCGCTGACCAATCAGATGTTCAGCACGGCGCCAACGGACGGCACCGCGATTGCGCTGATCCAGCGCGGCATGCTGCTCGCGAAGCTGACTTATCCGGCCGGCACCCGCTTCGATATCGCAAAGTTCAACTGGATCGGCAGTCTCAACAGCGAGGTCGCAACCACCGTGTCGTGGAACGCGACGGCGCCCCATCGCACGGCCAAGGACCTGTTCGACAAGGAGTTGATCGTCGGCGGCATCGTCAGCGTCGACCCCGAGACGACGCCGAAACTTTACAACGCGCTTCTCGGCACCAAGTTCAAGATCGTCACCGGCTACAACAGCACGGCTCAGATCGCGCTCGCCATCGAGCGCGGCGAGGTCCAAGGCATCGCCGACTTTTCGTATTCAAGCCTCAAGGCGGTGCGGCCGCAGTGGATCAAGGAAAAGAAGATCACGATCCTCATGCAAGGGGCGCTGGAAAGCGATCCCGACCTGAAGGGCGTTCCGAACGCGCTTGAATTCGTCAAGAATCCGTCCGATCGCCAGGTGATGGAATTGCACTTCACCCAGAAGACGGCAGCGCGCCCGATCATCATGCCGCCGGGCGTGCCGGCCGAGCGTGTCGCGATCATGCGCAAGGCCTTCGCCGCACTCTCGCAGGACAAGGAATTTCTGGCGGAGGTGGCGAAGAGCCGGCTGGAATTCAACTTCGTCCCCGGGCCGGAGATCGACAAGATTGTCAAGCTGATTTCGACGGCTCCGAAAGACGTCGCCAGCCGCTATGCTGCGGCATTCGCGACCAGCGGCAAGAAGAACGGCAAAAAGAAATAGCGGCCGCTCTCCGCCCGCACGGACAGCGACCGCCATTCCCAGGATCGTTGCGCCGCTCAGTTCGCGGCGAAGCAGTAGATCAGGCCGGCTCCGCCGGAGCTTTGCAGGTTGGCCTGACTGCACCCGCGCGAGGGGTGCGACGAGTTCCAGGAGATCGACGGGGCGTCGTCCTTGAGGCCCTGGCGGTCGTGATGGCCGACAGTGGCTGCGCCATCACCGCTTGACGTCCAATTACCGCAGGTCGAATCCTTGCCGGCCGGCATCGCACGGCCCTCGGGCGTCGAACCGGTGAGGATGTCGTGCATGTTGGGCTTGTCGCCGCGACCGTTGACGACGGCGCCCTTCTCATTCAGCGCGGTCTGCTTGGTGAGGTTGTTCTTGCCGTGCAGCTCATCGAGCGTCTTGGCGATGGTCGTGCCTTTGGCGTTCTGCCAGGGGCCACGGCCGATGCGGTCGCGGGCGTTGACGGATTTCGCCCCGGTGGTGCTGAGGTAGGCGCGCCAGGTGCGATTGCCGGCGCCGGCGGCCTTGGCGAGGTTCTGGCAATGGGCGTCCGCGCCGGCGAGGCCGCCGAGGTCGGCGCCTTTGCCCAGTCCGACGCTGGTAATGAAGAAGCTCATGCCGGTCTGCTGCGCCTGCATGCTGCCGGCCGCTGCCACAATGGCAAGCGCGATCGACCCGGAGAGCGCAATTCTTGTGGTTCGCTTCATCGTCATCCTCCTCGGTTTCGCTGGTATAATGTTCAGCTAAAATGCAGACCGTTAAGCGGCCGGCGTACTCGGTTTAACAATGTGGCCTGGGAATTCTTCCCGCTGACGGCCCGCGTGGCGCGCAAAATTTTTGTTGCGGCTGTCGTCAGCCGAACCGGCCGAGGCCGAAACGCGAAATATCGTGCTCCGTCGTGCCGCGCGTCGCCAGATCCGCAACGATCTGGCCGATCACCGGCGCAAACTTGAAGCCGTGCCCTGAGCAGGCCGATGCGACGACGATGCCTGGCGCGCCGGTCAGCCGGTCGACGATGAAGTGGCCATCCGGCGCCATGGTGTAGAGGCAGGTGCCGGTGCGTGCCGGCGGGCCGTCCGCGGCCGGCAGGAAGTCTTCGATTGCCACGCGGATGGCCGCCTCGTCCGCCGCTGACACGGCGCGGTCGTAGGTGTCCGGCTCGACCGTCTCGTCGCGATGGTAGTGCCTCGCGACCTTCATACCGCCGCCGTTGAAGGGTGGAATGCCGTAATGGATTCCGTGCCGGCTCTCGATCAGGAAAACCGGAAACCGTTCGGGCGCGAACAACGCTTGATCGCGTGGCGCAAACCAGCCCATCGCCTGCCGCGTGACGCGCAAGGGCAAGTCGGGCAGCAGCGCATTCATCCACGGGCCGGTCGCGACGATGGCGGCCCCGGCGTCGACTGGACCGCGCTCGGTGACGATCGTGACACCGTCGCCGCGTGGTTCGATCGCGCGCACCGTCTCGCCGGTGCGGATTTCCGCGCCGCTTTGCGCCGCCAGCGTCATCATCGCGTGGATCGACGGCTCCGCTTCCACAAAGCCGCCGTCGCGCTGCATGACGCCGACGAAGTCCGACGGCAAGCGGAACGCCGGAAATCGCCGCATCACCTCGGATGCTGCGAGCAATTCGTGGTCCAGGCCGTGCAGCCGCGCGGCGGCGAGCGTGCCGGTGACGAGCGAGCCGTCCGGCGGGCCGATCTCCACGATGCCGGTGATGTGGAGGAGCGGTCGGTTGGCCGCCCGTTCCAGATCGCGCCAAAGCGCATAGGCGCGGTGCAGGAGCGGCACATAGGACGGATGCTCGAAATAGGCGAGGCGGATGATGCGGGTCGCGCCGTGCGAGGAGCCGCGGTCGTGGCCGAGCGTGAAGCGCTCGATGCCGAGCACTCGGCAGCCGCGCCGCGCCAGTTCCGCGAGCGCGGCGCTTCCCATCGCGCCCAGCCCGCACACCACGACGTCGTAATGCGCCATTGAATTGCCCTAGTGGTCCGATTCTAACATTCGCATCCCGTTTAGGCAGGCGCCTTTGCGAATGTTAGAATCGAAGGACCACTAGCAAGTATAGGCTGCTAGTGGAGATTGGATTTGACACTCGCGTCGCGCGCTTGCTGCCAGGTGGGTCGCGAATGTCAATTCCACTCCACTGGTTCCGCGCGCGACGTCTAGGGTTCGAGCGAGGCGGTGTAGGCCGAC
>JBOHIG010000137.1:0-34635 GCA_050725815.1 Xanthobacteraceae bacterium
CGTTGAAGCCGCATTCGTAGGCGGAGAGCTTCTCGGGATCCGGCTGCTTGTAGGCCGCCAGGAACGGCACCACGAGCAGCGCCACTCCAATCACCGATGCGACGCCGATGAACACGACCAGGGGCAGGTAATCCAGCAATAGCTCGCTCATCGGCGACACCCACCTCCGAAACCGCCCCGATCGGAAACCCCGTCCCTGACCCCGGCAGCCGGAGGCGGCGCCGCAAGCCCAAATCGCCCCTGAAACAGTTCGGATTCGTTCCAAGAACGGGATTTGGGCAGGCTTAGCGCAGCGCACAATGTGAGGCAAGCCGCGTCGGAACTTGAGCTGTCATCAGCCGGGTAGAGCGTTGAAAAGATGGTCCGTCACGGCCCCGCCTGTCCCGGACATCCACGCCCTTCTTTGTCTCGATGTCGTGGATTGCCCGACAAAGACCGGCAATGACGATTTTGGGAAAGCCGGATTCGACCTTAGAATTCCGGGAATCCCATGGGGAGCGGCCGATGCAACGCAAGGTCATCATCTCCTGCGCGGTCACCGGTTCAGCCGACTCGCTGGGGAAAAACCCTGCGGTCCCGGTGACGCCGGAACAGATCGCGCGGTCCTCGATTGAGGCCGCCGGGGCCGGCGCCGCGATCGTCCATATTCATGTGCGCAACCCGAAAACCACCAAACCGAGCATGGACGGCGCGCTCTATCGGGAGGTCGTCGAACGCATCCGCGCGAGCGGCACCGACGTGTTGCTCAATCTGACCACCGGGCCGGGCGCCCGCTTCGAGCACGATCCCGCCGATCCCACCAAGGCTGGTCCGGCCTCGACGCTGCGCGGCCCGGAGGACCGGGTGCGCCACGTGGTGGAACTGCGCCCCGACATCTGCAGCCTCGACATGGGCAGCCTGAACATGGGCAGCCGCGTGTTCATAAACACACCCGAGCACCTGCAGGCCATGGCGGTCGCGATCCGCGAGGCCGGCGTCATGCCGGAGCTCGAGGTGTTCGAGACCGGACACCTCCTGCTGGCGAAGAAATTCATCGAGGCCGGCTATGTCAAACCGCCGGGCATGTTCCAGATCTGCCTCGGCATCGCCTGGGGCCAGCCGGCGACGCCGGAAGCGATGATGTATATGCGCAACCTGCTGCCGGCAGCATCACCCTGGTTCGCCTTTGGCATTTCGCTCTACCAATTCCCGATGGTGGCGCAGGCGGTACTGCTCGGCGGCCATGTGCGGGTTGGGCTCGAGGACAACCTCTATCTGGAGAAAAGCAAGCTCGCGCCCAGCAACGCCGCGCTGGTGGAGAAGGCGGCGCGCATTGTCTTGGAATTGGGTGATACGGTCGCCACACCCGCCCAGGCGCGCACGATTCTGGGATTGCAGACGCAAGCGAAGAATTAGCGCGACACCCCTCTCCGAGGGACGACAACTTCATTCCCCCGCATAGACCGCAATGCATCCGCCGCAGGGGCCGAACTTGGCGCTGGTTGCGACGTAGACGCGGTTGTTGGCCAGACTGACGCCGACAGAACGCGCACCGCGTGAGGTCGTCACTTTTTGCACGAGCTTCCCGGTCCTGGTGTCGACCACCATCAGCGCGCCGGTGGTCGTGGAGTGGAAATAACGGCCGAGCTTGGGGTTGAGCACCGAGCCACCGTTGCCGCCCTGGTTGGCGTGGCGCGCGATGATCTTGCCGCTGGTGATATCGAACACGGCCATGTCACCGCCCGGTTTCTTGTTCGGCCCATGAGCGGAACTGCAACCGAGGAAGATTGTGGAGTCGGACACAATCTGAAGGCTATGCGGATGGCAGCCGTCGAGCGTGTGAAGCTTCACCAGCTTGCCGGCTTTGGAGTCGATCTGCGCCAGGATGCCCTTGGTCGGGTCTTCTCGCAGCACTGGGATCGCCGTGTAGAACATGCCGCTTCGCGCGTCCCAGGCGGAGCGTTCGAGATTCTCGGCTGACTGCGGCACCGGGATTTTCGCCAGGATCGTCCGGCTCTCAGACGAAAGCAGGCTGATGAAGGTCGGATCGTCATTTGAATTGACGGCGATGACGATACGATTCTTCGGGTCGAATGCCATGCCGTTGGCCCGCCGCTTGCCACCGGTGGTGATGGTGGCCGTAATCTTACCGGTCTTGAGGTCGACCACCTTGATGGTGCTGTCGCCGTCGCTCGCCCATAATTCGGCGCCGCCTTTGGTGACCAGGAGACCGTTAGGACCCGACAGTGTCCCGCTCTTGGCCTTGCCGACGAAACCGGTGATGCGGGACACGTACTTGTCGGTCCGCGTGTCGAACACCACGACGCCGCGGTTGTCCTTGTCGGCCAGATAGCCGAGGCCAGTCGTTTGATCGATGACAAGCACGGCGAAATCGGCGATCGGAGCGCCCGGAATCGCGATGGCCGCGACCTGCTTGTAGGTTTCGGCGTGGATTGACCCGGTCATGAACGCAATAGCTGCCGCAACCACAACACAATGATAGCGCACGCGCATGGAAACCTCCCTTCCCGCTCGCGATCCGCGCCGTTCGCCGGTGTCAATAGGTGCAATCGCCGGCGCGAGGCCGGCCACTGCATCGCGAGCGAGCCAAGACCTCGCTAGTTGATCGTCTCGACCTTCACGATCGAGCCGCCATGATTGCTACCTATCCAGAGCGCACCGGGATTGCTGCGGTCGTCGACGAAGACGCGCCGGATGTTGGTCGGGCGCGGCAGTGTGTATTCGGTGTATTCGCCGGTCTCGATGTCAAGGCGCGCAACGCGATCGGTGACCATGGAGCCGGTCCAGGCGTGGCCGTGCTTGCTGAACACTGCGTCATAGGGCGCGCTCCAGGTGGTCGGCACCTTCCATTCGACGATCTGCGCCGTCTTCGGGTCGAGCATGCCGATGCGGTCGGCCCGGTATTCGGCGAACCACACCCTCCCCTCGGCGTCGACACGGCCACGCCGCGGCGTCGAGTTCGGCGACGGCGTCAGATACACCGTCGTCAGCCTCGTCTTGGCGTCGATCTTGACGATATTGCCGGCAGAGAAGTCGAGCAGATAGGCGTCGTTGTTCACGCTGTCGGTATGGATGCCATAGGTGCCGATGCGCCGCTTGGTGCGCGGGTCAGTTGGCGCGCCGAGGTCCTCCCATTTGTCGGTGGCGAGATCGAGCCGATAGATCTTGGTGCCATTCGAGTTCTTGACCCAGACCTTGCCGTCGACATGGGTACCTTGAACGGCCAGATGACCGAACTGGGCGCCCGCCGAATCCCATTCCTTCGGGATCGACCAGACCTTGAATTTCTCGGTCTTCTGATCGAAGCGCACGATCGCGGCCTGGTACATCATGCCGAGCCAGACATTGTCGTCGCGGTCGATTTCGAGATCGAGCGATCCGAGCGGCCATCCGGGCTTGGTCACCGGAATCGGGTGTTGCGTCACCTTACCGGTTTTCGGATCCATCTTGCCGAGGAACATCTGGCCGAAGTCGGAGTACCAGACGTTACCCTTGCTATCCAAGACCACGTCATGCGGCTGGATGTGCGCCTGTGGCAGATCGTACTCGGTGAAGATGACCTTGGTGGATTTGCCGGTCGGCCGTGGCAAGGTCTTGAGCGGGAACTGCCATGTGTCCTGCTGGCTCAGATTGATCGTGGCGAGCCATTCCGCGATCGGCTTGACGTTGCCGCGGTCGCGCATGCGCTGGAAACCGCCGGCCAGCCGCTGCGGGCGGAGCGGCGTGGTGCCGGGATAGTAATTGGCCATCCGGGTGATGACATCGATGAAGCCCTCCGCGTCGTAGGACGACTTCATGATGCGCTCGAGCGTGTGGCAGCCGAGGCAGTTGAGCAGGAACTTCTTCTGCTGCTCGGTGCCCGGCATACTGTGCATCCATTCCGCATTGGTCAGATGCGCCGACAGGCTGCGCAGCTTCTTGAGCTTCAGGTCGGCCTTCGCCGCCGCGCCAGCCGTGACATCTGCGGCCGCCCGGCCGTCCAGCTGATAGCCGGCGGCGCGGATCGCGATCGTATAGCGCCCGGGCTCGAGCCGCGCCGCCGGGAATGCGTAGCGGCCCTGCGCGTCGGTGACGACGCTGATGGTGATGGTCGACTTGTCCTTCTTGGCGCTGACGACCACGCCCTCCATCATGCCTTCTTCGGCGGAGCTCACCTGCCCCGCCAGCGCCGTCTGCGCCTGCGCGGAACCTGCCTGGAACACCAACGCCGCGATGGCCGCAGCCAACACGCTCAATATCGCTGTGATGCGCATGGACATTTCCTCTCGGGTTGACCTTCGCCGGCCCGGCCGGCGAGGCTTTTTCTTTATGCGACAAGCCTAGACCTGCGATCTGGGGCGTTCAAGGCAGAGGCCATCAAATAAACAGTGCGTAAGCACGCATGCGCGGCATGGCCGGCATGCGTCAACGTCGTCGGTTTAAGACTTCGATCCGAGACCTTATGATTGCGCAAAGTAACCGTTGACGGAGCATCCTGATGTTATCTGCCCATCGTCCCCGCCGGACCATCGCGCTGGTTGTGACCGCGCTCTTGGCCGCGTCCTCTTCGGTCGCCGCGCAGGAACCATTCTATAAGAGCAAGACGATCTCGCTCATCATCGGCTCGAACGCCTCCGGCGGTTATGACGGCTACGGCCGCCTACTCGCCCGCCATATGGGCAAGCATATTCCGGGTACCCCAGCCATCGTCCCTCAGAACATGCCCGGCGCCAACGGCGTCCGCGCCGCGAGCTACATCTACAATGTCGCCGCCAAAGATGGCACCGCGCTCGGCATCTTCGACCAGGCCATGTTCCTGCGGCAGCTTCTGGACGTGCCCGGGTTGAAAGGCGACGTGAAGAAGTTCAATTGGGTCGGACGGCTTATCAGCAATAGCGGCGTCCTGTTCGCCTGGCATACAGCCAAGGTGAAGAAGATCGAGGATGCCTTCACCAATGAGCTGATCGTCGCCGCCTCGGGCGCCGCCTCGCGGCTGAACTGGTCCGCGCTCAACGCACTCGCCGGCACCAAATTCAAGCTGCTCACCGGCTACAAGGGACCGGCCACCGCAAAGATCGCGATGATGCGGGGCGAGGTCGAGGCGCTGAGCCTGCCCTGGTCGGCGTTGCGCGCCGAGAACCCCGAATGGCTACGCGACAAGACAATTAACCTCCTGCTGCAGACCGGCGACAAGAATCCGGGCCTGGAGCACCTGCCACGCATGGTCGATCTCGCCAAGACCGAGGAGAACCGCAAAGTGCTGGAAATCTTCGCCTCTCCTTCGGTGGTCGGACGCGCCTTCGTGACGACGCCAGAGGTGCCGCGCGAGCGGGTCGATATCCTGCGCCGCGCCTTCGTCGCGATGCTCAGGGATCCCGAATTCCTGGCCGACGCCAAGAAGATCAAATTCGATCTCAACCCGATGCCAGGCACCGATCTGCAGGCCTTCTTCGCCAAAGCGTCCTATCCGCCGGAGCTGCTCACACGCGCCAAGGCCATCGCCAAGCAGGCGGGATTCTGAGACAGCGCTGCTACTGCTGCAACTTCGCCCGCTTAACGATGTCCGCCCACAGCTTGGTTTCCACTGCGAGCGTGGCCTTGGCCTCGGCTGCGGACGTGCCGAGCGGCTCGATGTCGCTCGCGCGCCACTTCTTCTGCAAGTCCGGGCGCTTGATCGCCTTGCGCACTTCGCGCTCGAGCACCGCGATGATCGACGGCGGCGTCTTCGCCGGCGCCAGCAGCACGAAATAGGTGTTCAGCTTTATTTGCGGATAGCCCGCTTCGGCCACGGTCGGCACGTTGGGTGCGAGCGGCGAGCGCTTGGCCGACGAAATGGCGAGCCCGGTCAGACGTCCCGCGCGCACATGCGGGATCGCGCCGGCGCTGGCGATGAAGCCGGATTGCACCTGCCCCGCCGAAAGATCGACCATCAACGGCGCATTGCCGCGATAGGGCACCGGCGTCCCCGCGAAACCCGCCAGTAGGCGGAAGTAACCCATGGCGAGGTGACCGCCGCTGCCGGGGCCGGCATGGGCATAGGTGATCGGCTTCTTCTTGGCATAGGCCACGAATTCGGCGACGGTCTTCACCGGCACCGAAGGATGCGTCACCAGCATCTGGCTGTTGGACGTCATCAGCGAGATCGGCTCGAAGTCGCGCGCCGGGTCGAACGGCAGCTTCTTGAACACGGCCGGGTTGGCGACCAGCGTCCCGCTCAGCACCAGCAACAGCGTATAGCCGTCGGGCGCCGATTTCGCCGCCGCTTCGGTGCCGATATTGCCGCCGGCTCCGGTCCGGTTTTCCACCACGATCGGCTGGCCGAGGCTCGCAGTCAGTTTTTCACCAAGGCTGCGGCCGACAAGATCGGTCGGCCCGCCGGCGGCGAACGGCACGATCAGCCTGATCGGACGGGACGGATAGGACTGGGCGTTCGCCACCTCGGCGAAGTTGATGGCGATCAAGACCGCCGTGACGGTCGAGAACGCCTGGCTGACACGGCGACTGCGGCGATTCATGGCGCTCCATCCAAGAACTTCAGCTTGCCGGCCCATTTGCGCGCGACCTCGGCCGCGTATTTCGGGTCGACCGCGTTGACCTTCGGGAATTCGTCCTTCCAGGCGAACGGGCGTACCGCATAGATGATGATCCGGCTATTGGTCAGGTCGCCGCGCTCGCGTCGCTCCGGCAGCAGCATCGGGTCGATCCAACCGGTCCACACGCCGTCGATGATGTCGGTCGCGGTCTTCGGGTCCCAGCGCGTGGCCACCGCCCACATCACCTCCGCGGCATCGGTGATGTCGATGTCGTCATCCACGACAATGATGATGCGCCCGAGATAGGTCGAGGAGCCGCAGCCGGCCGCCACCAGCCCCGCCATCTTGGCGTGGCCGGCATGCTGTTGGTCGATGGCGATCACATTGATGAAGCGCGAGCCGCCGCCCGGCATCTTCCAGACACCTTTGATGCCCGGCACGCCGGCAGATTCGAGGTCGTCCCATAGCGCGGCGGCGCGGATCAGCCCGGAGCCCGCGGTGCCGTAGAACGTACCGGGGTAGATTGGCCGCGCCGGCGGTGTCGCGGTCTGAATCGGATCGTTGCGGTGGTAGATCGCCTTGACCTGCAGCACCGGCTCCGGTCCCGAGGAGGTGTAGTAGCCGGGCCATTCGCCGAACGGCCCCTCGACCATGCTCAGCTCCTCGTGCGAGGGCATGAAGCCCTCGTAGACGAGCTCGCAGTCGTTCGGGAACGGCACACCGGTGACCCGGCCCTTCACCAGCTTGATCGCGCGGCCGATGCGCCCGCCGGCGACATCGAACTCGCTGATATTCTCCGGCGAGAACCCCGCGGCCGCCGCACCCAGCGCCGGCGCCTGCCCGACCGTGACCACCATTGGACAGTGCTTGCCCCGCGCCCACCATTTTTTGCGGATGGTGTCGGCGTGCTTGCCGGGCTCGATGAAGAGCGACAGCGTCTTTGAATCCCGTACCGAGACGCGGTAGGTACCGGCATTGACCCAGCCATTGTCCGGATCCTGCGCGATCACCATGCATTCGGTGCCAATATACTGGCCGCCGTCCTCGCCGTGCCATTTCGGCGCCGGAAAGGCCAGCACGTCAACCTGATTGTCCATCAGCACGTTCTCGAACACCGGACCGTCGGCCACGGTCTCGGACGGGATCGGCTCCGAGTTCCTGCGCTTACCCTTTCGATAGTTCTGAACGAGCTCCAGCCCCACGCCCGAGTTGAACACGCGCGAGGAGCGCACGTTGCACACCACGCGATGATCGTCCGGATAGCCCTTGATCTTGCGAAACAAGAGCAGCGGTGGCACCTGGTGCTGCAACGACAGCTCGTAGAGAGCGCCCATTTCCAGATGCGGGTCGGCGCCCTCGATCACCTCCAGCGCGCCGATATCCTCGGCAATCTTGAGGCATTCACGGAGGTCAGAAAGCGCGGCGAGGCGCCGGGCGGGATCAACGGATTTGGTCACGTGACGCTTGTAGCAGAATTGCAGGGAGAACAAAGGCACGCGTGCATTGCGTTGCACCTGCTGGGCAAAACCACGCGCGCGCCCGTGCCCGCCACTGATGTTGGCGACAGAGGACTATACCTACCTTACAGGTTCTGTTCGTTCATTAGTCCGGCGACACCGACTTCGCACCGTGCTTCTTGATTGACTCGTAGCGGCCCATCTTGGTGATCTCGGCCAGCGTGCCATCCGGCGAGCGGAATTTCAGCGCGCCGGAGCCTGGCTTGGAAAGGATTTTGCCGCCGTGCTGTTCGATCTCCTCGGCCAGCGAATCCTGGTCGGCGACCTCGATGCCGAAATGATGGATGCGGGGTCCCGCGCCCGCCCACTTGGCCTCCTCCTCGTCCTCGCTGTCGTATTTCATCAAAGCAAGGTCGAGATTGCCGTCGGTCATGTGGCGCGAGACATGACCGCGGCTGTAACCGTCGCCGAGCTGACGGAAACCGAACACGTTCTCATAGAACTTGGTCGCCTTCTCGAGGTCCATCACCTTGAGCGCAAGATGCACGATCTTCGCCTTCGGGCTGCGTTCGCGCAGCTTGTAGCGACCGATCGCGCAAATTTCGGCCATATTGCCGTCGGGGCAGCGGAACTTGAGCGCCCCCTCCTCCGGGTCGGAGAAAATCTCACCGCCGTTTTCGGCGACTTTCTTCATAGTCGCTTCGCGGTCCTCGACCTCGATGCCGAAGTGATGGATGCAGGGGCCGGACCCGGCGAGCTTGGCCTCCAGCTCGTCCTCGCTGTCGTACGTCATCAGCGCAAGATCGATAGTACCCTCTGTCATATGGCGCGAGGTGTGTCCGCGCGCATGTCCGGTCTTAAGCTGGTAGATGCCAAACACGTCCTCGTAGAACTTCGTCGCCTTTTCGAGATCGTCGACCTTTAGCGCGATGTGGACAATGCGGGCCATTGGCTGTCTCCTTTTGACGCGCCGGCGGACGCGCGGAAAACCGGATTGCGACGGATTGTCGCGATACTAGGACGCCGTGTCGTGGTCGCGCAATCGCAGCCCGGCCCGAGTTACGGTCATGGCGCATAGCCCGGCAAGCCTTTGGTATCGTGGGCAAACGAACATTGTCGGATCGCTCGGCCGCCTGTTCTTTCGGCCCTCACGAGCACTGGTTGCAACTTTGAATCAAATTTATCGCGATCCCTTCCTGGCCGGCCATCAAGATTTTAAGCCGGCGCAGAACAAGTTCAGTTCCGCGCGCAATTGAACGTCGCCGAGATGGACGGAGATTGGCCGCCGAAACCTGGAGCAACCCATGCAGCAGCGTACCGTCAGCATGCTCGTTGCCGACGATTCTCATTTGATGCAGCAAATCTTCCTAGAAGCCGCGCGCGCATCGAAGCTCCCGCTCCGCGTAAGCTCGACCGACAACGGCCGCGATTGCCTGACTTTGCTGAGCGGTGGCAACATCGATCTCGCCTTCATCGACGTGCACATGCCCGAGTTATCGGGCACGGAGGCATTCTGGGCCGCGCGGAAGCAGGGTATCCAGACGTTTGTGACGCTGATGTCGAATCCACCCTCCACCGAAGCAGTGGAAATGGCGCGCCGGCTGAAGGCCTATGAATTCCTGTTCAAGCCGTTTTCCGTCGGCGACGCGGTGGCGATCATAAAGACCTTCAATCGCCTCACCTCGTCGTCCAAGGTCCTGATCGTCGACGACTCCTCCACCGTGCGCCAGATCGTGCAGAAGGTCGTCAAGGGCAGCATGTTCAAGTGTGATATCACCGAAGCCGGCGACGGCGACACGGCCTTGAATCTATGCCGGACCACGGATTTCGATGTGGTCTTCCTTGATTGCAATATGCCGGGCCTGAGCGGCTTGAGCACCATGAAACGGCTTACGATCATGCAATCCGCGCTGAAGATAGTGATGATCTCGTCCGAGCACGATCCGGCGACGGAGAACGAGGCGATGGATTGCGGTGCCTGCGCTTTCCTGCACAAGCCGTTCCATTCGGAGGACGTCGACCGGGTGCTCCATGCGGCCTACGGATTGCGGTCGCCGACCCTGAAGGTGACCAGCGACAAGCCTGATTTCGACGTCGCAATCGAGGGCAGCACTATTCGCCTCGCGCACAAGATCACCGGCCACATTTTCGAATATCTGTGGTTCCAGCAGCCGCCTCATCTTCGCAACGGCGTCGTGCGTCCCGCGCCGGCCTGCGCGATTGCGCCGGCACAGGTTGCAGCGGTCGCGGAGAAGGCCGCGCTCGTCCAATTGAACGAGAATCGTTTGCTGCTGGCGGCTTAGTTTCGCTACTTGCCGCCGGCGATCTGGCGGCTGAGCGCCTGTGCGCGCGTGAGCACTGCGGGTGCCACGGCGAATGCTTGTGCGACCACCTTCTGCAACTCCTCGCCCACCAGCGGATCGATGTCCACGCGCGCTTTCTTCACCTCGGCGAGCATCGCGGGATCGCGCATGGTGGCGTCGAAGGCACGCCGCAATGCTGTCACGACATTCGCCGGGATATCCGGCGGCGCGACTAGCGCGGTACCGAGCGGGCTGCCGCTTGCGAACAGCGCCAATATCTCCCGCTGTGCGTCGTCCTTGGCGAGGTCGACCACCGCCGGCACATGTTTGAGCTCACGGTGGCGCTCGCGGGTGAACTGCACTAGCAGATGGATCTTCTTCTCGCGCAGAAGCTGCGCGCTACCGCTCTTGATGCTCGACCATGGCTTGACGATAGCATGGACCTCGCCGCGTTCGAGCGCGAGCTGTGCCGAGGTCGGGCCGCGGAAGCCGGTGATCACCTTGTATTTGGTGCCGACCAACTCGTTCATGAGCCGGCGGAACACCGTAGACGACGAGGTCGGGCCGGTGGCGGCCGCTATCACCTCGCGCTTGAATACGTCCTCGATCGAGCGGACGCCTGAAGTGTGCCAGGCATGGTCGACCTCGACATTGGCGTTCATGCGGCCCACCCAGTTGTACCGGCGCGCGTCATACTGAATGCCGGGCGTGGTCGCGAGGACCTGCCCAACTGCCACAGTCTGCGAGACTACCCCCATGGCGGTGCCGTCCTTGGGCGCGACGTTGTAGATGTAGTTCGCGCCGCGTAGCCCGCCAGCTCCCGGCATGTTCTGCACCACCACGTTGGGCTTGCCAGGCAGATGTGCGCCGATGTGACGCGCGATCAGCCGTGCATAGAAATCGTACGGCCCGCCGGCTTCGAAGCTCGCGATTATGGTGACCGTCTTGCCGGAGAAATCGGGCGCGCCTTGCGCGTGGGCCACCGATGCGGCGGAGAGCGCCACAACTGCAATCGACAATGTGCGCGCGAATACCGAGCCAAGATGGAGCATCGACGGGTTCTCCCAAGAGTGCATCCAACTTTTATAACACCAGCAGATTTTGGAGCCACCGGCGGCGCGCTGCGCCATTGACGCAGCTTGCGCTCGGTCAGGATCGCGCAGCGATCATCTTTCATCACAACTCGAGGAAGCATCGGCGATGTTGGCTGCGCTGCGCGACGCCGGTTGTCACCGCCGTACCGGCGCCTGAAAAAAACAGGACGACGCGGGCTCGCGGGCGTTACAGCCGGCCGCAAGGTCGAACACCTGGTCGGTACTGAGCCCGTAATGCCGCGCAACTTGCCGGGCAGCGATCAGCCGCTGCCCGCATTCTGTGAAGCTCATGAAACAGTTGCGCCATCTTGTAACGTTCGACGTCGAGAAAAGAAGCGGCTCCATCGCGAGACATGGATCACTCGGAATTTGTTTATTGGGTAAAGCGAAATGGCACATCGGCGAGCAGGACCGCTGGAATGCGGCCCTGGCCCGAACTGGCAGGCACGTCCCGAACGACAGGAGGGAGGCGAATGCGAGACGCGTCTATTTCTTGGCCGGCGGCGCAGGGCTCGGCGTGTTCTGCTGCGTGCCCGGCGTGGCCTTGGTGCCCTGGCCGGTCGTCGAGGGCGCCGGAGCGGAACGCTCGGTACCCTGCGGGCTGGTGCTGGCGGTCTGTCGGTCACCCGCCGTAAAGGCCCATACCACCACGCCAAGGATCACAACCAGGGCAATGGCGATACCGGCAATGGCGCCGCCGCTCATACCATCGGATTCGCGGACGACTGGGCGATTGGGGTTATTCGGGTCGTAGGTCATGGTCGATCCTTTCAGGTAGTCTTCCTGCAAACGCCGTATGCTATCGAGACGTTCCATGCAGGAACCCACGATCTGGGCCCTGACCCGCGATTACTCCTCCGGCCTTGGCATGCGCCTTGGCCTGGCCTCGCCGTTCGAGCAGCCCGGACGAACCGCGCGGCGTTATGACAGCCCTCGTAGTCACGATGAGGCGAATGCCGGACAGCGAACCGTTCGGGTCGCACGACATAAAGAATTCGAAGGAGCTGGAAAATTGAAGGAGCGGACATCGTCGCGCTAAGTGCTTCGCGCGACGGCACGCGCAGACTGCGCAACAATTCTTCGCTGAGGGAAGCACGAGTCGACAACGGCGCAACGAGAACCAAATCATTGAATGAAATGGCGGGAGCGACGGGACTCGAACCCGCGGCCTCCGGCGTGACAGGCCGGCGCTCTAACCAACTGAGCTACGCCCCCTTTTGCGGGAGTTCTGCGGACTTAAATGCCGCCTTCCGCCAAGTCAAGGCAGGCGCTCATTAACCCTGAACCCTGCGCGAACCTTGCGCGCGCCGTTGCAATCGCTGGGCGGAGATCGCGCGCAACCAATCTGCTCGAGCTTCTACCCGGCGCGATGTCCTTGTGTGTGCAACACAGCGATGGTGCCGTTTGTGAAACCTTGCTTGTCGTCCACACCTTCCACTAGGCAGAGTCGGACATTTATTCCTATTTCGCCGGGCGACGCAGAGGCGAAAAAGGCGCTGGAGTCCGAAAAAACCCACATTTTTCGCTATCAAGTCCATGGTCAGAACCTAGCCGAATCGTCTAATGCGACCGATGTGATAAGCGGCTTCTGCGGCCGCTTCGACAACGAGGAGGGTCATTCATGGCCACGGCACCTGCTGCCAAGAAATCTGCGCCGACCGTTACCCTGAAGCATCTCGCCGCGAACCTCGCGGATTCCCACGAGATGTCGAAAAAGCAGACCGAGGCGGTTCTCGGCGACTTGGTCGGCTTGGTGACCAAGCACCTCAAGAAGGGCGACCGCATCCGCATTGGCGGGCTCGGCATCCTTCAGGTGCGCAAACGCGCCGCCCGCATGGGTCGCAATCCCGCCACCGGCGAACCGATCCAGATCAAAGCGTCGAAGAAGGTCGCCTTCCGTGCCGCCAAGGAGCTCAAGGAAGCGGTCTGAGGCCGGCCCTGAAAAGAAACCCTTCCGTGCGACGTCGGCGGCTTCGCAGCCGCCGACGCGTGCGGCCTTCTCGTCCAACCGACATTTTTCCAATCCGAATCGTGGTGTCAGGCCGGGCTTGCCAGCCGAGTTTGTATCGGCACAAGCTCGCCAGACTTCGTCCTTCGGCAGGCAGCCTTCACGATCGAGACTGGCAGGCCAACCGGAGCGTTTGGCGAAGGTTGGTGGGCGATGACGGGATCGAACCGCCGACATCTTCGGTGTAAACGAAGCGCTCTACCGCTGAGCTAATCGCCCGCCCCTCTTTATCGCCGCCGTCGGCGCCGAGGCAAGCGCGCTCCGTGCCGGTTCACGCCGGCATCGGAATGTCCTGCACCTTCTTGGGCACGTGGTAACCCTTCTGCACCGCGGGGCGGTTGGCGATGGTGAGGTACCAGCGCTTCACGTTCGGGTACTGATTGAGGTCGATGGTCTGCCATTCGAAGCGCGAGACCCACGGCCAGATCAGGATGTCGGCGATCGAATAGTCATCGGCGACGAACTCGCGCGCGGCGAGCCTGCGATCCAGCACCCCATAGAGCCGATGTGTCTCCTTCAGGAAGCGCTCCTCGGCATACGGTGCCTTGCCCTTGTTGTAGTGCACGAAGTGGTGGGTCTGCCCGAAGATCGGCCCGGGCCCGCCCATCTGCCACATCGCCCATTCGAGCACGCGGTAGCGCTGCTCGCCGTCCTTCGGCAGAAGCTTGCCGGTCTTGTCGGCGAGGTAGATCAGGATCGCGCCCGACTCCATCAGCGCCATTCCGTTGTCCCGGTCGACGATCGCGGGAATGCGATTGTTCGGGCTAATCTCGAGAAACTCCGGCTTGAACTGCTCGTCCTTGCCGATGTCCACCGCATGCACGGTGTAAGGCAGCCCGAACTCCTCGAGCGCTATGGAGGCCTTGCGGCCGTTGGGCGTGGTCCAAGTGTAGAGATCGATCACGGTGCTATTCCTCACTTACGGTTCGGCCGACGAAGCGCAAATTGCGGGTTTGCAGCGCGTCCTGCAAGAGGTCAGCACCATCGGGAATGCGGGGGTCGAGCTTGTGCCTCTGCGCCAAGATAGCAAAGGCGGCGCCGTTGCCAGCGCCGCCTTCTGGATTTGCGTTGATAGACCGAGTTAGTGCGCCGTCAGCGTCGAGGATTCCTCCTCCACCGCCGGCTCGGTGGTCACCGAGGTCTCGGTCGGCTTGGCCTTCTCCTCGTCCCACTCGATGGCCTCGGGCTTGCGCACCAGAGCGCGCGCGAGCACCTCGTCCATGCGCGAGACCGGAACGATCTCGAGGCCCTTCTTGATCGACTCGTTGATCTCGGCGAGGTCCTTGGCGTTCTCTTCCGGAATCAGCACGGTCTTGATGCCGCCGCGTTGCGCCGCGAGCAGCTTCTCCTTCAGGCCGCCGATCGGCAGCACGCGCCCGCGTAGCGTGATCTCACCGGTCATGGCGACGTCCTTGCGCACCGGAATGCCGGTCATCACCGATACGATCGCCGTGACCATGGCGACGCCTGCCGAAGGCCCGTCCTTCGGGGTGGCTCCCTCCGGGACGTGGACGTGGATGTCCTTCTTGTCGAAGGACGGCGGTTCGATCCCGAAAGCGGTCGCGCGCATCCGCACATAGGAGGCGGCGGCCGAGATCGATTCCTTCATCACATCGCGCAAGTTGCCGGTAACCGTCATCTTGCCCTTGCCGGGCATCATGGCGGCCTCGATGGTGAGCAACTCGCCGCCCACGTCGGTCCAGGCGAGCCCGGTGACGACGCCGATCTGATCCTCTTCCTCGACCTCACCGTAGCGATACTTCGGTACGCCGAGGAAATCGCCGACGCTCTTGGCGTCGACCGTGATCGACTTCTTCTTCGACAGCGTAAGCTCCTTCACCGCCTTGCGGATCAGGTTGGAGAGCTCGCGCTCGAGATTGCGCACGCCCGCTTCCCGCGTGTAGCGGCGGATCAGCAGCAGCAGCGCATCATCGTCGATCGACCATTCCTTGGGATCGAGGCCGTGTTTGGCGATCGCGTGCGGGATGAGATGCTTGCGCGCGATCTCGACCTTCTCATCCTCAGTGTAGCCGGCGATACGGATGATCTCCATGCGGTCCATCAAGGGCGGCGGAATATTGAGCGTATTCGCCGTCGTGATGAACATCACGTTGGAGAGATCGTAGTCGACCTCAAGATAGTGGTCGCTGAAGGTGTGGTTCTGTTCGGGATCGAGCACCTCAAGCAGCGCCGAGGACGGGTCGCCGCGGAAATCGGCGCCCATCTTGTCCACCTCGTCGAGCAGGAACAGCGGGTTCGAGCTCTTAGCCTTGCGCATCGACTGGATAACCTTGCCGGGCATCGAGCCAATATAGGTGCGCCGGTGGCCGCGGATCTCGGCCTCGTCGCGCACGCCACCGAGCGACACGCGCACGAACTCGCGGCCGGTCGCTTTGGCGATCGATTTGCCGAGCGAAGTCTTGCCGACGCCGGGCGGGCCGACAAGGCACAAGATCGGGCCGGTCAACTTGTTCGCCCGCTGCTGCACCGCGAGATACTCGACGATACGCTCCTTGACCTTCTCCAGGCCGAAGTGATCATTGTCCAGTATCTCCTGCGCCTGCTTGAGGTCCTTCTTGACCTTGGACTTCTTGTTCCACGGGATCGAGAGCAGCCAGTCGAGATAGTTGCGCACGACGGTGGCTTCCGCCGACATCGGCGACATCTGACGAAGCTTCTTCAACTCATGGGTCGCCTTGTCGCGCGCCTCCTTAGACAACTTGGTGCGCTTGATCTTCTCTTCGATCTCGGCGAGCTCGTCCTTGCCTTCCTCGTCGCCGAGCTCTTTCTGGATCGCCTTCATCTGCTCGTTGAGGTAGTACTCGCGCTGGGTCTTCTCCATCTGGCGCTTGACGCGCGTGCGGATGCGCTTCTCGACCTGCAAGACCGAGATTTCGCTTTCCATCAGTCCAAGCACCTTCTCGAGCCGCTCGGGCACCGAGGGCGTCTCCAGGATCGCCTGCTTGTCAGGGATCTTCACCGCGAGATGCGACGCGATGGTATCGGCGAGCTTGGCGTAGTCCTCGATCTGCTGGACGACGCCGACGACCTCGGGCGACACCTTCTTGTTGAGCTTCACATAGTTCTCGAACTCGTTGATGACCGAGCGCGAGAGCGCTTCCGCCTCGACCTGCTCGCCCGCGGAATCCGAGAACACGATCGCATCGGCCTCGAAATACTCGGCGCGGTCGGTATAGCGCGCGACCTTGGCGCGCGCAGCGCCCTCAACGAGCACCTTCACGGTGCCATCGGGCAGCTTGAGCAGTTGAAGCACGCTCGCAAGCGTCCCGACCTCATAAATCGAGTCGGTCGCCGGATCGTCGTCGGAGGCGTTCTTCTGCGTCGCGAGCAGGATGAACGTGTCGGAACGCATGACCTCTTCCAGCGCCTTGATCGATTTCTCGCGCCCAACGAAGAGCGGAACGATCATGTGCGGGAAAACAACGATGTCGCGCAGCGGCAACACCGGATAGGCCCGGGTTTCACCGGGGATGAGCGGAGGGCGCGGTTTGGTCGTGGTCATGACCGGAATTCCTTGTTGTTGTGCCCCTCGTCCGCAACCCGCCGGATGCGGCATTACGGCCCGAGTGCCGAAAGTCCGGGAAGGGAACACGGCAGGAGCTGCCATGCGCCTCTGGTGGGATGGGTACGAAGCCCTCCCCGGTAGGATGATACGCACTCCTTCGTACGCTTTGGCGTTCGCGTATTAGGTGGCGACCGGGCCGCGGGGAGTCAAGTAAGCCCGGAAATTCAAGTAAATTGTGGCTGCAAAGCACCCTTCCCGGGAGCCGTCGGCGGCGAATCGGAAGGGTACGGCGCGAGGGCCGCATGGTGCGCCTCAGGCGCTGGCCGAGGTATCGCTCGCCCGGTCGCTGCGGTCGGCATAGATGTAGAGCGGCCGCGCCGTGCCTTCGACCACCTCTTTGGAGATCACGACCTCCTCGACACCTTCGAGGCTGGGCAGATCGAACATGGTGTCGAGCAGGATGCCCTCCATGATCGAGCGCAACCCCCGCGCGCCGGTCTTGCGCTCGATCGCCTTGCGGGCAATGGCGCCGAGCGCCTCCTCTGCGAGCGTCAGATCGATCGATTCCATCTCGAACAGGCGCTGGTACTGCTTCACCAGCGCGTTCTTGGGCTGGGTGAGGATCAGCTTCAGCGAGGGCTCGTCGAGGTCTTCCAGCGTAGCGACCACCGGCAGGCGGCCGACGAATTCCGGGATCAGGCCATATTTGAGCAGATCCTCGGGCTCCACCTCGCGGAAGATTTCGCCGGTCTTGCGGTCCTCCGGCGACATTACCTTCGCACCGAAGCCGATCGATGTCTGGCGGCCGCGCGCGGAGATGATCTTGTCGAGGCCGGCGAAGGCTCCGCCGCACACGAATAGGATGTTGGTGGTATCGACCTGCAAAAACTCCTGCTGCGGATGCTTGCGGCCGCCCTGCGGGGGAACGGAGGCCACAGTCCCCTCCATGATCTTGAGCAGCGCCTGCTGCACGCCCTCCCCCGATACATCACGGGTGATCGAGGGGTTGTCGGACTTGCGCGATATCTTGTCGATCTCGTCGATATAGACAATTCCGCGCTGCGCGCGCTCGACATTGTAATCGGCCGACTGTAGCAGCTTCAGGATGATGTTCTCCACGTCCTCACCGACATAACCGGCTTCGGTGAGCGTGGTGGCGTCGGCCATCGTGAACGGCACGTCTAGGATACGCGCCAGCGTCTGCGCCAGCAGCGTCTTGCCCGAGCCGGTCGGCCCGATCAGCAGGATGTTCGACTTCGCCAACTCGACGTCGTTGTGCTTGGTCTGGTGGTTGAGCCGCTTGTAGTGATTGTGGACGGCGACCGAGAGCACCTTCTTGGCGTGATCCTGGCCGATCACGTAGTCGTCCAGCACCTTGCGGATTTCCTTCGGAGTCGGAATGCCGTCGCGCGACTTCACCAGCGAGGATTTGTTCTCCTCGCGGATGATGTCCATGCACAGTTCAACGCATTCATCGCAGATGAAGACGGTCGGGCCCGCAATGAGCTTGCGCACCTCGTGCTGGCTCTTGCCGCAGAACGAGCAGTACAGAGTGTTCTTTGAATCGCCGCTGCCGACTTTGCTCATTCCTAGTCTCCGGCGGTCTGCCGCCGCGGCGGCGAACCGGTCGCATTCAAGCGAACCATAACAAGGGCACCCCTAAGAGTCCGTAGCACGAATGTCACATATACCGTCGTATTTTGCCGCCGAATTCGCCAGTGAACTCCTAGCGAAACACGGTAACGCAGCGACAATCAAGATTTTATTAATGATGAAAATTCAGGGCAATGGCGACTTTTTGACGGCTTTTCCGCCCGCAATTCGTGATTGGAATACCAGCAATCAGACGACCTTCAGCGCAGCTCCGTCCTCGGGCCGCTTGTCGATCACCCTGTCGATGATGCCCCATTCCCGCGCGGTTTCCGCCGTGAGGAAGTAATCGCGCTCAAGCGCATCCTCAATTTTCTTCAGCGGTTGCCCGGTGTGGCGGACATAGATCTCGTTGAGCCGCTTCTTCAGGTTCAGGATCTCCTGGGCGTGCAGCATGATGTCGGTCGCCTGACCCTGGAATCCGCCGGAGGGCTGGTGCAGCATGATGCGCGCATTGGGCAGCGCGAACCGCATGTCCTTGTGGCCCGCTGCGAGCAGCAGCGATCCCATCGACGCGGCCTGGCCGACACACAGCGTCGACACGGGCGGGCGGATGAACTGCATCGTATCGTAGATCGCGAGGCCCGACGTCACCACCCCTCCGGGCGAGTTGATGTACATCGCAATCTCTTTTTTTGGATTCTCCGCTTCCAGGAACAGGAGCTGCGCGACGACCAGCGTCGCCATTCCGTCCTCGACCGCACCGGTGATGAAGAGGATGCGCTCCTTGAGGAGGCGCGAGAAGATGTCGTAGGCCCGCTCCCCCCGGTTGGTCTGCTCGACCACCATGGGCACGAGGTTCATATAGGTCTGGACCGGATCGCGCATGGTTGGGCTTGCCTCAGATCACTGGGTGGGAGCGCGCGGCGCGGTTCCACCGTGCTCGTCAAGAACCGCAACGCATTCGTCGATACAAGCATCGCATATATGCGCGGACGCCCCTGCCACAAGCCGCTCCACCTCGTCGGCGGAGCGGCCGCGGAAAGAACAACGCAATCCCGGACGGAACAGGCGGCCGGTCCGGGCGAGCGCATTCCTCGGCTGAAGGCTCGGCGTCATAGGCTTCCTTATCCACGATTCGCGGCGTCATTGCAGCAAGCGAGCGCTGCTTGTGCCGGCGGCTTCGTATCATCCTTACCAAAGGCTAGATGGCAATGCATGATCCCTGAAGGAGAATGCATGATCCCTGAAGGATGGAGTAGCGGCGCGTCGCAGGTGCGGCAGCGAAGCGCATTGCGTCTGCTGGCATGATCGGCGGGTTGTTGCGCTGATCCACCTTCTAGGCCTTCGCCTTCGCGTCCTCTTCTTCATCCTCCTTGAACAGCTCCTCCTTGGTGACCGTCTTGTCGGTCACCTTGGCGAGCTCAAGCAGGAAGTCGACCACCTTCTCCTCGTAGATCGGCGCGCGGATCGAGGCGACGGCCTGCGGGTTCTTACGGTAATAGTCCCACACCTCCTGCTCGCGGCCGGGCACCTGGCGCGCCCGCTCCACGATTGCGCGCGAGAGCTCCTCGTCCGATACCTTGATGCTGTTCTTGTCGCCGATCTCGGCGAGTAGCAAGCCGAGCCGCACACGCCGCTCCGCAATGCCGCGATATTCGGCACGCGCCTTCTCCTCGGTCGTGCCCTCGTCCTCGAAGGTGCGATTCTGCTGCTTGAGATCGGCCTCGATGGTGCGCCACACGTTGTTGAACTCGTCCTCGACCAGCGTCGGCGGTGGGGCGAATTTGTGCAACTCATCGAGCTTGTCGAGCAACTTACGCTTCACCTTCTGCCGGCTCATCGCCGTGTGCTCGCGGGCGAGCCGCTCCTTGACCGCCTCGCCCAATTTGTCGAGCGACTCAAGACCCAACGTCTTGGCAAAGGCATCGTCGATGGTGACCGGGACCGGCTGCTCGACCGACTTCACGGTGACGTCGAATTCCGCTTCCTTTCCGGCCAGCGTCGCGTTGAGATAGTTCTCGGGGAAAGTGACCTTGACGAGCCGGGTCTCGCCTGCGGCCGCGCCGATGAGCTGGTCCTCGAAGCCGGGGATGAACTGGCCGGCCCCGACATTGACCGGGACGTCGCCGCCGGTGCCACCCTCGAACGGCACGCCGTCGAGCCTGCCGGTGAAGTCGATGACCGCGCGGTCGCCCTTTTCGATCTTGTCGCCCTCGGCCTTAGCCGCATAAGGACGGTTCTGCTCGGCGATCTTGCCGAGCGCATCCTCGACCTCGGCGTCGGCGACCGGTGCGACCGGACGATCGAGCGCTATGCTCGAAAAATCGCCGAGCGCGATCGTGGGCAGCACTTCGAACGAGAGCGTGTAAGCGAGATCGGCCTCGCCCGCGATGACGCGCTCGACCTCCGTCTCCTCGTTCGGGATGGTGACCTTCGGCTCCATCGCGAGCCGCAGTCCCCGCTCCTCCACGATCTTGGCGTTCATCTCGCGGATGATGGCCTCGACTGTCTCGGCCATCACCGAGCGGCCATAGACCTTACGCAGATGGTTGACCGGCACCTTGCCGGGACGGAAGCCACGCAACTGCACGCGGTCCTTGAGCTGGTCGAGCCGCCCGGCCATGCGCACCTCGAGATCGGCGGCCGGAACGGTGACCTGGAATTCGCGTTTGAGGCCCTCGGAAACGGTTTCTGTGATTTGCATCTTTGTAAAAACTAACTGCCGGTCGCGGCGATTGCGGGTGGACGTGCCGGCGGGATCCGGCGCGGCGCCTCCCATGGACGTGGTGCGGGCGGAGGGATTTGAACCCCCACGTCTTACGACACGGGAACCTAAATCCCGCGCGTCTACCAGTTCCGCCACGCCCGCAGAGGGCACACTCGGGCGTCGCAGGGGACGGCCGGGCGGCGCGGCTTATATCACGCATATTCCGCGCGGCGCACCCGAAAAATAGGTCCCAGATGAGCGCCGCGCGCCGCAACGGCGTGTTCGGTCCCCGAGGAAACCCGAGATCGGTCGAACAAGCACGTGTTCAGTGACGACGATCGGCGCTTGTTCGATCAAATCCGGCGTCGCCGAGGAGCCGCCGGTAGACCGCCGGCAGCGCCTCCGGCAGATCCTCCGCGATCAGTCCGGGACCGGCCTCGTTGCCGGTCTCGCCATGCAGCCAGACCGCCGTGCAGGCGGCCTCGAAGCCCGACATTCCCTGCGCCAGAAGGCCCGCAATGAAGCCCGCCAGCACGTCTCCGGACCCGGCGGTCGCCAGCCATGCCGGTGCATTGGCAGCGATCGCCGCCCGTCCGTCCGGCGCTGCCACCACGGTATCTGCGCCCTTGATGAGCACCACAGCGCCGGAGGTGGCGGCAGCCTCGCCGGCGCGTTCGAGCTTGGCGTGAATGGTATTTTTCAAGCCCTTGAAAAGACGCCGAAACTCGCCCTCGTGAGGCGTGAGCACGGTGCTCCCTGTTCGACCCTTGATAGCCGCAAAAAGGGGCTTCGGCTCATCCGCAAAGCTGGTCAGCGCATCGGCGTCCAGCACCACCGCCCGCGCGCCGGACAGCGCCGCCAACACCTTGTCCTTCATCGGTTTTCCCACCCCGCCACCGGGTCCGAGCACAACGCAGTTGCGCCGGGTATCCTGAAGAAATTCCGCAAGCTCCTTGGCCCCAGCCACGGGCCACACCATCACCGCCAGGTTCGCCGCCGCATTGACCGCAAGCGCCTCAACCGGCGAAGCAATCGTCACCAGGCCCGCACCGGCGCGCAGCGCCCCGCGCGCTGCCAGTCGCGCCGCCCCGGTCGATGAGATTTCGCCTGACACCACAACCGCATGACCACGCGCATATTTGTGCGACTGAAGCTGTGGCACCGGAAAATCAGGCGCCCAAAGCGCCGGCTCGTTGAGCCAGCAGCGCGGCGCAATCGGACCAAGCACACTTGCCGGAATGCCGATATCGGCGACGCTGACCTGGCCGCAGTGCATCCGCCCCGGCAGCAGCACATGCCCCGGCTTGCGGCGGAAGAACGTTACGGTCCGCGCCGCCATGACGGCGGCGCCCATCACCGCGCCGCTCGCGCCGTTGATTCCGCTTGGAAGATCGACGGCGACGATCGGCGCGCACGCCGCGTTCATCGCTGCGATCAGCATGCGTGCCGGTCCCTCGACCGGCCGGTCGAGTCCCGCGCCGAACAGGGCGTCGACGATGACATCGGCGCTGGCAAAGGCGTCGGGATCGGGCGGCTCGCTCGTCCCTCTCCACGTCCTGGCGGCAAGCGCGGCGTTGCCCTTGAGGCGCGCTGCCTCGCCCAACAACAACACTCGCACCGCGTAACCGCGTTCCGCCAGCAGGCGCGCGGCGACGTAGCCATCGCCACCGTTGTTGCCGGGACCGGCTGCGACTACGACCCGGCCGCCCCGGTTGCAAATGGACTGCACCGTGGTGGCGACCGCCGCGCCGGCGGCCTCCATGAGCGTCATGCCGGGTGTCCCGCCGTCGATGGCGCGGCGGTCCGCTTCGGCCATTTCCGTGGGCGTCAGAAGCTCGATCATGGCGACGAAACACTACTGGGACCGTTCACGGACAACAACGCGGCTGCCATCGATTAAAAAATAGGCAATCCGCCTATAAACTAATCAGCAGCTGTGGGAAGGTGTCCATTGGAGCGCTCCCGGAGCGGCATAACAATTTGAATCCGAGTGGTTTTCCGCCCGCCCTCGAGCTTGGCACAGACCCTGCTAACCGCAAGCCGGCCTGCGCCACGGCGGCCGCAGACCGGGAGATGGACAAGTGATGAAGAAGATCGAGGCCATCATCAAACCCTTCAAGCTCGACGAGGTGAAGGAGGCACTTCAGGAGGTGGGACTGCAGGGAATAACCGTGACCGAAGCCAAGGGTTTCGGCCGGCAAAAGGGGCACACGGAACTCTATCGCGGCGCCGAATACGTCGTTGATTTTCTCCCTAAGGTAAAGATCGAGATTGTCCTGGGCGATGACATGGTTGAAAAAGCTATCGAGGCGATCCGTCGCGCCGCCCAGACCGGGCGGATCGGGGACGGCAAGATCTTCGTCTCCAATATTGAGGAAGCCATCCGGATCAGAACGGGGGAATCCGGTATCGAGGCAATCTGAACTGCTGGACGCGCCAGTATCCGCGCGCCCCGCCTTCCAGCGAGTGGCCTAAGCAACGAAAGGTACGCATTACCATGACTACGGCCAAAGACGTTCTGAAAATGATGAAGGACAACGACGTGAAATACGTCGATTTCCGATTCACCGATCCGCGCGGCAAATGGCAACACGTGACCTTCGACTCGAGCATGATCGAAGAGGACACGTTCGCGGAAGGCCAGATGTTCGACGGCTCTTCGATCGCCGGCTGGAAGGCGATCAACGAGTCCGATATGAACCTGATGCCCGATCCGGCGACCGCCTGCATCGATCCGTTCTTCGCTGAGACGACGCTATCGATTGTCTGTGACGTGCTCGAGCCGACCACCGGCGAGCCCTACAATCGCGATCCGCGCGGCATGGCCAAGAAAGCGGAGGGCATGGTGAAGTCGATGGGCATCGGCGACACCGTCTACTTCGGCCCGGAAGCGGAATTCTTCATCTTTGACGACGTCAAGTATTCGGCGCAGCCTTACAACACCGGTTTCAAGCTCGACTCGGTCGAATTTCCGATCAACTCCGACACCGACTACGAAGGCGGCAATCTTGGACACCACGTCGGCACCAAGAAGGGCTACTTCCCCGTGCCGCCGCAGGACACCGCACAGGACATGCGCTCCGAGATGCTTGGCGCCATGGCGAAAATGGGCGTCAAGGTCGAAAAGCACCACCACGAGGTGGCGTCGGCGCAACATGAGCTCGGAATGAAGTTTTCGCCGCTGACCTTGATGGCCGACCAGATGCAGATTTATAAGTATTGCATCACCCAGGTCGCCAACATCTATGGCAAGACCGCGACCTTCATGCCCAAGCCGGTCTATGGCGACAACGGTTCCGGCATGCATTGCCACCAGTCAATCTGGAAGGACGGCAAGCCGGTCTTCGCCGGCAACAAGTATGCCGACCTGTCGGAAACCTGCCTGTCCTACATCGCCGGCATCATCAAGCATGCGAAGGCGATCAACGCCTTCACCAACCCGACCACGAACTCCTACAAGCGCCTGGTGCCTGGGTTCGAGGCGCCGGTGCTGCTCGCCTATTCGGCGCGCAATCGGTCGGCATCGTGCCGCATCCCCTACGCCACCAACCCGAAGGCTAAGCGCGTCGAGGTTCGCTTTCCCGATCCGCTTTGCAATCCCTATCTCGGCTTTGCCGCGATGCTGATGGCCGGCCTCGACGGCATCAAGAACAAGCTCGATCCAGGCCCGGCGATCGACAAGGACCTCTACGATCTGCCGCCGGCCGAGTTGAAGCAGATTCCAACCGTTTGTGGCAGCTTGCGGCAAGCGCTCGAAGAACTCGATAAGGATCGCGCCTTCCTCAAGGCGGGCGGCGTGTTCGACGATGACTTCATCGACAGCTACATCGATCTCAAGATGCAGGAGATCATCCGCTTCGAGCACACCCCGCATCCGGTTGAGTTCGAGATGTACTATTCGGCCTAAGTCCGGTCAGCGCTGGTGAACACAAAGGGGCGCTCGACCAAGCGCCCCTTTGTGGTTGCGCGCGCCCGGCGCTCAAATCAGGTAAAAAGCCATAACCGCGACGCAGGCGGTTGCGCCGGCATAGGCCAAATAGCGCCAGCGGCGGTTCGCACCGTAGGCCCCCGCGCGCAGTTTCGACGCAAGGACCGCGGCTTCGAACTCCGCTGAGGAGGAGAATGGACAAGCCAGCGCCAATCCCGCGAGCTTTGCCGTGCTCTGTAGTGCCAGGAGATCGCCTTGGGAACGTGATGGGAATCGAGATTGCCACATGCCGCAAGGTTAACCCGGTCCGGTAAATGGCCGGTTGCCGCAGGACGCCAGTCACTGACTTGTGGTTAAGCCCAAGTAGCGGCACCCGAATGAGCCCAAGGAACGGTATCCACATAAGGGCGGCGCGCCGGCGACCGCAATTGGGGCGACCTGGCCCTGCCGCGGCGTAAATCCTGTCGATCGATCACGTTGCTGACGCAATTACTTAATCTGGTCAAATGGGGGTATACAGCTACGCTGACTTGGGCTTGATTGCGGCGTCAAATCGGCGCTGAGGAAAGACAGACCTTGACCATTACTTATTTTGATACGCCGACCTGCACCAGCCGACCAGAAAGTACCATTGCAGCGCCGACGCAGACGCGGATTTCCGTGCGGCCGACCGTGCGCCCGGTGCTCGCCGTCACCGGCCTTGCACGCGAAGCGCGCCTCGCCGAGGGGCCTGGCGTCATCACTATTCGCGCCGGCGGCGACCCCACGCGACTACGCGCCATGCTTGGCGCGCACATCGTACCGAACTGCCGGGCCGTCATTAGCGTGGGTATCGCCGGAGGCCTCGACCCGGAACTGCGGCCGGGCGACGTAATCGTGGCGACCGGCGTCGCCGCGCCCGACCGGCGCCATGCCGCCTCGTTGGATGTGGCGCGCCGGCTGGCGGCCCGGCTGTCCGCCCATCCCAAGCGGGTCGTGCTGGCCGATCTCGCGGGCGTCGATGCGGCGGTGATGTGTCCGATCGCCAAGCGGGACCTGCATCGCTCCACCGGCGCGATCGCCGTCGATATGGAATCCCATGTCGCCGCCGACTTTGCCGCGCGGTATGGGCTACCGTTCGCGGCGGTACGGGTTGTCTGCGATCCGGCACATCGCGCGCTCCCGGCCTTGATCGCGACGGCATTGCGACCGGATGGTGAAGTGGATCTGCCGGGCGTGCTCGGCGGGCTGATGCGCCGTCCGTTGCAGCTCATCGCAATGACGCGTCTGGCGCGCGATGCGGCCGAGGGATTCCGGGCGCTGCGGAGTTGCAGGAATCTGCTCGGCTATGGTTTCGGCTTTCCCTATTCAGGCGAGGCTTGATTACCGCGGAACGGAGCGTAGCCATCGCACGGCAGCTTCCAGCGCCTCCTGCGCCGGCCGGCTGGCATAGCCAAGATCGCGCCGGGCCTTACTGCTGTCGAACGGTGCGGAACGCAGCGCCAATTGCACACCCTCGCGCGTCGCCGCCGGCACGCGTTTGGTTACGTAATCGGCGATCCACTCCGACATCGCCGCCGCCGCGACTGCAACAGGCGCGGGTATCGCGCGCTTGGGCATCGGGCGTGCGGAAATCGCCTCCAGACGTCCCAACAAATCACGTAATGATACATTCTCGCCGCCGAGGATGTAGCGCTCCCCGGCGCGGCCGCGCTCGGCAGCCAGAATCATTCCGGCTGCGACGTCACGCACGTCGACCAAATTGAGCATGCAATCGAGGAATGCCGGCGACGAACCGGCGAGGAACATCGACAACATAGCCGCCGGCGGGGTGAGGTTCCGGTCGTCTGCGCCGACCGGCACGGTCGGATTGACGACCACGATGTCCTGCCCCTGCTGTACGGCAGCCAATACCAACTGTTCGGCGCGGTGCTTCGATCGGGTATAGGGCCCGGGCATGTCCCGGTAGGGCGGCAGCACGCTTTCGTCGATCTGGGCGTTTCGGGCGCGGTCCTTCGGTAGCAAGATCGCCTCAGTCGAGCAGTGCACAATGCGCTTCACTCCGTGCTCGGACGCCACGCGCAACACGGTGTCGGTCCCGCGCACGTTGACCCAATCGAATTCCGATTTGTGCCGCACCCAAAGCTTGGCGATGCCGGCAAGATGATAGACAAAATCGATCTGCGCCATCGCTTTCCCGAGCGCGGCCGGATCGAGGATCGAGCCGCGCGCGAACGCGACGTCGCCCGGGAGGCCTTCGGGTGGCGCGAGGTCGAGGATGCTGACACGGTCGCCCCTTGCATGCAGCGCGCTGACTAGATGGCGTCCGAGAAACCCGCAACCTCCGGTGACCAGGGCAGTCGACACCAATCGCGCTCCGATGGATCAGGGAACGTTTGCTGGATGAGGCCCCGAGAACAGCTCGTAGATAAACCAGGCAAAAAACACCGCGGCCACATAAAGCTGGAAATTGCTCGATGTCACAAGATCCTGCCCGGCGAGGAGATCAGCGCCAAATACATAAAGCGTCCACCAGGCGGCTTGCGCGGCAATCGCGACCGCGAAATAGCGCCATAGTCCGCCGGGGCGGAAATAGCCGAGCACCGCAAAACCGAGCGCAAGCTGATTGGGATGCGCGGCGCCGGGCAGAAAGGCCAGGAGCCCGTAGCGTTCGATGAAGCCTTGCACCTTGCGGAAATGAGCCTCGCCGACGAGCGCCGGCAACCGCCACTGCAAGAACCGCCCGAGCAAAAAGCTCGCGCCATAGCCGGCCGCGGTTCCGGCCATCAGTGCAGACAGCAAAGGCAGCGCCTCGGTGACGCTCGTCTGCAGCGCGAGCAAAAGCACAATGACGACGGCCGTGCCGGGAACATAGAAACACAGCAGGACCGTCCCTTCGATCGCGCCAAGCACGAACATGCCAAGTAACAGCCCAGACCGGTCAAGACCGCGGAGCACGCGCGTGATGTCATCGACGTGGAACAGGTGCCAGACGTTCTGTGCAAAATAGGCCAACAAAAAGACCAGGACGCCCGCCCCAGGCAGGATCAGACGCCCGCTGATGCTCATCCGCACGATGGTGCCTCTCCGTGTGGTTCGATGCGCTCAATCTTTCCGATAGCATCGATATTAAGCAGATGCGCGCCCCACCCCTTTTTGGGCAGAACCTGTGCAACGGCAGGACGCACCAGCAACATCACGGCAACAGCGATCACGGGCACGGCGCTCGGCCAGTCCGTCGACACCGGCGTCAATTCCTCCCGACTACCAGCGTATGGACCCTGCCTGCGAAACAGCCGCCATCCTTCCGCGGCGAGGATAAGGCGGCTCGTATCGCGGAGTGCACAGCCAAGCAGCGCCTGCATGGAGATGTGGGTGCGTACGCCAGGCCTGCTGTTCGGCACCGCAGTGGGGTTTTCGCCGCACGAGACGCGCAGCAGCACGTCTGTCAGGTCGAGCCCAGCGAGCAAGGCGCTCATCGGCTCGACCAGCCGTGGATTGCAGTCGATATAGGACGGCCTGTCGGTCCCGCGCTCGATGATGTAGTCGACCGATAAGGCGCCATGCCAGCGCAAATGCGCACCGATCCGTTCGAGATGGGAGCGCACCGTCGAATGCTCGACGCTCAACTTGATCGCATCGCCGCCGCCCGCGCCGCGGGCGATCTGCCGATAGGCATGCGAGGCGACCAGCCGGCCGTGGCAGAAAACGGCCTGCGCATGCTCGACGTCGCCAGCGACCACGTCCTGCACCAACACCGGACGCCCGAAGCTGCCGCCCGCCTCGAGTTCTTCGATCGCCGTCCGTAAATCGGCGCGGTTCTGCACCATCCAGGTTCCGCGGCTCGCCGTGCCAACCGCCGCCTTGGCGATGAATGGAAAGCTATCGAGCTGTTCCAGCTCGGCCCTGGAGTCGCAAAACCGCGTCTCGGGTTGGGGAAGGCTCAATTCCGACAACAGCCGGCTGAAAGATCCTTTGTCGTGAGCGCACGCGTAGCTCTCGAAGCTCGGCAACGCGATCGCGGTATGCGCCACGATCCGATCGCGCACCTTTGCAAACAGGTAACCCTGTTCGTGAATCGGCAGCAAGACGTCAAATCGCTCGGCCGCGAGACGGTCGAGCACAAACGCCAGAAAGTTCTGCGGATCGGTCCCGAGCCCCGGACAGCGGTGGTACCTGCGCACAAAGCGGGAAAAGCGGCCAATACAATGCGGATCGGGATCGCATATCTCGACATGGTGGCCTGCGAGGCCCAGGGCGGTGATGGCCTCACGCGCCGAAGTGCTTGACCCCTCTGACAGAAGAACCCGCATTGCGGCCGCCGACCTCCCATTCCTGGAGGCCAGCTTATAACGACTGACGTACCGCTTTCGCTATCGCAACCTTCTAAACACCTAGGACGCGAGCACGACTTGTGGACTTGCAACGGCGGTGGCTGGCACGGTTCCAACATCGGCGGTCGACACGGCCGGGCGAACCGTGGCCTCGGCAAGCGCTACACAGTTGCGGCCGCTGCTCTTGGCGCGATACAGCGCCTCGTCGGCGGCGGCCAATATCGCCTGCAGATCAGCGCCCGGGGCGCCACAGGCGGCGCCGATGCTGACCGTGGCCGCCAGCGGCCGATTAGCGACCGTAACAGCGGCTGCCTCGAATGCCGCGCGCACGCGCCCGGCGGCGACCGCCGCGTCCTCGATCGAGCCGGGCAGGATGGCAACGAACTCTTCGCCGCCGAAACGCCCGACGATGTCGGAAGCACGCATATTGGCGCTTACGGTCGCGGCAAACAGGCGCAATGCCTCGTCGCCAATGGCGTGCCCGAAGCGATCATTGATCCTCTTGAAGTGATCGAGGTCGAACATCAGCACGCTGATCGGCTCGTTGCGCTGAGTCTGCCGCTCGCACCGATCCAGCGCGGCGGCATAGAAGCCACGGCGATTGAGGATCCCGGTCAACTCGTCAGTCATAGCGGCTGTCTTATGGATACGCACAGTGCGCTCCTTGGACAGGACCAGGATGATGAACGCGGTGCCCACGATGTAGAGCATGACCTCAAGCCCGAAGACGGCGATCCATCCGCTGGCGAGCGCAACGACGCCGCGATCGTCGGGCAGCATGCTCGCGAGCGGGATGGGGCATAGAAACACCGCGCCATGGAGTATCGGAACGAAGATCGCCGGCCAACGCTGCAGCAGGTGCCGGCGACGTTCACGCCAGAGCTCGGCGGCAGTCAGGAACGTGTAGACCGACACGATCACGGAGCTGAGTACAATGCGCGCCATCGCCGATTGCGCAAATTCAGGGATCATACAGGCGATCAGCCACAGGATGGCGCCTGCAGCCAAGCTACCCCACAGCACCGGCCGCCCGTGGAATAGCCGCGCGGCGTTCCAGATCATTCCGCAGGCAACAAACACGAGCGCGTTGGAGGTCCCCGCCGGCAGCGGTGGCGAGATGTGACTTTCGAGCGCCCACACCACGACCGAGAACCCGCCGATCAGATAGGCGGTACCCCACCAGGCCAAGGCGCGGACGCGATCCTGCATCCACGCGAACAGCAGGAACAGGCCGAGGAATGCCGTAACGCATGTCGCAACGACGAACAGCGTCGGGATGTCCAACGCCATCGACGTATTCACGGCATACACGGGCATGAAACTCTCCATCCGGGTTTTACGGAGGTATCGACATAACACCGATGATGCTGTGTTGTAGGAATCGATGGGGGCAGCCTTTGCGGCTGGTTGCGCCGATCTTCCGGGTTTTCCGGAAATAATTTTGGAAAATTTGGAGCGGACTTGAGCCGTTGTCTTCTAACCGGTTCTGGCCATACAGGATTATGCGGCCGCTCCGATGCGCTCGGGGCCGATCGCCGGTACAATCGAAGGTATACCTGGCACCGGTTCATACAACGCGCTGCTCTCCACTCGGTTCCGGCCATTGGCCTTGGCGCGATAGAGCGCCTCGTCGGCAATGACCAGCAGATCCTCGACTTCCGCCTTGGCATCCAGGCCGAGCACAACACCGACACTGACGGTGGGTGCGAGATCGCCGTCGTTGAACTGCGCCGCGGCGTTCGCGAAGTTACGCCGTACGCGGTCTGCGACCGCGATGGCCTCGCCCATATCGCCGACCGGCAGCATGGCCGCGAATTCCTCGCCGCCGATGCGTCCAAACAGCACCTCCGCGCCAAGCGTACTGGTCGTGGCCTGCGCAAAGGCCAACAACACCTGGTCGCCGACCGCATGGCCGAAATGGTCGTTGATGGCCTTGAAATGATCGAGGTCGAACAGCAGCAGCGCGAGCGGCTCGCGGTCGACTGCTTGTTGCGCGAACAGCCTGCGCGACTCGGAGAGAAAGGCGCGCCGATTGGCAACGCCGCTAAGTGGATCGACCAGCGATGCGATCTTGTGGTGAAGCTCGGTGCGCTCCTTGGTCATGTTGAGCAGCAAGAACGCGAGAACTACCGTAAACAGGAGCGTGCCGAATGCCAGAACCGCAAACGAAATGCCGCTCATCAGCGACTGCTCATCCAGAATCGGCGTGTAGTAGGTCGCAGGAATGCGCGCGAGCAGCGCCGCAGCATACGCCAGCAGCACGACGACGACAGGCCAGCGCGACATCAGCGGCTCGTCGCGGCCGCGCCAGAATTCCTCCGCGGTCGCGGCCGCCAGCACCGCGAGGATGGCCGACACAAACGCGACGCGCAGATTGACGTCATCAGCGAATGACGGCAACTGACAGGCTGCAAGCCAGGCCATTGGCGTGACCAGCACAACGATATACGCCACCCTGCGGCCGCCGAAGATACGTGCGCCGGCCCAAGTCAAACCATAGCCGAGCAGAACAAGCGCATTGCCTAGATCGACAGAGATGAAGTCGGGCACGGTACCGCGCGACGTGATCAGCGCGAGCCCGAGCGCGCCGATGATATACGCCGCTCCCCATAACATTGGTGCGCGAATGCTGCGGTTCTGTAACCCGGCAAAGACCAGGAGCGCACCCAGCAACGCCATAATAAAGACGGTTACGACCGAAAGCGTCCCGACATCGAGATGCATGAGCAAGCCGCACAATTGACAATTTGCCGCAATTTATGCCGCAATTGTTCTTCGCGAGTTACCGCAATAGAACACACTCCAAGGTCGGACAAACACGCTTGTCGAACGGTAAATAGAACGATTGCAATGCGACGGATCGTGCGCCGATGGCGTATCAGCTTCCCAATTCGCTGTGTATCGGCACAAAAAGATCATCAATCGGAATCGGTTTCGCGATGAAGTACTGATCGGCCATGTAGCGCACCAGCGCTTCCAACGTGGGCCGATTGGGCTCGAGACCGTAAGGCCAGGCATCGCCACCGAACACGCCATCGATTTCCTCGATCTCTGCGAGCTGCCACGGCAGCATGTAGCTGAGCGAGCCGCCGTATCGCATCCTTACAATTGCACGGCGCTTCGACTCCACAAATGCGTTGTAGAAGCTGGTAGCAAGCCAAGGATGGCGTTCGTAGAGCGGCCGACGGATCGCAACCAGATGCATGATTGGGAAGATCCGCGTCGTCTGGTAAAGCTCGCGCTCAATCGTACGATAATCCGGAAACAATCGCACCACGTCCGGATCGCGGCCGAGACTCGCCGGCTTGCGCGAGCCGATCAGCGCATCGATCTCCCCGCGGGCAAGCAGCGCGTCGAGCGACGCAGTACTCGCGTTCTGCTCGATGGCGATCGGACGCAGCAGCGGCGGCGCGCTCGGTTGGCCGTGGGTCCCGCTCGTTTCAACGGCGCCCTGCACCCACCGGATGGAGCCGAGGTCCACACCGAACTGTTCGGCCAGAAGGCCGCGCGCCCAGATCGCCGCAGTCTGTGTATAAAGCGGCAGCCCGACGCGCTTGCCTTCGAGCTGCTTGGCCGTGCCAATACCGGCTCGGCGATTGACGAAGACATAGCCGTGGCGAAACACGCGCGATGGAAAAACCGGCAGCGCGACGAACCGGCGGTCGCCCGCCCCCATGAGGCTGATGAATTCGGATGCGGAGAGCTCCGCGATGTCGAATTCCTGCCCACCGACCATACGGTCGAAGACTGCACGTCCGGAGTTGAACGTAATGCAAGTGAGGTCGACCCCTTCGACCTGGACGGCGCCTTCCCGGATCGCCTCCATCCGGTCGTAGCGGCAGCAGGCGAAGGTCAGGGCGAGACGTGACACCGCAATCGAAGACAGATCAGCGCTTGGAAAACTGGAAGCTTCGCCGCGCTTTGGCCTTGCCGTATTTCTTGCGCTCAACCACACGCGAGTCGCGCGTGAGGAAGCCGCCGCGCTTGAGCGCGCCGCGCAAATCCGGCTCGTAATTCATCAAGGCCTTGGAGAGCCCATGACGCACGGCGCCGGCCTGGCCAGACAAGCCGCCGCCGGAGACGGTGCAGACCACATCAAACTGGCCATTTCGATTGGTCGCCACCAATGGCTGTTGGATCAGCATGCGCAGCACGGGACGGGCGAAATAAACCTCCACCGCCCGCGTATTGATCTCGATTTTGCCGCTGCCTGGCTTGACCCACACCCGCGCGACCGCATCCTTGCGCTTACCGGTGGCATAGGCGCGGCCCTGCTGGTCGAGCTTCTGCACATATTTCGGCGTCGCGGGCGTCGCGGGCTTGAGCGCAGCGAGTTGATCGAGCGACTGCATTGTATCGGTCATGGTCAGGCGCTCCTGGAATTCTTGCGGTTCATTGCAGCAACATCGAGTGTTTCAGGATTCTGCGCTACGTGAGGATGATCGGGACCGGGATAGACACGCAGATTGCTCAACTGGCGGCGTCCGAGTGGTCCGCGCGGGAGCATCCGTTCTACCGCCTTCTCCACGATGCGCTGCGGGAAGCGGCCTTCGAGGATAGAGCGCGCGGTGCGCTCCTTGATGCCTCCGATGTAGCCAGTGTGATGGTGATAGACCTTCTTCTCGCGCTTGCGGCCGGTGAAAACGACCTTCTCCGCATTGACGATGATGACGTTATCGCCGTCGTCGACATGGGGCGTGTAGGCAGGCTTGTGCTTGCCGCGCAATCGCATCGCGACGATGGTGGCGAGCCGCCCGACCACGAGGCCGGAGGCGTCGATTATCACCCATTTCTTCTCGATGTCGGCAGCTTTGGCCGAATAGGTGCTCATGACACGATCTTTCTGGACATGGTCTTTTCGCGGGGATTCCGGCCGCGTGCCGGGCACATAGCACTGCTGCCGCTGAGGCGTCAATGACAATATCGTAACAAACTATAATATAATCAATGCCTTATAAGATCGGTCTTATATTACCTCCTCCAAAACATCTTCAGGCACGACCAAATTGTTCGCGCAACTCGTCCTTTGCTTTGTTGAGGATGCATTTGCGGCGCGCCGACAAGTTGCGGCCGCCACGGTTGCTATAGAACGTGAGCATCGACATAGCGGAGCGGTAGGGACTGGATTTCCGCCTCCGGCTTCGCTCGGCCGAGCATTTGAGCGAGGCGGCGATCTTCTTCGGGCTGTCATGCT
>JBOHIG010000138.1:0-3303 GCA_050725815.1 Xanthobacteraceae bacterium
GTCCTCTTCCATGCCGAGGCGCTCCATCAGCCCCGCGATCCGTTCCGAACCGAACCGACGCATCAGCTCGTCTTCGAGTGACACATAGAACCGGGACGAACCGGGGTCACCCTGGCGGCCGGCTCGACCGCGAAGCTGGTTGTCGATGCGGCGCGATTCATGGCGTTCGGTGGCGAGCACGTAGAGACCGCCCGCGGCGAGCGCCTTTTCCTTGAGCTTCTGCACGTCCTCGCGGATCGCCTTTTCCTTCGCGGCGCGCTCGTCGCCCGGCTCCATCTCGCCGAGCTCGTGGGCAATGCGCATGTCGGCGTTGCCGCCGAGCTGGATGTCGGTGCCGCGGCCGGCCATGTTGGTGGCGATGGTGATCGCGCCGGGCACGCCGGCCTGCGAGATGATGTAGGCCTCCTGCTCGTGGTAGCGCGCGTTGAGGATGGCGAAGACTTTGACTTTCGACGCGCCGTCGTCGCCGGAATAGAGCGCCGCGAAGGCGTTGGGATCGGTGAAATCGTGCTGCTCCCAGCCCTGCTGGCGCAGCATCTCCGCAAGCTGCTCGGACTTTTCGATCGAAGTGGTCCCGACCAGCACCGGCTGGCCGCGCGTCTTGCAGTCGTCGATCAAGGCGATGATCGAGCGGTATTTCTCGATCGCCGTGCGATAGACCTCATCGTCGTCGTCGATACGAACCATCGGCATGTTGGTCGGCACCTCGACGACGTCGAGATTGTAGATGTCGACAAACTCGTCGGCTTCCGTCATCGCGGTGCCGGTCATGCCGGCGAGCTTGTCGTACATGCGGAAGTAGTTCTGGAAGGTGATCGAGGCGAGCGTCTGGTTCTCCGGCTGGATCGGCTGGTGCTCCTTGGCCTCCAGCGCCTGGTGCAGGCCGTCGGAGTAGCGCCGCCCCGGCATCATGCGGCCGGTAAACTCGTCGATGATGATCACCTCGCCGCCGCGCACGATGTAGTCCTTGTCGCGGTGGAACAGCTTGTGCGCGCGCAGCGCCTGGTTCACGTGGTGCACGGTGGAGACGTTCTCCACATCGTAGAGCGATTCGCCCTTCAGCAGATCGTTCGCGGCCAGCATCTGCTCCATCTTCTCCATGCCGGCTTCGGTGAGGACGACGGTGCGCTGCTTCTCGTCGACCTCGTAGTCCGCCTTCTCCAGCTTCGGCATGTAGGCGTCGATGGTGTTGTAGAATTCCGAGCGATCGTCGAGCGGGCCGGAAATAATGAGCGGCGTGCGCGCTTCATCGATCAGGATCGAGTCCACCTCGTCGACGATGGCGAAGACGTGGTCGCGCTGGACCATGTCTTCGAGACGATATTTCATGTTGTCGCGCAGATAATCGAAGCCGAGCTCGTTGTTGGTACCGTAGGTGACGTCGCAGTCGTATTGCTGCTTGCGCTCGTCGTCCTCAAGACCGTGCACGATCACGCCGACCGAGAGGCCGAGGAAAGTATAGATCTGCCCCATCCATTCGGCGTCGCGCTTGGCGAGGTAGTCGTTGACGGTGACGACGTGAACGCCTTTGCCGGCGAGCGCGTTGAGGTAGACGGGAAGCGTCGCGACCAGCGTCTTGCCTTCGCCGGTCTTCATCTCGGCGATGCTGCCCTCGTGCAGCACCATGCCGCCCATGAGCTGGACGTCGAAATGGCGCTGGCCGAGCGTGCGCTTGCCGGCCTCGCGCACGGTCGCGAACGCCGGCACCAGGATATCGTCGAGCGTCTTGCCCGCGGCGAGCTGCTGCTTGAATGTCTCGGTGCGCGCGCGCAACTCCTCGTCGGAGAGCTTCTCCAGCTCCTTTTCGAGCGCATTGATCTGGTCGACGCGCGGCTGATAGCCCTTGATGCGACGCTCGTTGGAAGAGCCGAAAATCTTGCGGGCGAGCGCGCCGAACATTGAGGAAATCCTTGGTCGTTGGCCGGTGTGCGAGCTTACCAAATCCGGACGGCGTGAAGAACGGGAATCCCAGAACCCAGTTTAGTCGCGGCGAAGCGCGCGCGCGTTCATCAAACCTTCCGCGTTACACCAAAAAAGCAGCACTTTTCGAGGATCGGGCTTGGCAAGCCGCTGCCAACGGGCGGATCGGCCGGTTTTGCGGAGAGATAGGAGGGGGTCCCTTTGTTGTCAATCCGGCTGATATTGCTCACGGTCTTGTCAAAATCCACCCATAATGACGCCATTGCCAAGGGGCGCCGATTGCGCGAATCTTCGACGCTATCGCCGTCGGCGGGGCCGCTCTATCCAAGGACAGCGTCATGAACTCGCCGCACCTCCCCATCCCTGCGCGTACGATTGAGCTCTCGGCGCGCCGAATCCGGGCGCCGTTCGCGATCCTCGCGCTGGTGCTGCTGGCCCTCCCGCTCATATCGGGCTGCTCGCAGGAGTCCGCGCCGTCCTCCTCCGCGCCGTCGGCTGACGACAAGGTGGTGGCCCGCGTCAACGGCGTCGCGATCCGGGAAAGCGATCTCGCCATCGCCGAGGACGACCTTGGCGCCGATTTGCAGCAGGTGGCGCCCGACGTCAAACGCGAGCACCTCATCACCTATCTCGCCGACATCATGCTGGTGGCGCGCGCGGCCGAGGAGCGCAAGCTCCAGGAAAACGCCGAGTTCCGGCAGCGGCAGGCGTTCCTGCGCTCCAAGCTGCTGATGGGGGCGCTGTTGCAGGAGCACGCCAAGGCTTCGATCACCGACGAGGCCCTGCGCAAGGTTTACGACGAGCAGGTCAAGCCGATGGGCGCGGCCGAGGAGGTGCGTGCGCGCCACATTCTGTTCCGCGCCAACCCCAAGGACGAGAAAGCGCTCGCCGAAGCGGAGGCCAAGGCGCGCGCGGCGCTGGAGCGGATCAAGAAGGGTGAGGACTTCGCCAAGCTCGCCTCCGAGCTGACCGAGGATCCGTCGGGCAAGCAGAACGGCGGCGACCTCGGCTATTTCCCCAAGGACCAGATGGTGCCCGAGTTCGCCAATGTGGCGTTCCAGATGTATCCGGGCCAGGTGTCGAACCCGGTGAAGAGCCCGTTCGGCTGGCACATCATCAAGCTCGAAGACAGGCGCAAGCGCCCGGTGCCCGAGTTCGAGCAGGTCCGCGAACAGATCGTGGCCTTCGTCGTGCGCCGCGCGCAGTCGGAGCTGGTCGCGCAACTGCGCGAGAAGGCGAAGATCGAACGCCTCGACGCCAAGGGCGCCGTGATCCCGGCGCCGCAACAACAGCAACCACCGGCGAAGAAGTAGAGAACTTCTTTCTGATCGTTGGGAATTTCGAAATTCCGACTTGCTCATGCAGGCTCCCTCTCCCATAGGG
>JBOHIG010000139.1:0-5695 GCA_050725815.1 Xanthobacteraceae bacterium
GACCGGATGGACGCTGAAGACGCCCTTCGTGTTCTGCACGGTCAGCGCGGTGATCGCCGCGGCCGCATAGCCGCCGAGCGCGGTGACGGTCTTGATGTCCGCCTGCACGCCGGCGCCGCCGGAAGGGTCGGAGCCCGCGATGATGAGAACGCGTCCCTGCAACGCCGCAATCTCTCCCTAATGACGCCGTCAGCCGCCGCTATGCGGCGACGCGAGAATAACGAAGGGGAGAGAGAATGACGACCGGTCAATTGCTGTGGGCCGGGATCGGCTGCTGCATCGCCGCGCTTGCCGTCCAACTGTTTCCGGACGCCGCCTACGCGCTCGGCGTCGATCTCGGCGCGACCTGGCGGCTGTTCGGCTTCGGCGTGTTCCTGATCGCGGTCGCTTCGCTGATCGCGGTCGCGGGACGGAACGGCCCGCGCTGCTGATCAGCGCGCCGCGTTCTCGATGGCGGCGCAGATCTCGTCGACGACCCCGCTGACGCGCTTCTTTTCCTGCCCCTCGGCCATGACCCGGATCAGCGGTTCGGTTCCGGACTTTCTGATGACGACGCGGCCGGACTTTCCGAGCTTTTCTTCGCCGACGGCGATCGCCCGCTTTACTTCGGGGTGTTCGAGCGCGACGCCGTTTGCGGCGCGCACGTTCTTCAGCACCTGCGGAACCGGCTCGAACTGACGGCAGGCTTCGCTGACCGGAACGCTTTCGCCCGCGACCACCGCCAGCACCTTCAGCGCCGTGACGAGACCGTCGCCGGTGGTCGCGTAGTCGCTGAGGATGATGTGACCGGACGGCTCGCCGCCGACATTGAAGCCGTGCTCGCGCATATGGTCGAGCACGTAGCGGTCGCCGACCGGCGTGCGCGCGAGCGAGAGCTTGAGCTCCGCGAGATAGCGCTCGAGCCCGTAATTCGACATCACCGTCGCGACGATGCCCGGCTGGGCGAGGCGGCTGTCTTCCTGGAAGCTCTCGGCGATCACCGCCAGCAACTGATCGCCGTCCACGAGGTGTCCGCGCTCGTCGACGATGATGACGCGGTCCGCATCGCCGTCGAGCGCGATGCCGATATCGGCGCGCATTTCGCGCACTTTGCGGCAGAGCTCCGCGGGCGACGTCGAGCCGCAGTCGTGGTTGATGTTGAAGCCGTCGGGCTCGACGCCGATCGAGATCACCTCGGCGCCGAGTTCCCACAAGGCTTCCGGGACGACCTTGTAAGCGGCGCCGTTGGCGCAGTCGGCAACCACGCGCAGGCCGTCGAGGCTCATGCTGCGCGGTAGTGTGCGCTTGGCGAATTCGATGTAGCGATCGTGGACGCCTTCGATCCGTTTGGCGCGGCCGAGGTCGGGGCTGCGCGCAAGCTGCTTGGTGAGGTCGGAATCGATCAGCGCCTCGATCTTGCGCTCGATTTCGTCGCTGAGCTTGAAGCCATCGGGGCCGAACAGCTTGATGCCGTTGTCGTCGTAAGGATTGTGCGAGGCCGAGATCATCACGCCGAGATCGGCGCGCATGGAACGCGTGAGCATGCCGACGGCCGGCGTCGGCATCGGGCCGGTCAGGAACACGTCCATGCCGACCGAGGTGAAGCCGGCGACCAGCGCGGTCTCGATCATGTAGCCGGACAGGCGCGTGTCCTTGCCGATCAGCACGCGGTGGCGATGGTCGCCGCGCGTGAACACAACCCCGGCCGCCTGGCCGACCTTGAGCGCGAGCTCCGGCGTAATGACGCCGTTGGCACGGCCGCGAATCCCGTCAGTACCAAAATACCTGCGAACCATGTTCGTGGTCTGCCCCTGAAAGTCGATCGCCGGCCGCCATCCGGACGATTAGCGCCGGCCGGACAGGGAATGTCCCCGTTTAGGAAGTCCACGGTCCTGGCGCCAGCGACATCATATAGGGTCATTGAAGGCCAAATTGTTCAAAAAACGTATCAATTCGCCCATGCTCGCTCACGAACATGATTAATGCCGCCAGCTCCCTGAGCCGGCAGACCATGATCCTGCACCGAAAATCGAACGCCCCGCGCTAACGCTTGGGTTTCTTGTCCAGCTTGGAAGGAGGCGGCTGGGTCACGTTAACCGGATCGGACGCCGGGAAGGTTTCCTCCAACCCTTCATCCAGCGAGCGATCAAGCTTGCGCCGCTCGGCTGCCTTGGCCTCCTCCCAGGCCTCCTGCCGGCGCTTCTCCTCAATTTCCCGCTGCGTGACGGTATCGTTTGAGTCCATGGGAACAACCTTCCAACCTCTACGAGCGGCTGCAAAAATCCGTTTTTGACAACGCTTGTTTGACAATGCTTGGGCGCGGCGAACGTTCCGGGCAGCGATCGCCTGCTGTTGCTATCATTGCGCCGGCGTATGCTCGCCTTCGAGCCCACCGCTCGTGAGCCTGAACCGACATGCCGACAACGACCTGCTGCATCGAAGACCTCCGCCAGCTCGCCCGCCGCCGGGTGCCGAAGATGTTCTTCGACTATGCCGAGGCAGGCTCGTATTCCGAGCAGACGTTGCACGCCAACCGGGCCGATCTGGAGCGCATCAAATTCCGCCAGCGCGTGCTGGTGGACGTGTCGCAGCGTGAGCTTGCCACGACCATCGCAGGCGAGGCGGCGTCGCTGCCGCTCGCACTCGCGCCGATCGGCTTATGCGGCATGCAGCACGGCAACGGCGAGATTCTCGCCTGCCGCGCGGCGCAGGCGGCCGGCGTCCCGTTCACGCTCTCGACGATGTCGATCTGCTCGATCGAGGACGTCGCCGCCGCAGCCGCCAGGCCGTTCTGGTTCCAGCTCTACGTGATGAAGGACCGCGGCTTCGTGAAGTCGCTGATCGAGCGGGCGGCGGCGGCCAAATGCAGCGCCTTGATGCTCACCATCGACCTGCAGGTGCTCGGCCAGCGCCATTGCGACCTCCGCAACGGCATGACCGTGCCGCCCGAGATCCGCCTGCGCAATCTCGTCGACATCGCGTTGAAGCCGCGCTGGGCGCTCAGCGTCGCGCGCGGCCGCAAGACCTTCGGCAACCTCGCCGGCTATGCGCACGACATGGATAACGTGAATTCGCTCGCGCGCTGGATTCAGGGCCAGTTCGACCCGGCGATGTCGTGGAAGGACGTCGAGTGGATCAGGAGCCTGTGGCCCGGCCCGCTCATCATCAAGGGCGTACTCGATGCCGAGGACGCGAGGCGCGCGGCAAAGTCGGGCGCGACGGCACTCGTGGTCTCCAATCACGGCGGCCGGCAGCTCGACGGCGCGCCGTCCTCGATCTCGGTGCTGCCGGACATCGCCGACGCGGTCGGCGGCGAGATCGAAGTCATGTTCGACGGCGGCATTCGCTCCGGACAGGACCTGCTGCGCGCGCTCGCGCTTGGCGCGCGCTCCTGCCTGATCGGCCGCGCCTATATCTTCGGGCTCGGCGCCGCAGGCCAGGCCGGCGTCGCCACCGCGATCGAGCTGATCCGCAGCGAGCTCGACGTGACCATGGCGCTGTGCGGCGTCAACCGCCTGTCCGAGATTGATCGACGGGTGATTGCGGAGATGTGAGCGCGCGTCAGAGAGGCAGCTTTTATCCCTCCCCCGGAGGGGGAGGGTGGCGAGCGAAGCGAGCCGGGTGGGGCCGGCATTCATTCTCAACCCCACCCGGCTGCGCGCTTCGCATAGCCGATGCTTTGCATCGGCGTTCTTGTCGCCAAGAACGGCGGCCATAGGCCGCCTATGGCCACCCTCCCCGCTTCGCGGGGAGGGATGAAGAGAAAGGACCGCCCGCCATGAAGATTCCCGGCCCCGACCATCCGATCGACGTCGCGCCGCACCCCAAGCGCGTGCGCGTCGTGTTCAACGGCCGCACCGTCGCCGACACCACGCGGGCGCTGGCGCTGAAGGAGGCCACCTACAAGCCGGTGTTCTACATCCCGCGCGAGGACGCGCAGATGGACCTGTTCGCGCAGACGGATCATTCGACCCATTGTCCGTACAAAGGCGATGCCTCGTACTACTCGATCAAGGTCGGCGACAAGGAAGCCGCCAACGCGATCTGGAGCTACGAGACGCCGTTCCCGGCGGTCGGCGAGATCGCCGGCCGGCTCGCGTTCTATCCGAACCGCGTCGACGCGATCGAGGACGTGGCGGATTAGCGCCAAAAAGTTCCAGCCAGTGGAAAAACGGCAGGGAACTCCGGAACACCCGCATACAGGCTGCGTTGCCATCGATATCGGCGCGATTTCGGGAAGCCCGGCGGCGCATTTCAGATGCCCATGCGACGGCGCCGCCGGGCGGCCGACGAGGATTCGGTGCAGCAGCGCAGGAGGAACCCCATGCTAGTCAGCGATGCCATGAGCAAGGACGTGAGAATCGCCAATCCGAGCCAGCCGATCCGGGATGCCGCGCGGCTGATGGCGGAGATCGACGCCGGCGTGCTTCCGGTCGGAGACAATGACCGGCTGGTCGGCATGATTACCGATCGCGACATTGCCGTGCGTGCGGTCGCCCTCGGCAAGGGCCCCGACACCGCGGTGCGCGATGTGATGAGCGAGGACGTGAAATACTGCTACGACGACGAAGACCTCGAGGAGGTCGCGCAGAACATGGCCGACATCAAGGTGCGCCGGCTGCCGGTGCTCAACCGCCAGAAACGGCTGGTCGGCATCGTCTCGCTGGGCGACCTGGCGATCGCCGATGGCCCCGACAGCGCCGGCAGTGCGCTGTGCGATATTTCGGAGCCGGGCGGCGCGCATTCGCAATCCCTCGACGGAAGCGGTGCGCGCGCGCTCTGAGCGCAAGCAACCATGTGTAGTTGTAGGGCGCAATAAGCGAAGCGCATTGCGCCGTCCTGCATTTCCGCTCATTGCCTGAGACGGCGCAATGCGCGTCGCTTGCGCGCCGCTTATTGCGCCCTACGGGCTCAGCCCCGCCCTACGACCTTCCAATTTACACGCCGCCGCCGGTAAATATGCGCATCCTCGCGCCGACCGGTTGCATCCGAAGCCTCATTCGTAACCCATTGATTTTACGCCTGACTTTTTTGTGATCGCAGCGCAGCAAGAGCGTTTGAACCGGTTCCCGCGCCCGCGCAACCAACGGCCTTCAAGTCCAACCTCCCAGAAAACCAAGAAGGAGACTGCGCGTGCTGCAAGACATCCGCGGCCACCGGCTCACCGGGGCCACCAACACGAGCCTGCCGCACTACGAGGCCGCGCTGCGCGAACTCAATCTGTTCATCAACGACCCCGTGGCGACGGTCGACAAGGCGATTGCCGAAAGTCCCGACTTCGTCATGGCCCATCTGCTCAAGGCGTGGCTCCACCTGCTGGGCACCGAGCCTGCGGGGACAGCGGTCGCGCTCGAGGCGCTCGAAACCACCTGGCGCCTTGCGTCCACTGGACAGGAACAGGGCCACATCGTCGCGATCAGCCACCTTGCCGCCGGCCGCTGGCACCTGGCGTCGCAGGTGCTGGAAGACATCGCGATCGAATATCCGCGCGACCTGCTGGCGTTGCAGGCCGGCCATCAGCTCGATTTCTTCCGCGGCGACGCGCGCATGCTGCGTGACCGCGTAACGCGCGCGCTTCCCGCCTGGTCACCCAAGGTCCCGGGCTATCACACCGTCCTCGGCATGCAGGCGTTCGGGCTGGAGGAGTCCGGACACTACGCCGAGGCCGAGCGCTGCGGGCACGAAGCGGTCGAGCTCGAGCCGCGCGACGCCTGGG
>JBOHIG010000140.1:0-5147 GCA_050725815.1 Xanthobacteraceae bacterium
CGCATCCCGTTTGGGCAGGCGACCTTGCGAAGGTTAGAATCAAAGGACCACTAGCAAATTTGGCCTGCTGGTGGAGCGTTGGATTTGCCCAGGGGCGGGTGGGTTAAGGTCCTGAAATTCCGTCCGTTCCGCTGCTGACAAGACTTGGCCGCCCCGCTAATGTGCGGCCGGGCGGCAGTCCACGGCGAGACCCTTTTCGCGTCGCGCATTCACTCGGAGAACTCCATGGTCGTATCGAAGTCTCAAGTCCGGTCGCTGGCGCTGTCGTGCCTGGCGGTCGTTGTGGTTGCCGGCGCCGCGCTGGCGCAGCAGTTCGAGCCGCAGGTCGGGCAGTCGGGCAAGGACGTGGTCTGGGTGCCGACGCCGCAGGCGCTGGTGGACCGGATGCTCGACATGGCCAATGTCAAGCCGGGCGACTACCTCATGGATCTCGGCTCCGGCGACGGCCGCACCGTCATCACCGCGGCCAAGCGCGGCGTGCGCGCGACCGGCGTCGAATTCAATCCGAAGATGGTGGAGCTGTCGCGCCGCAACGCCGAGAAGGCGGGCGTGAGCAAGCTGGCGAACTTCATCGAAGGCGACCTGTTCAAGGCCGATCTGTCGAAGGCCACGGTCATCACGCTGTTCCTGCTACCGGACATCAATCTGCGGCTGCGCCCGAAGATCCTCGACCTGAAGCCGGGCACCCGCGTGGTGTCGAACTCGTTCGACATGGGCGACTGGCAGGCCGACCAGAACGTCCAGGCCAACGAGAACTGCACCTCGTGGTGCCGCGCGCATTTCTGGCTGGTGCCCGCCAAGGTCGCCGGCACCTGGAAATTGCCGGACGGCGGCTCGCTCACGCTCGAGCAGAAATACCAGTACGTCACCGGCAGCGTGCGCCACGGCACCTACTCGTCGCCGGTCGTCAACGGCAAGGTGACCGCCGACGTCATCAGCTTCACCGGCGGCACGACGCAATACACCGGCCGGGTGAACGGCAAGTCGATCGAAGGCGTGCGCCAGTCGATCACCGGCTGGAGCGCAACGCGCTGACTGCAATCGCGGCTCATCACCGGCCAATGGAACCCCAGCCCTCGCGGCTGGGGTTTGCTTTTGGCTGCGCGGGTTCCACACTCGTGGCGCTGCGAATCAGATGGAACCTGCGATGGCCGCGATCGCCTGCCGCATCTGCTGCATCGAGATGGCGAGCATCACGCTCGCCGACGGCGGCGTCGCCATCGTCTGCATCGACTGCGATCTGATCGGGCTCGCGCATGAGGTTGCGCAGGGTGCGCGGCCATCGACCGAGGTGGCGCCGTCGCCCGGAACGCCGCCCGCCCGGAAAAAGCGTCCGGCAAGCAAAGCCGCCTGAGTCCCTCGCGGCGGACGATTAACGATTCGTGCAAATGGTGATTCGCGCGGCTGCAAGCGGTGCGCGTTCCGTCGCACCGTCGCGTATGTGCGGAACGGCTTGCCCCGTGGCGCGTTGGGGGAGCGCACGTCTTGAAGGAGCCACCATGCAACGAAGGAGTGCTTGCCGCGCCTTGTCGCCGCCGCGACCGGCCGCACTTATGGACGAGCGGCGCACCTTGCTGACATTCGCGTGGATCGTCGGCGGCGTGGTGTTGGCGTGTCTTTCACTGTCGGCGATATCGCTTGCGGGCGATACCGCGCCGGTGGTCACCAGCATGCCGGCCGTCACCAGCATGGCGGTTGCAACGGCACATTGACGCTTGCTGCGCGGCGGGCGCGGCCAATCGGGTACGGGGAATCGGTCGGAATGGTCGATCATGGTCGATTGGAATCGGCGATCTTTGCGGCGCGTCAAGCGATGGGGCATCCTAGTTCGCGATTGCTTCAAGTTGAATCGCAATCGCGATCTCTCTTATTCTTGGAGCATGATCTTGGTCCGAAAAGTGGTCTCCACTTTTCGGGATCATGCTCCGGGCGCGTTGGCCGCGATCGTCGGCGCGGCGATCGTGGTCGAAGCCGTCTCGGTCGCCTCGACGCAGGAGGCCCATGAGTTCTGGAATTACGAATCGCGGCGCCTGGGCCGCGATCGCGGCTGGAATGGCTGGGACCGCAACGGCTGGGGGGAACGTCGCGACGAGCCCTCAGCGCGCATCACTGTGACGCCGCAGGATCGCGGCGGCGTCGGTGCGACGGCGGCGGGCTCATACTGCGTGCGAACCTGCGACGCATACTATTTCCCGCTCTCGCGCGCGAGCCGCGTCGGCGCGTCGGCGCAATCGTTGTGCGACAGCCTGTGCCCGGGCGCGGAGACGCAGGTCTATTCGCTTCCCGCAGGCGGGGAGTCGTTTGCCGATGCACGCTCGTCGCGCGGTCAGCTCTACGCGAAGCTCGTGAATGCATTCGCTTATCGCGACAGCCTCCAGGACGGCTGCTCGTGCCGCTCCGCCACGCGGCCGCCACTCACGCTGGCGCAGGATCCGACGCTGCGCGCCGGCGACATCGTGGTGACGGAAGCGGGCGTGCGCGTCTTCCGCGGCGGCCGCGCGCAACCGCCTCATAACGGGCGCGACTTCGTCGACTATCGCAAGCAGCGCGGCATCTCGGGCCGGACACGGGCCTATCTTGACGCCATCGACCGGCCCTACCGGGCACGCCGGGCCGCCCGCGCCGAGCCGGCTCCGGAAGACGCGATGGCGCAAAGCGAGTTGTCATCGCGGACGTCAAAGCGCAAGCGGCGCTCGCGGCGGTGACGGCGGAATAATCCGCCCGCTCGTTCCGCTGCTCGCTTGATACCGGGAACCCGGCGCTTCTCCGTCCGTTATGACACTGCCGTCTGGCAACTGACCGCGCGGCGTGGAGATTTCCATGAACGCTCACGGCGAGCGGACAGTTTCGCTCTGGATGGACGCCGAGGTCGCCCCGGACGCGCCGAAACTCACGCAGAACGAGCGCGCCGACGCGGTCGTGCTCGGTTCCGGCATCGCCGGACTGTCGACGGCCTATGAGCTTTCCGAAAAGGGTTTAAGCGTGGTGGTGATCGACCGCGGCGCGATCGGGGGCGGCATGACGGCGCGCACCAGCGCGCATCTCACCTGCGCGCCGGATGACACGTTCGCGGCGGTGCGCGACATGCGCGGCGCCGACGGTGCCCGGATATTCTTCGAGAGCCATGCGGCTGCGATAGACCGCATCGAGGCGATTCAGGAGGGTGAGCGCATCGATTGCAATTTCCGTCGGCTCAACGGTTATCTCTTTCCCGGCCCCAAGATGGAGCCCGGGCTGTTCGCCGGGGAGCTCGACGCGGGTGGCGAAGCCGGGATGCAGATCAAGCGCCACAAGGGACTGCCCTTCGCCTGCCATTCCGATGTCGGCTGCCTGTTGTATCCGCGACAGGCCGCCTTCCACCCGCTGCGTTACCTTCGCGGTCTCGTTAACGTCATCAAGGCGCGCGGCGGCAGGCTTTATGCTGATACAGCCGCGATGTCGGTCGAAGAGAGGGATGACGCGGTCGAAGTGAAGACCGAGCGCGGCGAAACGATTTCCGCTGCCAAGGCCGTGGTGGCGACCAATTCGCCGGTCAACGACAAATATACTCTCCATACCAAGGAAGCGCCGTATCGTTCCTATGTCATGGCCTTCACCATTCCGAAGGACTCGATCGAGGACGCGCTCTACTGGGACACGCTTGATCCGTATCACTATGTGCGCCTGCACACTGGCCCCGGCAGCGTCGACTACCTGATCGTGGGCGGCGCCGACCACAAGACGGGCGAGGCGGACGACGCCGGTCCGCGTTTCGATGCGATCGAAGCTTGGATCCGGGCTAAGCTTCCCAATCTCGGCAAAGAGACGCATCGCTGGTCCGGGCAGGTTCTGGAGTCCATCGACTATGCGGCGTTCAGCGGCCGCAACCCGGGCAACGAAAATGTGTTCGTGCATACGGCCGATTCCGGCCAGGGACTGACCCACGGTGTAGCCGGAAGCCTGCTGATTTCAACGCTGATTCTCGGCGGCAAGAGCGAATGGGCCGCATTCTACGAACCGTCGCGCAAGATACTGAACGCGGCCAAGAACTTCGTCACGGAAAACCTCACGGCAGTGAAGAATTTTGCAGAATATGTCGCGCCCGGAGAGCTCAAGTCGGTGGACGAGCTCAAGCCGGGGCAGGGCGCGATCGTCCGCGAGGGCATGAGCAAGGTCGCGGCTTATCGCGACGACAACGGTAGGCTGCATCGGCTGTCCGCGAAGTGTACGCATGTCGGATGTCATGTGCACTGGAATTCGTTGGAGCGCTGCTGGGATTGCCCATGCCACGGATCGCATTTCGGAACTGACGGCGCGGTGCTGAATGGGCCGGCGATTTCACCACTGGAAGAGCTATGAGCTATTTGTTTTCCACGCACGAGCCGCTGCACGCTCCTGCAGCGGACCGGTTGAGATGCCGTGGTCGCAGTGGCCTTGCACGAGTTTGCGGGACGTACGGAAAACGCAGCTTCGCCCTGTAAATAATCCTAGGAACTTAAGCTTGACAACGTGACGCTGGTCCTATAAGGTTCGCCCACGCTCGACAAATGCGTCCGGTCCCGGGCGCGGTTCTTTCCCGAAGACACCAGCGATTTCGACGATGCCGCCGCGGACGTTCGCGCGGCGTCGCCGCCGTCCGCTCCGGAAGGAAAAGGAGCTTCCGTGCCGCCGCAAGACGCCGCCAACTATTCGACAGAGCAAATCGTGTATGCGCGCGAACGCTACGCCGACCATTCCACCACCGTGGAACAGATCGAGCGTGAGACCGGCATGACGTCGCGCACGCTCTATTTCTTCATCGATGGCGCCGGCGGCCGCTTTCCGCCGCTACCGCGGCGGCTCAGGTCGCGCAGGAAGGTACAGCGCGCGCCCGCGGGCGACCGCAAGTCATTTGTCACGCGGCTCTGGCGCACCGCCGAACGGCAGGTGCGCGATATCGAGGACCGGCTCGTGGGCAAGCGGCAGCAGCCCGACGAGCGCGAGCGGGACACCCGCATGCTGGCGATGCTGGCGAAGACGCTGCGCGAACTTTCCGCGCTCGACGAAACAAATACGGGCTTGACGGACGACAATGACGATGGACCCCGCGACATCGACGAGTTCCGTCGCGACCTTGCGCGCCGCATTGACGCGTTTGTCGAAAGCCGGGTTGGCGCTGGACTTTCTGA
>JBOHIG010000141.1:0-27080 GCA_050725815.1 Xanthobacteraceae bacterium
GCTTAGCTATCTCTTAATACTGATTTCCAACAAAGCGACCGTGCAAACCGGAGACAAATTTGATGCGCAGAAAACCATGCCTGACCAACGACGACGTTTTCAAGATGGTAGCAGCCTGCAAGGCCAAAGGTGAGCAGATCAAGCGCGAGCCCACCATCGCCATCGTCGATGAGGCAGGGCACCTCCTCTATCTGGAGCGGCCCGATCGCAACGGCGTCAACACGGTCGAGATGGCGACTGCCAAGGCGCGCACGGCGGCTTTCCGCGGCCGGCCGAGCCGCGCGTTCGGCGAACGAATCAAGGAACGGCCGCAATTCCTGATGTCGCCGAACTACCTCGGTGTCGAAGGCGGCATCCCGGTCCTGTTCGAAGGCGAGTGTATCGGTGGAGTGGGCGTGTCCGGTATCGACCATGATGACGAACCCGTTGCAGAGGCCGGAGCTGCCGCATTCGGCAAGTAGCCGGACGCGGGCCTCGTCGATTCCACGATCAACCTTGCGGGATCAATCCGCATCATGATGGGTAGCTAATGCATGGGGCGCCAACGGCCTCTCGCACTCGGCGAGGGCTGGCAGGGAGAGAACGATGTCCTACTCGACCATACTCGTTGAAAAGGCCGACGGGGTAGCTTTTGTCACTCTCAATCGTCCTGACAAGAAGAACGCGATGAATCCCCAGCTCCACGACGACATGACGGCGGTGCTGGAGGATCTCCGCTATGACGATGAAGCGCGGGTCCTGGTCATCACCGGCGCGGGAGATTCCTTCTGCGCCGGCATGGACCTCAAGGAGGTGTTCCATGCGCTCAAAGCCGATCGCGCCCGGTACGACCGCGTGATCAGAGTCTCGACCGAATGGCGCGGACGCACGCTGCGATATTACCCGAAGCCGACGATCGCCATGGTGAATGGCTATTGCTTCGGCGGCGCGTTCTCCATCGTCGAGGGCTGTGACATCGCGATTGCGGCGGAAGAGGCGACGTTCGGGCTTTCGGAGATCAACTTTAAGGGCTTTCCAGGCGGCTCCGTCAGCAAGTCGCTGGCCAACCTGCTTCGTCCGCGCGACGCGTTGTTCTACGGCCTGACCGGGCGGCGTTTTGACGGCGCCACCGCGGCGCGGATTGGCCTTGTCACATTGGCGGTTCCGCTCGCGCGTCTGCGCGACGAGACGATTGCGGTGGCGCGCGAGGTTGCCGCCAAGGACCCGGCGGCGCTGAAGGCGACCAAGGACGGCTATCGCTTCTCGCTCGAAATGACCTGGGACGCCTCGATGAACTACACCAACGCGAAAGAAGAGGAGCTCGCCAATCTTCAACGCGTCGGCTGGAAGGACGAAGGCGTGCAGGACTTCGTCGAAGGCAAGTTCAAGCCCGGGCTGCAAAGCCACGAATCCATCAAGCGATAGCGCCGGACGGTCGGCCGAAACCAGGAGGGTTGAATGGCGTATGGGCCTCAGGATCGAAAGATCAGGGTCGCCTTTGCAGTCGGGAACTACCCGCCGGAGGAGCGCAAGCGCCGCGAGGACGCCGCGCTGACCTACGCTTCCACCGAGGTGGATGTCGGAATCATCTCGGTCAATGCAACGCCATATTACATGGGCAATGCCCCCGACCTCCTTGGCATCGCGGTGCCGGCGTTTCTGGATGCCTTTCGCGACGCAGAGAAGCAGGGTTATGACGCGGTTGTGCCGCTAGGGACGCTGGACCTCGGCGTCGATGCCGGCCGTTGCGTCGTCGATATTCCTGTGGTCGGCCCGAGCGAATCGATGCTGCATATCGCCTCGATGCTGGGACGGCGATTCGGGATTCTGATGTACGACGATTTCGTTCTGCCGCTCGGCTATCGGATGGTCGAGCGCTACCACATGATGGACAAGGTCGTCGGCTGGCGAACCTGTGGCTTCGAGTTGCCCGAGATCATTGCCAATCGCGACAAGGTGGTCGGAAATTTCGTCGACAAGGCGCGCGAGCTCGTGAAGCTTGGCGCCGACGTCATCCTTCCCATGGGCATCACACAGTGCCCGGTGCACATCAAACCGGATTGGCTCATGGATGAGCTGGGGGTTCCGGTCGTGGAAGGCATCGGCGCTCCGATCAGGCTGGCCGCGATGCTGGTGAGCCTCAAGCTCAATTACAGCAAGGTCTATTGGCCGAGGTCGGGCTTGGCGAAACCGTAGGCGCAACTACCGGTTATGAATCGTCCGGCCGCTGCGGCCGGACGTGCCGGCGACGAACTTTCCGCGCGGGCGAATAATGAATCCTTGCGTCCGCTGTTCGATGACGTGCGCAATCCAGCCGGCGGAGCGGCCGAGCGCAAGCAGGCTGCCCGCGACTTGACGTTGCAATCCAAGGGACCGGCACAGCACGACGAGTCCCTCGCACAGGTGCGGGTGCTCACGCACGTTTGGAAAGAGGCCATCGAGCAACATCAGGCCCTGCTCCGCGCGCTCGCGACGATCGTCGGCCGCAAACGCCAGCTCGATCAACATCTTCGCGCGCGGGTCTCCTCGTGCATAGAGCGGATGATCGAACCCCGGCGATGACCAGATCGACGTCAGCGTCGGGTTGAATTCGGAGGCGAGCTTCGAGCCGCTGAGCAATGAATCAAGCAATTCGTCAAGCCGATCGCAGCACAAGCCCAGCACAGATCCGAAATGGACCTGCAATGCCGCCACGATACACGATTCCAGGTCGCTACCGACCGAGGCCGAGATTCTCGCGGCAAAGGTCGGAGGTGTAAGCTCGTGATCGGCGACCAGCACGAGGGCCGCATTCAGCGCCCGCACGTCCGCCGCATTCATGTCCATCCCGAGGGCGCGCGCGATGCCATGCGCGATAGTTTCGTGGCGCTCAAAAGTGACATAGCCGGGTCGCGGTCCCAAGAAGCCCAATGTTCCGGCCAGGGCGCGAATGATCCTGCCACCCGATCGCAGCTCGGCGCGAATATCGGTTGATGGAGTACGCGCCAGGAGTACGGCCGCTTGCGTCAGGATGTGCCTGAAGTGCAGGCCGGCCATGTCCGACAGCTCGCCACCGAGCCCCTCTTGCGCATAATCGCTATCCCATGTCGCATGCGCCAACGGCAATGCTCCGGCCCAGAGATATTCTGCAACCGACTCGAAGGCATGACCTTCACCGGCAAGGTCGACCGCAAGCCGTTCCCGGTAGCGTGGTCCATCAGGCGTGATTTCGGTGATGACGGTTTCGAGAACCGGCTCGCCCCAGTGCATTGCGCTGGCTGCTGCCGGCCCGTGACCCGACCGCGCCAGGCTGCGCGCTTTGAGTCTCTGAATGTCTTGGCGATTGTAATAGCTGGTGCGTCCGCCGGGCCGCACCAAGCGGCGAATCAGACCACGACTGACATAGGAATAGAGAGTCTGCGGCTTGACCTGCAGGATTCTGAGCGCGTCGTTGCTGGAAACGTAATCGCCTTCCGTCCCCGCGTCGAACGTCGTTTCCGCAACGGTGAGCAAAGCCATCCGAACCACTCGCGCACTGGAACGGCAAGTCTAGCCGCAATCCGCGGTGGCACAAGGTCTCGACATCCGACGTCAGCCGTTGCCGGGCCTCACTTTGGAACCTTGCGGCGCTGTTCGGACGAAAGCCCGGCCCTGATGGCCTGCCGGATCCGATCGACTTGCGCCGCCGGGGTGTTGACGATGTCGGCGACAACCTGATGCAGCTCCGCGCCGGTCCACGGACTGATATCGAGGCCCTGCTGCTTTGCCTCGGAGAGAAACTGCGGATCCTTCATGGTCGCATCGAACGCCCGCCGCAGCGCAGCCATCCGTTCCGCCGGGACTTTTTGATTGGTCGCGACCGGCCGTCCGAGGCTCATTGAACGCGAAATAAAATCCAGCACAACCTTCTGCTCCGGATCCTTTGCGAGCTCTCGCAGCAGCGGGACCTTGGGATAATCCGGGGCCACCTTCAATCCGGTCTGAACCAGGATATTGAAGGCGGACGCTCCGCCGGACGTAGCGCCAAACAATGCGCGCAGGTTGGTCGTCATGCGGCCCTCCGCTTCGCGGCGCTGCATCGACACGTTCATTTCAGGACTGCTGCGGTATCCGAGGATACTTTTGAACTTCGTACCCAACATGCTGTTCAGAACCGACGCGACGATAACCTCGACACCACCCGCGCCTGTGGCTGCGAGGGGTGTTTCCCGTTTGGTCGCGTCCTGCAGCGTCTTGGTCGGCGAATCCCGGACGGTCACGAGAAAAAGGTTCTCGTCGCTCATGTTTCCGATCCAGTTCATAGAGCGCATGTCGATTTTCAGGTTCTTGTCGAGCCCAAGCGCCTGATCCATCGGAGTGGTCTGGGTCACCATGGTGACAACCGTGCCGTCGTGCGGCGCTACGTTGACCGTATAATTGAGCGCCGTCAGCCCGCCGCCTCCAGGCATATTAACCGGCACCGCCGTTGGCTTCCCCGGGATATAGCGCACGATATGACGTGCAAGCAGTCGCATATACAGATCGTAGTTGCCCCCCGGATTAGCGCGGATGATGAATCTGATCTGCTTGCCTTCATAGAAATCGGAAACCGAATCCGCGGTTGCACTGTTCGGCAAAGCAGCGAAGATGGCGACGGCGAGCAAACATCCCTTGTGCACGTCCATGTCCTCAGATTGTTGCTTCTCGCTCGACAGTGCATGAGCAGGTCATGTCGGCGCAATCATGGATTCTGCAATCAACCTTGCAGCGTTGCCAACCTGCTTTCTACTGTTTCGCGTGCGTGCAACTGAATGAATCCACCAGAAAAAAGCCGGTCACGCACGCAATGAAGGCCGTTGATCGCTGAGAATGGAGGCACCGTGTCGCACCCCGGTCGACCATCGGCAGGCTACCTCGCAACTGGTGGTCGGTGCCAGAACATCGCTGGCTGCGTCGGACGCGCCGGCAGCCGGGTCCAAAGGCACATGATCGAGAGCGGCCGATGCTCGGAGACTTGACTCGGCGAAATCTCGGCATGCGCGCCGACGCAGCCGCTATCGTGTTCGAAGGCCACACGCTCACCCACCGCGAATTCGCGGAGCGCACCTATCGCCTGGCAAATGGCCTGCGAACTCTCGGCATCGGACGCGGCGACCGCGTGGCCGTGCTGGCCCAAAACCGCCCCGAATACATGGAGGCCTATGCCGCCGCAGAACTCGGCGGCTGGACGACTGTCACAATCAATTATCGACTCGCAGCGCCGGAAGTCGGCTATATCCTTGCCGATAGCGCGCCTAGAATCCTCATTGCGGAGCATGATCTGCTCGCGCGCGTGGATGCCGATACGATCGGAAAACTCGATCATGTCCTGACCATCGGCGCGGACGGTCCCGACCTCTCCTACGAAGCCACGCTTGCGAAGGCCGAGCCCGTCGATCTCCAAGCGCCGGTGCAGGGCGATGATACGGCCTTTCTCATCTACACCAGTGGGACAACCGGCCGTCCGAAGGGCGTCATGCTCAATCACCGCGGCCAGATGCAGGCCGCGCGCATCTCCGCGCTGGAGGCCCTGGTCCGCCCGACCGACAGGTTTGCGCTGACCATGCCACTCTATCACATCGGCGCGCGTAATCTTTGGCTGATGCATTCCTTGTTCGGCTGTCCGATCGTTCTGCACCGAGCCTTCCGCCCGGTAGAGTTCATGGCAAGCATCCGCGACCGCGAGGCAACGGCGACGCTGCTGGCGCCGACCATGCTTAGCGATCTGCTTGATGCCGGAGCCAATCGCGACACGCTGCCGTCGTTGCGAAAGATCATCTATTCGGCAGCGCCGATGCCGGAGCCGTTGCTCCGGCGCGCATTGCGGGCATTCGGACCCATTTTCTCGCAAGTTTACGGAATGACGGAGTCGGGCGGCCCGGGCTGCACGCTCCATGCGCATCAACATGAGCCCGACGGACCGGCTGCGATTGCCAGGCGTCTACGGTCCGCCGGCCAGCCCATGATCGGTTGCGACGTGCGCACCGTTCGGCCGGACGGCTCTGCTTGCCAGCCGGACGAGCCGGGCGAGGTCGTTATCCGGAGCGAAGCCTTGATGAGCGGTTACTGGAACAATCCGGCCGCCACCGGCGAGACGCTACGCGAGGGTTGGCTTCACACAGGCGACGTCGGTCAGGTCGACGAGCACGGCTTCGTCTATGTCGTCGACCGGCTCAAGGACATGATCATATCGGGAGGAGAGAACATCTACTCGCGCGAGGTCGAGGACGCCCTGCTGAGCCACCCCAGCTTGGCGGAGGCTGCGGTCGTCGGCACGCCCCATCCACGCTGGGGGGAGACGGTGGTCGCATTTGTCGTTACGCGCCCGGGATACCACGCCGACGCTGAAGCGATTATCGGGCACTGTCGAAGCGCGATTGCATCCTATAAGTGCCCACGGGAGATCAGGTTCATCGAATCGCTTCCAAAGCTGCCTAACGGAAAAATCGAGAAGTTCAAATTGCGAGCACTTCTGAACCGATAAGCGCACCGGTCGATAGGGGCCTGATCACTCCCGCTATCCGCCTATTCCCTGCTTGCGCAGGATCCCATTCATGTATTCCACCGCCTCTTTCGGGGTATCGACAATGTCCTTCACCAGCGCATCCAGGTCGCTGACCGTCATCGGCTCGAAAACCTCGCTCAATTTTCGCCCACGCGCGTTAAATTCCGGATCCGCCGTAATCTTGGCGTAGGCGGCACGATAGGCGGCGACAATCGGTTGCGGGGTTTTTGGCGGCAATGCATAAAACTTGTCCGTCAACAGCACGGCCTCCCAGGTGGCGAAGGACTGTTTGGCGGTCGGAGCCTTGACCTTTCCGGCCAATTGTTGCGCGAGAATTGGCACTTTGGGGAATTCCGGTCGCGGTACCCGCTTCCCGCCCTGAAGCCCGCCCGACTGCATGATTACTTTGAACTCGCCGCTGTCGACGCCGCTCTTGAGCGACAGCAACGTGCTGGTCGCGGTCATGTCGATCTCACCCTGCTGCAGCGCTTGCATCAGAGCCCGCGTCGCCCGGTAGCCGGCGATCCACTTGGCATTCCAGCCGAGAAACTCGATGCCCCATGCGGCCATAAGCTGACCGGACCGGGGCGCAGCGCCTGCAATGCCGATGGCCACAGGGGCCGCCGATTTATCGTAGAGCCGCTTCTCCGCAGTTCTGCTGATGACCAGCATGCTGCCGCCGCGTCCGATTCCACCGATGAACTCGAACTTGCCGGGATCGTAGTGCGACTGTGGCGCGCGATAGCGGATCGGATCGATTGACGGTCCGCCGCCCGTCGTCATCGTCAGGCCGTCCGGCGCGACCTGCTGGACGAAATAATTCAAAGCAACAATGCCCTCGGCGCCCGGCATATTCCTGACGACGACGGCCGGATTTCCGGGCAGATACTTCGTAAGGAAAGGAGCGAGAAGACGACCGGTCAGGTCGGTGCCTCCTCCGGCCGAAGAATCGATGATCATCGAGATCGTCTTGCCTGCGAACGTGACCGGCTCTTGCGCGGACGCCGTCCCGCATGCAACCGCGATCGCCAGACAGGACACAGTCAGAACGATGGGCCTCGACAGTCTGTTGGGCATCCTCGCCTCCGTCTTTCTTGCGATGCGACACGCTCCTTGACGACGTCCCGCGGCGTTCAACCAGTCAGTTCGAAATCGCGTATTGTTTGAGCTTACGATGATCGCATGACGCGCCAAAACCCGGCGCGTCGGTCGGCGTGATGGTTCCGTCCCGGAACTGAAACTCGCCGACGAACGCGTCATCGGCCAGCTTGTCGAAGAAATGCGTTTCCGTCGGCCACGGCGCCAGTTGCGGACAGGCCGCCCGCAAATGCATGCGCACCAGCGCGCCGATACGGCTTTCCGAATCCGTTCCGATGACCACGGGGATACCGGCCGCCTCGCACAATGAAAATATCTTGAGCGATTCCGTAATGCCGGTACGGCGCAACTTCACACTGACCGCACCGACCGCATGCAGGCGCAGCATCGTGTTGACGGCATCGAGCCCCTCGCAGCATTGGTCGCCGAGCAACGCGACCGGCAAGGCCGACACCATCGCAGCCTGCCGCAGGGGATCGGCAAAGATGCAAGGTTCCTCGATGAACGAGACATTGTACTCGCCCACCTTCATCAGAATAGTGCGCGCTTCGGTCTCGGTGTAAGTCCCATTGCCGTCGACATAGATGATTGCATCGTCGCCGAGCGCCTGTCGCACCTCGGCCACCATACGTATGTCCTCGAGCGACCGCTTCCAGGTCTTGAGCTTGATGCCCTTGTAGCCGCGCTCGAGCGTCATACGTTTGGCCTCGTCCACCATGGCGCCGCGCGCATTGCCGTGCGCAATCCAGGTCAACGGCACCGGACCGGGCGTACTTCCGCCCAACAGGCGCCAGACTGGCTGTTGCAGAACCTTTCCGCGCAGATCCCAAAGAGCGGTGTCGATCAGCGCCTTGGCCGCGCGGCATGCCCGAATGCGGGCCAGCGACGCCAGCAGGGCCATGTGCGCAAACGGGTCGGAGCCGAGCAAATGCGGCTTGAGGAAGGTCTCGATCTGGTACGCCACCAACGTGGCGTCTTCGCCGGAATGTTCGGGGCGGCAGACTGCTTCGGCAATGCCTTCGGCGCCGCTGTCCAGCACGATGCGCAGGATGACGTATTCCGCGGCCGATTGCCTGACCGATCGGAATGAAATCACCGACCTGTAAGGCAGCCTGAGGCGGAAGGTCTCGACCACCGCGATCTTCAGGCCGCTTGCCGTATCTTGCAGTAAGCTCCGGGCTTTGCCGGTCATAACTGTGTATCCCTCAGCAACATCCTTAGGCGCGGGTCACGAAGTCCGCGTACTTCAACTGCGCGCGCGGGTAGGTGATCGCGCTTTGGGTCATCTTCTGACTGACACACAACTCGGCAAAGCGAATTCCGATCGCTTTTGTGTTGAGCACCTGCACGCCTGTTGCCGCGGCGAGGTCGGTAGGGTCGACGATGTAAGGGATGAGCGCGCCGCCCAGCGGCAAGATGATCTCGGCGCCGGCCTCGTCCACCAGGCCGCGGATCAGCTTGACGGTAATGTCGAAGATTTCATTCTTGCGGTTTCCCGCGTCGACATAGACGCCGATCGGCCTGACATCGACGGCGAACTGCTCCAGGCCGTAGGAGCGCAGGATGCGGCGCGTGTATGGAACATGTGGCGGCAGCGGCACCGTGACCCCGACGCGATCGGCAAGAACCAGCGCCGCGTGCATCGATGCCCGCATCAAGCCGATCACGGGGATATTGACCGCGAGGCGTCCGCCATCCACCCCGGGATCGAATGTGTTGCTGGAGATCACGGCATCGTAGCCGTTGTCCTGCGCCCAGAAGATCTTCCGGATGATGGCGGGAGCCTCCATCATATGGTGCAGGCCGTTCAACTTGCTCTGCGAGCCGATCGAATCCAGAATCTGTGCGCCCTCGAAGTTATCGGGGAAGCCGATCTCGACCGTCGTTCCCGGCGAAGCATAGCTATTCAGCAGCGCTGTGATGGCTTCGACATCGTAGGGTGGATTCTTTTGTTCGCTGCGCGGCGCTTGATCGATGACCAGGATTCTCATGACATCACCCCCTCGATACCACTCCGGAAGGACGGCGCTCCGATCCGCAATGATCGCGGATGCGAGGGTAACACCATAAACTCGAAATCAATGCGTCACTGTTACCCTTGCGCAGCATCGCGATTTGTTTTCCAACGTGGAGCATACTATCAGAATGAAGAGTCTGCGGTCACGGCGGTGAAAATATTGGCAGAAGAGATCGGTTGAGGAGGACACAGGCGATGCCGTCCAGCAAGCGCGTCGGATCGGTCCCGATTCAGGTCCTTTTTGGATTGATTCTTGTATCAATGTTGTCGAACGGCGCTACAGCCGACCCGGTTGCCGATTTCTATCGCGGGCAGACAATCACCTTGCTGGTCGGCGCCAATACCGGCGGTGGCTACGACGCCTATGCACGTCCGACCGCGCGCCATCTGGGCCGTTTCATCCCTGGCGAACCCAATATCGTGATCAAGTACATGCCGGCGGCAGCCAGCATCCCGGCGGCAAACACGCTCTATTCGGTCTCCTCGAAGGACGGCCTCACGATGGGAATGGTTCAGCGCCATATCCCGTTCGAGCAGTTGCGCGGCAACAAGAACGCGAAGTACGACCCGTTCAAATTCCATTGGCTCGGCAGCCTGGCCTCGGAAGTCAGCGTCACGCTCGTCTGGGCAACCGCGCCGCACCAGTCGGCGCAGGACATCCTGACGAAGCCGCTTGTCGCGGGAAGCCTCGGTCCGCAGACCGACAGTGAGATCGAGAGCAACGCCATGATCAACCTGCTCGGCGCTCCGATCAACCTCGTGCGGGGTTACAGCGGAACCTCGGAGACCTTGCTGGCCGTCGAACGCGGCGAGCTGCAGGGCGTGCACGGGATTTCCTGGTCCTACATCAAGTCGCGGAAGGCCGACTGGCTCCGGGACAAGAAGATCCGCATCCTCCTTCAGACCGGCCTGCATCCGCACCAAGACCTGAAGACCGTTTCGACCCTGTTCGATCTCGTGAAGTCCAAGGAGGACCGGCAGGTCTGGGAACTGATTTTCACTCCCAAGCTGATGTCGCGGCCGTTCGTCCTGCCGCCGGACGTGCCGGCCGATCGGGTAGCCGCGTTGCGCGCAGCCTTCGAACGGATGGTGAAGGACGAGGCCTTCCTCGCGGACATGAAGAAGATCCGTTACGAGGTCAGCTTCATTTCAGGCAGCGAGAGCGAGCGGTTGATCAAGCGGGTATACGCATTCCCGCCGGCGGTCGTGGAAAAGATGAAGGTGGCGATCCAGGACAAGCCGTCCGCCCGATAGCGAAGCCGCAATCTACGCCAGAGGCTGCACCTCTCGGCGCGGTGACAGCGTTACCGCCGCGGGACGCCGGACAGCCAGTCAATTCATGTCCAGGTCAGATCGTGGCTGCGGAACGGTGTCGAGCGGACGCGCTTGCCGGTCGCGTAGTAGATCGCGTTAGCGACCGCCGGAGGCGCAGGCGGACCGGCGGGCTCGCCAAGGCCGCCCCATTTCTTGCCGCCCGACGACGCGAAGATCGTCTCGACATGCGGGTTCTGGTCGATGCGGAGCAGGTTGTAGGTATCGAAGTTGGTGTTGACGAAGCGGCCGTTTTCCAGCTCGAGCCCGCCGGTCCACGCATGCGACAGCTCCCAGCAGACCGAACCTTCGCACTGTTCGGTGGCGGTGTGTGGATTGATGACGCGGCCCGCATCCAGCACCACGAGCACCTTCTCGATCTCGAGCCGGCCGCGGCGGCTGACCGTGACCTTGGCGCAAGCGGCAGCGATGGTGCCGTGCGATTCTACCACCGCCACCCCCATGCCCTCGCCTTTCGGCAGGTCGGTCCGGAAGCCGGATTTCTCCTTCAGCGTCTTCAACACGAGCTGCCAATCCGGCATGCCCTCCGTCATCTTGATACGCCATTCGAGCGGATCCCATCCGCCGGCGATGGCCATCTCGTCGACGAACACCTCGGCGACAAAGCCGAGCTGGTTGGCGCCGGGAGCGCGGTGGGTCGAGCTCGGGATGTGAGTCTTGGCGTTATGCCGCTCATGGTGACGATGCGCGATCTTGTACGGCATGTTGTAGATGCCGTAGTCGGCGGTCGCGCTACCGACCCGCGCGGTGCCGTCCTGAATGAACCACGCCGCGCGAGTGAACAATGCCGCAGGCAGACCGTCATCGCCGATGGCGGCGCTGAGCTTGGCGACCGCAAGCGGACGCTGCCACGCGCCCGTACCCGACAGCGTTGTGCAGGCGATCCGCAACGGCATCAAGCCGCCGACGGGCGCACTCGGCCGGTCAATGCCCGCCTTTGGTGAGTTGTCGGACGCGGAGATGGCCGCACTGGTGAAGTTCTTGCGCGCGCGCTTCAGCAATCGGGCACCATGGGGAATGTAACACCTTGCCGTCGGCCGCGCCTTCCCTCGTCAATCGGCCGTGCAAATGGTTGGTATTGCCCTCAGATTTCCGTATGCTTCGGTTGACTGAACCACGCAGCTCTTACGATATCAACGAAACATCTTGGTTTGTAGCGGAGAGAATACATGCCGAAGATTCGCCATCTCGCCATCAAGACAAAGGACCCCGCGCGCCTCGCCAAATTCTACCAGGAGGTATTCGGAATGAAGGTGATCCATTCCGAGAAGAGCGGCGCCACCTACATGAGCGACGGCTATCTCACGCTTGCGATCCTGCGCAATCGCGGCGACGCAACACCGAGCGGCATCAATCATTTTGGCTTCCAGGTCGACGACCTCGAAGACACCGAGAAGCGGCTCGCGAAATGGGATGAACCGATGACGGGCCGGCCTTTCACGCGGCCGTTTGCGGAATACCGCGCGATGGACCCGGACGGAAATCTGTTCGACATATCCGTGCATGGCTACGACCACGTGGAGTACGCCGACGATCGCGCGAAGAAGAAAGTCACCGAGAAGGCGCCCGCCTAGGTGCCGCGAGTCATATCCGCCGAGTATCGGGGGCGTAGCCGGTTGCGGCGGCGTGCCTCGCCGCTCACTAGTGGTCCGATTCTAACATTCGCATCGCGTGCCCGCGGTAAGATCGGTAGCGAATGTCAAATCCACTCCACTAGCCACATCAGATCATTCGTGACGCCCGACATGTGGCAGCTTGCGCGCATTCTCGTCCTGGGCGGCCTTGCTGCGTTGCCAGCGGCCTATGGCGCACGCGCTGCTGACGACTTCTACGCTGGTAAGGCGCTGACCATTGTTGCCGGTTTTCCGCCGGGGGGCGGCGTCGACGGCGAGATGCGCATACTCGCGCGGCACTTCGCAAAATACATTCCCGGACGTCCCGCCATTGTAGCCAAGAACATGCCCGGGGCGGGCGGCATCACCCTCGGCAACACGCTCTACAGCATCACGGCTACGGATGGATTGACGGTGGGCATGCCGGGTCGCAGCGGATTCCTCCTCAGCAATGTCGTGCCGCAGAAGAGGATCAAGTACGATCTCACCAGATTCTCCTATATTGGGAGCGCCGGCAGCGCCGCCAACGCGCTGTGGCTCCACCGCAGGACCGGCATCACATCGCTGGATGAGCTCAAGCGCTCCGGCAAGAAGATCGTGATCGGCGCGTTGAATGCGCGCTCTGAAAACGCTATTGCGCCGCGCGTGCTGGCGAGCCACGAAGGCTGGCCGCTGCGGGTCGTCACCGGATATCCCGGGTTCAGCGAAGTCCTGATCGCCCTCGAGCGCGGAGAAGTTGACGGGCTGTTCTCGCACGAAGGCAGCATCGCCAACTCACGGCCTGACATGATCTCCTCGGGCACGATGAAGGCCATCGTACAATCCGCCGACGCCATCCCGAACGTGCCCCTACTCTCCACCGTCCTTACCAATGACAAATCCAGGGCGCTACTCAGTCTGGTCACGACGCCAAGCCAAATCGGGCTTCCGCTCCTGGGGCCGCCCGGGATACCCGCGGACAGGCTCGAAATCCTGAGGCAATCCTACATGCGATTGATGGACGACAAAGAATACCGGGCCGATGCGGATCGGCGCGGCCTGCCGGTTGGGCGCGCCATTGGCGGCGTTGAGCTGCAGAAACTCATCGCGCGGAACTTGACCGCGATACCGCAGGCCGTTGTCAAAGAATACATGGCGATGGCGGGCATCAAGGCCAAGGAGTAGCACGGCGTGGCGGCACGGGTGGAAAAGTGCGACATCGTCGTCATCGGCGGTGGCAGCGCAGCCTTCGAGGCGGCGGTCGCCGCGCGCGAAGCAGGCGCTGAGCGCGTCGTGATGCTCGAAAAGGCGCCTGAGGCGGAATACGGGGGCAACGCCCGCTACTCGGGCACCGGCTTCCGCTTCGTGCATGCCGGGGCGAAAGAAATCCGCCAGTTCGTGCCAGACGTCGACGACGCGCTGTTCGCGACCATGGTGATTTCGCCCTACAGCGCGGACGACTTCACGACCGACCTCGACCGCATGACGCAAGGGCGCATGAACCGGGAACTCGTGCGCACCCTGGTCGAGGAGTCGAACGCGGCGGTTCACTGGATGCGCGATGTCGGGATCAAATGGGAGCCGCTGAAGGAACACGCCAAAGTTGATGGAAAGCGCTATTTCGAACGCGGCATTGCGATTCATGTTGCCGGTGGCGGCGTCGGGCAGCTCACGCAGTGGCGTCAGATCGCCGAGAGCATGGGAATTGAAATTCGCTTCGAGTCGCCGGTTTGCGCCTTCCTTGGCGACTTGCGCCGCATTGAAGGCGTTTCCGTCAGCGGCCCTGACGGCCGCTACGAGCTCATTGCCAAGGCCGTGATCGCCTGCGCCGGCGGCTTTCAGGCCAATCCCGAAATGCGCGCGCGCTATCTCGCCGGCAATACCGACATGATGAAAGTACGCGGCAGCAAGCATGACACCGGAGAAGTGCTGCGCTTCCTGCTCGACCTCGGCGCGCGGCCAGCCGGCCACTGGCAGTCGGGCCACATGTCACCGATCGACGCCAACGCGCCCGATTTCGAAACGCCGCAACACGAGGACGGCCGCGGCAATACGCAAAGCCGCTACGATTATCCATACGGAATCAGCGTCAACAGCTTGGGATTGCGCTTCTTCGACGAAGGCGAAGCGCAGCATTCCTACACCTATGCCAAGACCGGACGGGCCGTGCTCGCCGAGCCGGGCGCGCGCGCTTACCAGATCTACGATCAGAAGGGCCTCAAGTGCCTGCGCTACCCGCATCACAAGGCAACGTTCGTCGAGGCTGACACGATCGCGGAGCTGGCCATGAAGGCAGGCCTCGAGCCCGCGGTGCTCACGCACACGGTCGAGGAATTCAATCGGGCGGTGCCGGCCGATATCCCGTTCGATCCGCGCAGACCGGACGGCAAGGCCGCCAAAGACCTGGCCATCCCCAAATCAAACTGGGCGAACCGGATCGATGAGCCGCCGTTCCGTGCCTATCCCGTCACCTGCGGCATCACGTTCACGTTCGGCGGTGTCGAGGTAAACCGAAGCGGGCAGGTGCTCAATACGGTGGATCAGCCGATCAAAGGCCTGTTCGCCTCCGGCGACATCCTCGGCCTGTTCTTTCACAACTATCCGTCGTTCACCGGTCAGACACGAAACGCCGTATTTGGACGGCTCGCCGGCAAATCGGCGGTGGCGGAGAACTGATCCGCACGTCCCACCACTGATTCGAGGAACGCGAACGTCCTCGTCCAGGAATCTTCCGCCGCCGCCTGCTCGCCTGGCGTTCCGGGCGTCCGATTCTGGAATCCATGGCCGGCATCGCAATATCGATGAAAGTCGTGCACGACGCCATGGCGTATCAGCTCCGCATCGATGCGGTCCACCTGTTCGGGCGACGGGTTCGTGTCACGATCGCCGAAGAATCCGATCACCGGGACGCGAATGTCGCGCAGCGTGTCGAACGGCGTCTTTGCCTCCCCGCCCCAGGACAAATGCACGCCGCCGCCATAATAAACGACAGCCGCACGGAAGTCCGGCAGCACGCCGGCGCCGAGCAGCGCCATGCGTCCGCCCATGCAATGGCCCATGATGACGAGCTTATCCTTGTCCACATCGGACCGCCCGCGCAGGTATTCGCCGGTGGCACGAATGTCCGCCACCACTTCGGAGTCCTTGAAGAACTTCTTGCGATCAGGCATCGGAATGTCGCGCGCGATACGATGCGACACATCGGGCGCCGCGACCAAGTAGCCGGCCGCCGCGAGCTTGCCTGCAACGCGCTTGGTGAAGGCATCAATGCCGTCACGATGGTACATCAGAACGATTGCGGGTCCCGGCGAACTTCGGTCAGGACCGTCGAGATGGATGTCCATCGGACTTCCATCCACCGGGACGGAAACCATTGTCGGCATACATGATCTCCAATCGTGAGCGCCAACCGAATATGCGCTCGATTCTATTTCTCCGCCACGCGACGCGCGCGCGCGATCAATTCGGGCGAGGCCGAACTGCTCCCCGCAATTTCGACTTGCAGCTTCGCTCCGTCGAGCGGATCAAGTTCGAGCCTCAGCTTGCGCACTTCGTTCAGAAATGCGGAATCATGCATCGCGGACGTGAAGGCTTTCCGGATTACCGCAACCCGCTCGATCGGAAGACCTGGCGGAGCCGCCACCGAACGGCCGATTGTCGACGGCGCGGCAAACAGGGCAAGCAACTCCCGATCGCTCCCGTTCTTCGCCAGATCGACCATTCGCGGCAAGTTCGGCAGATCGGAATTCCGCTGGATGCCGGTCTGCAATAGCAGGTTGATTTGCTTGTTCTTCAGATATTGTTTGCTGTCCAACTTGAGCACCGCCCAGGGCTGGCTCAATGCCTCGACCTCGCCACGCAACATGGCCAGCCGGCTGTCGGTCGTTCCCTTGTATCCGGTGATGATCTTGAACTTTGTACCAACGACGTTGTTGAGCACCGTCCAGTTCAGCCGTGATGCCGCACCGGACGTTGACACGATCAATTCATGTAAAAAGACATCTTCGATTTTTTTCACCCGGGCGGTGTGCCACGCATAGAGCACCGCACTGTTGCTCAGCAGCCGCCCGATCCAGTTAAACTCGGCGGGATCGGCGTCCAGCCCTGGTGTCCCGAGGATATGATTGAGGTTGATGGCCTGATCCAGCATCGCGATGACGGTGCCGTCCTTGGGCGCAACATTATAGAGATAGTTGGCTGCGCGTACGCCAGCCGCGCCAGGCATGTTTTGCGCCACAACGTTTGGCTGGCCCGGTAGAAACCTGCCGATATGCCGGGCGATCAGTCGGCTGTACGTGTCGTAGCCGCCGCCTGGGGCTGTCGGAACGATGAAAGTAACGGTCTTGCCCTTAAAGAATTCGTCGTCAGCCCGCGCGGGGCCGGCAATGCACAGTGCCAACAGGACGCCGAGAACCGCCATCTGGCAGCGAGCGCGCATTCGTATTGGCATGATGGCCTCCCTGTTGCGGCTTTGCTTCTTGCAACATCCCGGCGCAGCGCTCAAGACGGGACCTCGCTGGTAAACCAGTTGGTATCGAGTTGGCGGCCGAGCCCGCACTCCTGTGCACGCCGCCAGATAACATGGCCGGTGGCCGCGAACTGGTATCCCAGCCCCATGTAGTTGAGGAAGAGCGTGACGTCGCCGTCCGAACGCCGTCCGGGATTGCGCTTGAGCACCAGATCGGCCAGCTCGGGCAGTTCATCCTGCTTCAAGGCCTTGCTAAGCGCAGCCTTTTCAACTTCAGTCTCGCGTGCGAGGTCCGCACCTGCACTGCGCACTATCTGCGCGGCTGCCTTGCGGATATGCGTGACGACGACATCGGCCGCAGCGGCGACCGATGCATCGAGTTCGAGCCGCTTCAGGCTGGAGATGTGCATGCCTGGCTTGATCCAATCGGCCGACAGGACGGGCTTCATGCTGCTTGTCGCGCACATCACCACGTCAGCATCCTCCATCGCCTCGCGCGCGGTCGCGACCGCCACCACGTCGATGCCAAGCCGCTTTGTCATCTCATTCGCAAACGCCTCGCATCGCGCGTGATTGGGACTGTAACACTGGATTCGCTCGATCGAACGCACTGCCGCGATCGCGGCAGCTTGACCCCCGGCCTGCCAGCCCGCGCCGAGCAGCCCGGCCACACGCGCGTCCTTCCGAGACAGGTATTGTGCCGCGAGCCCGCAGGTCGCGGCAACGCGCATGCGCTGGACGACGCCGTCTGGATAGATCGCAAGCGGCTCCCCGGTCTCGACGCTGAAGAGGAGAACCAGCCCCACATAGCGCTCGCCGGGGGCCGCCGGAATTTTCACGCGCTTCTGGCCCTCGGAGGTTCGCGGCCAGGTGAGAATGTCTGAGTTGATACGGACGGCGCCGATACCGAATTTCGGCGCTACGCCCGCCATTGTCAGGAGTGAATAAAGGCCGTCGTTGCGGGTAGTCGGCGTGAGAATTTCCGAGCGGACGCCGCTGGCGCCGCGGTGCTCGCCGAGCTCGCGATAGGCGTCCTCCATCGCGTCGATGCAGCTCTTCATGTCGAGCACGGCCTCGACATCATCATTCGACAACAACAGCATCAGGCGGGACTTCTTTTTTCTTGCCAAGAAGCGGACGGTTCCCAGAGTCCGCGAAACTCGGTAATGTCGCGACAGCTCTCGAGCGAGCGGCAGGCCTTCACGAGCTGGCCGGCACGCTCCGGTCCGAGCGTGGCCGCCATGAGATCGAGCGCCTTGGCCTCGACCTCGGCGCGCGACATCGGATTGTCGGCCGTTCCCCGTACCGCAATCGTTCGATGTGAGAGCCGGCGTCCATCCCGCAGTGCGAGCTCCACGATGGCCTGGCGTCGTGGTCTCGCCTCCATGAGCTCTTGGCTAGGGATGAGCTCGATCTTGCTCCGTGCGGCGAGAATGGACCGATCCTTCATGCGCTCACGGTCGTGCACCGAATGGAATGTCACGTAGCCATCGACCAGCAGCAGCGCCATGAGGTGTTGCACATTGATGTCCGGCATCGGCGCGTTATCGACCGTGCGCGCCGAACGCGCCGGCAGATGCACCCGTATCGCCGCGATCTCGCCGAACGCGGGCTTTTCACTTTCCATCAGGCACGTCAGCGCATCGAGCGCCGACTGCGCCGGCGAGCCGACCGACCATTTCTTGATGTTCGTGGAAAGAATCTCGAATCGCTCCCCGAGTGCTTCCGCCAGCCGCGGAGGATCGGGTTCGGGCGCATACGCCTCGAAGAAATTGCGCTCGCCGCTGAACACGTCGTCGATGCCCGTGAAGCCGTGCGCGACCATGGTTGCCGCCGCGACTCCATTGCGGGCAGGCATGCCACCGAAATCGAACGCTTTTTCGATGTGCTCCGAATCGCGCACATTGCAGCCCACGCCCGAGGCTTGTTGGGCGCAATAGGACATCAGGTGGCGCATCTGCGTGGCGCCGAGGCCAAGCAAGGCGCCAGCGGCCGCGCCAGCGCCGAATATGCCTCCGACGCTGTGCGTGCTGCGCGAGGCGGCTGCAAGAGCATCGGCGCCGATCGCATAATTCATGCGCGCGGCAACGTCGTAGCCGAGCACGACCGCGCGCAGAAACCTCTCACCGGAACTACGGCCGCGTTCAGCAATGGCGAGCGCCGCCGGAATGACGGCACATCCGGGATGCGTGCGTGACGGGGCATGCGAGTCGTCGGTCTCGTCGGCATGCGCCAGCATGCCATTGGCGAGCGCCGCGTTCGCGGCCGATGTTCGCAATTGCGTGCCCACGACCGACGCCTCGGGCACGCCGCCAAGCGATGCAACATAGCCGATCGCCATCAAGCCGGGGCGCAGCCGAGAGCCGGACACCATCGCTGCAAGCGTGTCCAGAATATGATGGCGCGCCTTCTCGACCACGACATCCGGAAGTGGCCGCGTCAATGCCATGGCGGCATATTCGCTCAGCCGGCGCGTCGGTACGCTGATCTCGTCGAGAAGCGCAATCATGTCAGGGGCATCATATCTTGCAGTTGCACCGCGTGCACAGCGTCATAAACGCAACGCCGAGCAAGGCGCAGGAACGGTCTCCGTCATCCAATTGCTCGTTTGTAGAGACAGATCGCTCGCTCGCAACGCCGGCATTTCGGGGCTATTGCTCCCCGCGGGGAAATCTCCGTAGCGCGAGAATGCGTGGTGGGCCCGGGAGGACTCGAACCTCCAACCAGACCGTTATGAGCGGCCGGCTCTAACCATTGAGCTACGGGCCCGTCGAACCTCCAGACCTGCGGCGGTCGACAGCCGCACTCCCATACAATGCCGGGCCGGGCGCGACAATCGCGCGATACCAGCGCCGCAGACTCGCCCTGCGTGTGCGGCTTTTGTTCGCTGCGGCGGTCCGACTCAGCTATGGATTGCAGCGAATCATGTTCGTGAGCCGCCATGCTGCCTGATCTCCGATTCATCTTCGGTGCGGCGCTGGCCGCCGTCGTGCTCGGCGTCGCCGTCTTCGGCCTCGTCGCGACGATGCGGATCGCGCACCACGCCCGCCTCGGTCCGCTCGAAGCCTCGCGCTCGCTCGCCTTCACCGCGCCGATCGAGCCGTTCGATCGCGCCGGCGAACGGCGTCTGATCGGCGATCCATTCGCCGGCATCCCGACACCGCCTCGCGTGCTTCCGTCGAGCGATTCTATTGCGCCGCCTGCTGAGCGAAGCGCCAGCCTCCCGCCGGCAGAGATCAATCCGGCCGAGCCGCCCGCCGAGATCGCCAGCGAACCACCGGAAGCTGCCAGCGCCGAGCAGCCGGCTGCGGCCGAACCGGAGATCGCGACCGAGCCGGCATCGCCGATCGAAGCAGCGCCAGCCGAAGCTGCGATCGAACCAGCAGCGCCGGTCGAAGCTGTCATCGAGCCAACATCGCCGATCGTAGCGGCTCCACACGACGCAACACCGGTCGAAGCGGCGATCGAGCCTTCCTCGCCGGCCGCGGTGTTCGAGCCGGAAGCCGAAACAACCGCCACAGCCGATCCGCCCGCCACCGCGGAGACGTCCACGACTGCGGAAACATCCGCTCCTGCGGAAGCCGCCACCGTGGAAATGCCTGCCGCCGTCCCGAACGCATCTCCGGACAGCACCGGGTCGACGACAATCGCCACGCCCGCGCCGACTGAATCCGCCGCCTCCCCCGTCGAGACAGCCGCGCCGGCTGCATCGTCCGCGATGCCAAGCGCCGCCGCAGTCCCATTGCCGCCCGCAGCGAAGCCGGCCGCACCGAAGGCGAAGCGCGCCGTGCGCAAGAAGGCGGTCAAGGCCAAACGCCGCGTGCGCAAGGCGCGCACTGCGGTGAGCAAACAGGGCGCGCAGACCGGATATCCGATCTTCGGCGGCGCGCCCAACAACAACCGCGGCGCCAACGGCTTCTGATTCAACATTAGAGCCGCAGCAGCGTCTTCGCATTGCCGCTCAGCAGTTTCACCTTGTCCTCCTCGCACAGCGGAATGTGCGGGATCCAGTCGGTGCCGAGCTTGTTCGGCACGAACGGCCAGTCGATCGCGAACAGGATGCGGTCGATGCCCATCTCCTGCACGCAGCACAGCAACGCCGGATTGGAGAAGTTGCCGCTGGTGGTGATGTAGAAGTGATTGCAGAAGACGTCGCGGAAGCTCATCGGCTTGCCGCCCGGCCGCGCCAGCGCGTTGTCGACGCGCCAGACCAGGAACGGCAGCGTCTCGCCGAGATGGCCGATGATGATCTTGAGGTTGGGGTGCTTGTCGAACACGCCGGAGAGGCACAGGCGGATCGCCTGCGTCGCGGTCTCCACCGTGAAGCCCCAAGCGGCGCGGATCACCATCGGGAAATCCTTCAGGTAGTCCTTGTAGTAGGCGTCCATCACCGCCGGATGCGGCACCGCCGGGTGGAAATAGATCGGCACGTCGAGCTTCTCGGCCCGCTCGTAGATCGGCCAGTATTTCTTGTCGTCCAGGAACTCGCCGTTGGTGAGCCCGTGGACCATGGCGCCTTTGAAGTTCTTCTTGGTAACCGCCCGCTCGAGCTCGTTGGCGGCCGCGACCGGATCGATGGTCGGCAGCGCACAGAACGCCGCGAAGCGTTTCGGATTGCTGGCACAGAAATCGGCCAGCCGGTCGTTGACCCGCGCGGTGATCTCGGCGGCGTCGGAGCCGGTGAGCTTCTGCGCCGACGGCGCGCCGTGCGAGAGCACCTGCACGTCGACGCCCGCCTCGTCCATCTCCTTGATGCGCATCGCGCCCATGTCGAACAGCCGTTCGGTGATCGACGGGTTGCGCTCGACGGTCGCGGCGTGCGCGGCCAGTTCCTTGTCCCAGTAATGCTCCTCGATGGCGATGACTGGACAGTTCGGCTTCAACGGCATGATGCGATTTCCCCCGCGTTGATATCGGCTTGCTTCCTAGCAACCGCAAACCGGGCTGTCACGGCGGTATGATGCAGCTTTTGCCGCATCACCGCGGCATAAACGCCCCGCCGGCCTTGCGCCGCGCGCGGGCCTGACCTGCTGCATTCATACCGGCCTTTACGCTTTTTGACCCTTGGCCGCCGGCCCTGCGAAGCGTTTAATCGGCGGGCATTCCGGGGAATGTTGGGTTGGCAATGGTCATGGTGGACGCCATGCCGCACGTTCTTGAGAAGCACACTTTTCTGCGCGCGAACACCGCCCTGATGCTCTCCCTCGTGTGGGGCGGGCTTGCGGTCTGTGCGTTCGGCGCCGTCGTCTTCGACGTCGGACGCATCTTCGCCATCTGGTGAGCGGCGCCCGATCACCGCCGCCTCCGCGCCGGCGGCGGCGCGTCCGCAGCATCCGCATCGTCAACAGGACGCTTCGCGAGCGCGCGCTGGAGCGCGCGGTGCAGCGAGGCCGCCGCGCGCGCCGATTGCCGCTGCGTCAGCCTCGTTCGCTCGGTCGAGCAGGCGATGCCCTTGTCGCGGCAGGCGCGGGCGCGCTTGCAGATGGGTCGGCGGCATTGGCGCCACGTGCCGAGGAAGTTGTTCATGCGACGGATCATCGACCAGCGGAATTCCTCGATATCGTCCGGACCCCGGTCGTCGTGCGGTGCGGACTGAGCGCTGCGGACCCGCGCGCTCCGCGCGAGCGGCCCTGCTGCTTTATTGCGGCCGTGCCGGACCGCATCGCGCGTTGCCTTGCGAATTTTTCGACCTCCTCCTTGTCCCGCCGCAGCGGGCCTTTCCTCTTTCTCCCCGTCGCGCCCTTGCGGGAACGAGGGGGACGGAGCGCCGAAAGGCGCTACTCCTCAGTCTCCGCCTTGCGGCGGCGACGCGCCTTGCGCCGCAGACAGGCTTGCGCAGTCTGCGCAAACGTCCGCGAGGCGCGCCTCGCCTTCCGGCGCTCCATCGTGGCGATTTCTGTCTCCAGGACCGTAACTTCCGCGGCTTGGGCGGACTTTTTCGGAGCCCCTAGCGCGGGGATTTCCCCGCTCGCCCTGCCACGTCCAGCCCACGAGGGGCAGCCGGTCTGGTTCGTGCCGGCGGACGGTGACCCGGAGCCTCCCGGAGCAGCGGTTGCGAGCCGCGCTGCGGGCGCCACACCAACCGGGCCGGGCTTCCACCCTGTCCGGCCGCCGGGGATGCTTGGGTTTCGATACCGTTCAACATCATCTCTGCCTTCCCATCTCCGGCCCGCTCCGCCTTCTGAAACGCCTTCCGGAAGGCGCCCCTCGGTGAGCGAGGCGACGGGAATATAGTCACAGATTGTGGCTGGAATATGATCCTAGTCGTAGCCCGGATGAGCGCCAGCGAAATCCGGGTCAGAGGCGCAAGCCGACGGGCCGCCCCCCGGATTGCGCTTCGCTTATCCGGGCTACGGGCTGCGCGTTGGCTGAAAATTCGGAACAAGAATGCAGACAGCGAAGTTTTCCAAGTCACCGGCCTATCCATGGCTGGAACGAGGTGATGACCATGAGAGCTACGACCATGAGAGCGACGATGACATCGACAGCTCTGGTTGCGATCTTGTTCATGGGATCGGCTGTCGCGCAGCAGCAGCAGCAGCAGCAGCATCCCACCGGAACAGCGCAGTACTGTGTTAAAGGCGTCACCGGTCCAATCAAGTGCGAGTTTCATACGCGGGCGGATTGCGAACGGGCGAAGCCATCGAATTCATCCGACCAATGCATCCTCCGCTCTGAGGCGGAGGGTACTGTTGGCGGTCGAAGCGCGCCGCGTGAACAGCCTGGCGCTCCGGGCAATCAGAAGGACTGACCCCGCCCGGTCAATTGCGCGGCTTCCGGCGCTTCTTGGATTTGCCCTGCGGCCGGTACCACGGATTGCGCGTGCACCAGCCGCCGGCGCCGCTGGCGCTGGCGAGGCACTGTTGCTGATTGTAGTAGCTGCAGTCCCACATTCCGGGCCCGGACACGCCATCCCGGATGCACCAGGGGCGGTCGTCGCCGCCCGGCTGGGCCGCAGCGGGACTAGCGGCAAGGATCGCGAGCGCACCGGCGACAACGGCAATAGCGATACGCATGGAAACCTCCTGCAATGCGAAGCCCCTTCTCGCTCAGGTATGAGCCTGGGCGCCCGGTGACAATGGTCAGAGCTGGGTGGTGCGCGGGCCGCAACGAACGCCATGGAACGCGATGCAAACGGGAATTGCGTGGCATTGCACATCTGCGGAGTCGTTACTGCGCCCTCTCCCCATAGCCCGTCGCAGATGGGCGTGAACGCCCTTTTGCTGGGAGAGGGCGTGAATGAATTTCCACGAGTCGTGATGGGTGAGGGGCGATCAAGTGTTACCCCTCACCCAATCTCTGCTGCTGAACTACTGAGCTGCCCTCTCCCGCAAGGGGCGAGGGCACATTCACGAACGCGGCGGACGCTGCAACGTCTTCTTTCGGACATATGCGATTGTCCTGCGATTGCTTCGCGCTTCGTGGAGAGGGAGCCGCAGCATCCGCGGCACCGTCATTAACGGGTCGCCAAAGCTAAGCGCGTCCGCGCAACGCCAGCCGCAGCGCATCCTTCAGGTTGTCGAGCGAAAACGGCGCGAAGCGGAAGACGACGCGGCGGCGGCCCGCCGGCACTTCGAGGCCGCGGAACAGCACGTCGGCGCGCAGGATCGGCGCAGGCACGCCGTCGATCTCGGCGATCCAGCCGGGATACCAGGTGTCGTGCAGCGCAAGCACGCCGCCCTCGCCCGACTCCACCTCGATCTCGATGCGGTCCTGACCCCACGACACGATGCGCGCATGGCCGGCGGATGCAAACGCCGCGCCGTAGCTGCGCCGCGGCGGCGTATCGTCGTCGATCAGCACGCGGTCGGGCGACGGCGCGTTGACGAGCCGTCCGGCGCCGGTGACCGCGTCGGCATCCGCCACCTGGACGCGGCCCAGGAAGGTCACGCGCGGCGTCGCGTTCTTCAGCCGGTAGATCCACACGTCGGGCCCCGCCTTCAGCACGTCCGCGACCGGGCGGTGCGCGAGATGCGGCACCCGGTCGATCGGACTGCCCAGCACCACGAATTCGAGGCCGAGCGCGCGGGCGAGCGCGCAGTCGTAGCCGTCGAAGGAGCCGGGGAAGCTGCGCAGCTCCGGCATCCAGTTGGATTCGCCGGGCGCGACCAGGCGGTCGTAGAAGCCGATACGCAGCGGGTTGTAACCGTTGATCGCTTCGAGCGAACGCACCATCGCGAGGTTCTGCCACGGCCCGCCCAGCCCCATGATCTCGACGCGCGGACGCGCGCCGGCGGCGTGGCGCTCGGCGACCGCGCGCTCCACCAGCGCGAGCGCCGTCGCCGCCTCCGGAGACGGCCGTTCGAGCACCGCATAGTCGGCGCGCGCATTCGCGTTGAGACGGAAGGCCGCGTTCCACCACAGCAGCTCCGCAACGGCAATGGCGGTGACCGCCGCGGCGGCCAGCGCACGGGCGCGCACGCCCGCCGCAAAGGCCAGCATCGCGATCGCCACGGTCGCGATCAGCATCGTGCCGGCGATCGCGACCAGCGCCTCGCCCGCATGCGCGGTGCGCGCGGAGAACATCACCGCCCATGCCGGCGACGCCAGCGCCAGCGCGCCGACCGCGAGGCTCGCCAGCCATCGACGGCGCGGCGCGCCCTCGCGCATATAGGCCGCCAGCAGCGAGCCGCAGAGCAGCGCCAGCGCGGCGACGAACACGAAGCTGCCGTCGACCGGCCGGCGGAATCGGCTCACGCCGGGGAGCCAGTCGAATGCGAGGCCGAACAGCGGCGTGTAGCGTCCGAGCGCATAGGCGATGCCGAGCGCCGCGACCGCGGCGAGGAACAGACGCCCGCGCCGGAACGCGTAGCCGCCGGCGATGCCGAGCCAGAGCAGCAGCACCATCGGCGCCGCGCCGACGAACAGGTAGTTGAAGGAGTCATCGGTGTATTGCACGGCGGGCTCGGTATCGCCGTTCGGGCCCCAATAATGGGCGCCGTGCGTGCCGAAGATATCCGCGATGGCGAGCTGCGCGAGGCCGGCGGGATGGAGCGAGCCCTGCAGCGCGTCAGCGAGCTGCACCGCGGGCCGGTTGGAGAGCGCGGCGAACTGCAATGTGAGCAGCATCGGCGCGGCGATCAGCGCCAACCCCACCACCGCCATCACCGCCAGCACCGCCGCGCGCCGGCGCAGAAAGGCGAGCGGCTGCGGCGCGCGTACGATCTCGGCGATCGCGGCGGCCAGCAGCACGAAGCAGAGCAGCATCGCCACCTGATTGCGCCCAAGCGCGAGCGCCGCGGCCACGCAGGCGAACGCGGCGGCAAGGAGCAGCGAGCGACGTTCGAGCGCGAGCTGCAACAAGAGCAGCGCCAGCGGAAACAGCCCATAGCTCAGGATGATGCCGGTGTGCTGCAACCGCCCGGCCGCGCCGCCACCGAACATGAACAGCACCGCCGCCAGCACGCAGGCCGCCACCGGCCAGCGCGCGCGTGCGCCGATCGCGACGATGGCAAGCGCGCCGATCAGCAGGTGCGCGTGCACCAGGACGTCGAACGTGCGCAGCGACGGCGCCGGATCGAGCCAGGCCCACAGCACGAACAGCGGCGCGAAGATCAGCGACTGCGGATCGGCGACGCTCGGATGCCCGCCATAGTGATACGGATTCCAGAACGGCGACTCGCCGGCGTTGAGCGACGACGCCAGGAAGCGGAAGAAGGCGTAGAACTGGTTCTTGGAATCCCAAGGGACGACGGTGTCGGCGGCGATCCACTGGCCGACCGCGGCGAGCCAGATCGCGGCTACGATCAAGGCGGCGACGACAAACGTGCGGGCGAACGTGTCGCGCGAACGCACGCACAAATCCTGCGTCGGCGGCGCGTCGGAGACGCGCGCCACTTCACCCTCGGTCCCGGCCATACCCGTCCCGTTACAAACCGCGTAAACGCTACGTAAACGGGAACCAGAATGGCAAGTGGAACCGGTGTTGTCGAGGTACCGGGGTGGGGGCAATTGGTCGGACAGAAGAGGCGGATGCTGCCTGCTCCCTCTCCCCGCTTGCGGGGAGAGGGTCGGGGTGCGGGGCAATATTCATAGCGAAATGCGCTGACAGGCCCCCCTCACCCGACTTCCTCGCTACGCTCAGAAGTCGAC
>JBOHIG010000142.1:0-9887 GCA_050725815.1 Xanthobacteraceae bacterium
CACGTCCATGATCCAGTCGGCGACATAGTTGGCGGAGCCCGTTCCGCCCACATTGACGACGCGCGCCGGGTGCGCGAGCGCGGTGTTTGCCGCCGTGTCGTTGACGAAGCCCGCCCGCGTCATCGCCGCCAGCACGACCTGCGCGCGCCGCTCCGCACCGTCGGGATTGCGGCTGGGAGCGAGCTTGGATGGCGAGCGGATGATGCCCGCCAGCATGGCGGCCTCGGCCAGCCGCACCTGGCGCGCGGGCTTGCCGAAATAGCGGCGCGACGCCGCATCGACGCCATAGGCGCCGGCGCCGAAATAGACCCGGTTGAGAGAGAGCTCGAGAATCTCGGTCTTGGAGAACTTGTGCTCGAGCCACAGCGCCAGCACGACCTCCTGGAGCTTGCGCGCGATGGTGCGCTCCTGCGTCAGGAACAGGTTCTTGGCGAGCTGCTGTGTGATCGTCGAGCCGCCCTGCGATACGCCGCGTCGCATCACATTGGCGACGAAGGCGCGCGCCAGGCCGATCGGATCGATTCCGAAGTGGCTGTAGAAGCGGCGGTCCTCGATGGCAATGAACGCGTTCGGCAGATAGGAGGGCAGCTCGCCCAGCGCCACCGTCGCGCCATGCATCTTGCCGCGGCCGGCGAGCAGCTTGCCGTCAATCCCGACGATCTCGATCGAAGGCGGCCGTTTGGGAATCTCGAGCGACTGAATCGGCGGCAGATTGGCCGCGACCCAGATGAAGGTGCCACCGACCGCGATCGCCGCCCACAGCCCGAGCACGGCCGTCCAATAGAACATGCGCCGCAGCGGCGAGCCCCTGCGGCCGCTCCCACGTCGCTTGCGGCGCCGGACAGAACTCATGCCGCCGCCAATGCGGTCTGCGTCGGTTGCACGCAGATCCGCTGCCCGGCTCGTGTCGCCGTCCGGATGGCGGCGGCCCCTCGGCGTCCGCTGAAAGAATGCCATGAGCCCATCCCGTGGCCCCGTCCCTGCGGCCGATCTGCTCTAGGGAGACCGTAAATAGCGCGGTTTAAGAGGCGGTTACCGCACCAGCGGGGTCCGGGCGCGCTGGTAACACTGGATCGGTCGGTGGTTTCGGAGCTCGAGAAACTCATCGGCGCCGAGCGTGCTCTGACACGCAGATGAACAAATATACATCAACAAATTCAGTGCCATAGTCGGGGATTCATAGCCGAAGGCTCTTCCATCCGAAAAATTTCCCGAATAGACTTGAGCATCCGGAAAAACCGGGTTGAGGAATCGTTGGGGGCTTATCATGCGAAAGCTAATACTTCTACTTGCTGCTGCTCTTCTCGTTTCTGCTCCGATCGTTGCGACCGCTCCGACTGACACCTATGCCGCCGCGAAGGCGAAGCAGAAGGCGAAGAAGGGTGGTGGCGATCCGAACACCGCGTTCATCCGCGCGGTGGACGATCTCGGCAAGAGCCTGGCCAAGGGCCCGGGCGCTGGCAAGAAGGCTGCCAAAGGCGGCAAGAAGGCCGGTAAGAAGGGCAAGAAAGCCGGCAAGAAAGGCAAGAAGGGTAAGAAGGCCGCCAAGCGTGGCGGCAAGAAAGGTAAGAAAGGCAAGAAGGGCGGCATGGGCGGCGGAATGGGCGGCGGAATGGGCGGCGCCAAGAAGGGCATGTAAGCCCGAAAGCCTCCACCCGGACTGTCCAGCTCAACGAGGCGCGCTGGCGTTCAGCGCGCTTTCGCCTGGATCACCTTCGTCAATTGCCCTGATTGAGTTCGATGCGGCCGTGGGCATGATCGCCTGCGGCCGCTCGGCGTTTGGGGCGCCGATTTTCGATCTCAGCCGACGGCGACGGTTGCCGACTTGGCAGCCGCCGGCTCGGCGATCGCGAAGAGCTGCAGCAGCGCGCGCTTGATCGCCGCCTGACGGGTCGCCGAATCGATCTTCGCTCCAAACAGATCGGTGACATAGAACACGTCCACGACGCGTTCGCCGAAGGTGGCGACATGTGCGGAGGCGATGTTCAGGTTGAGCTTGGAGAGCGTCGTGGTCAGCTCATAGAGCAGGCCGGGCCGGTCGAGTCCTGTCACCTCGACCATGGTGTAGCGGTTCGACCACTGATTGTTGATCGTCACCTCCGGCTCGACTGCGAATGCCTTGATGCGCCCGCGCGGCGCGGCGCGCTTGGCGACCATTTCCGGCAGCCGCAGGTCGCCGCGCAGCGCCTGCTCGATCGATGCGGCGATCCGCTGGGCGCGCCGCTCCTCGTCATCGTCGCGATCGAACCCGCGCGAGACGGCGATGGTGTCGAGGGCGCGCGCGTCGGAGGTCGTGAAGATCTGCGCATCGACGATGTTGGCGCCGGTCATCGAGCAGGCGCCGGCGATGATCGACAGCAGGCGCGGATGGTCCGGCGCGAACACGGTCAGCTCGGTGATGCCGCGGTCGCTGTCGAGTTTGATGGCGGTGGCGAGCGATTTGCCGGCCTCCTCGGCCGCGCGCACGAAACGCGCGTCCGCGACCTTCTGCGGGAGGTCGACCTTGAGCCAATAGGCGGGATAGTGACGCGCGACATAGGCGTCGACCAGCGCGGGCGGCCAGTCCTTGAGCTCGGCGCGAAGCTCGGCCTGCGCCATCGCCACGCGCTGGGCGCGGTTCACCTCCGAGAAGCCGCCGGTCAGCACCGGCTCGGTCTCGTAGTAGAGCGTGCGGATGAGCTGCGCCTTCCAGCCGTTCCAGACGCCGGGGCCGACGCCCCGGATATCGGCGGCGGTGAGGAGCGTAAGGAGCTTTAGCCGCTCGACCGATTGAACCACCTCAGCGAAATTCTGGATCGTGACCCGGTCGGAGAGGTCGCGCGACTGCGCTACGCTCGACATCACGAGATGCTGCTCCACCAGCCAGGCGACGGTGTCCGTTTCGGCCGGCGAGAAGCCTAGCCGCGGGCAGAACCGCCGTGCAATGCGCGCGCCGGCGATCGAGTGGTCCTCGGGGCGTCCCTTGGCGATGTCATGCAGAAACATCGCCACGTAAAGCACGTTGCGGTGCTGCGGCTGGATCGTGCGCATCAGCTCGGTGACGAAGGGCATGTCCTCCGCGCGGCCGGCTTCGATGTCGGAGAGGATGCCGATGCAGCGCAGAAGGTGCTCATCCACCGTGTAATGGTGATACATGTTGAACTGCATCATGGCGACGACACGCCCGAAGGCGCGTACGAAATGGCCGAGCACGCCGGCCTCGTTCATGCGGCGCAGCACGGTTTCGGCGTCGTTCTTGGAAGTGAGAATCTCGAGGAACAGGCGGTTGGCTTCTTCGTTCTCGCGCAGCTTCGAATCGATCAGCTTGAGCGAGCGCCTGACCGCCCGCATCGCGTCGGGATGGAAGGCAAGATTGTATTTCTGTGCGAGATAGAAGACGCGGATCAGGTTGACCGGGTCGCGCTTAAACACGTTGCGGTCAGGATCGGCCGGCACGATGCGGTTGTAGTCGACGATGAAGTCCTCGGTCTCGGACAGCGTGCGTCGCGCGCGCGGGCGAAACTTCGCCATCATCCGGCTGAGCACCGGCATCGCCTTGGCCTGGCTGTCTTCCAGCTCGGCGCAGAGGATGGCGGTGAGATCGCCGACATCTTTGGCGATCAGGAAGTAGTGCTTCATGAAGCGCTCGACGTCCTTGAGACCGGGATGCTCGGTATATCCAAGCCGCACCGCGATCTCGCGCTGGATGTCGAACGAAAGCCGCTCCTCCGCGCGTCCCATCAGGAAGTGCATGTGGCAGCGCACCGACCAGAGGAAATCCTCGCAGCGGCGGAACAGCGTGTATTCGGACCGGCTGAACACGCCCTTCTCGATCAGCTCTTCCGGCTCGCGCACGCGATAGACATATTTCGCGATCCAGAACAACGTGTGCAGATCGCGCAGGCCGCCCTTGCCGTCCTTGACATTGGGCTCGACGAGATAGCGCGATTGTCCGGCGCGCCGGTGGCGCTCCTCGCGCTCGGCGAGCTTGGCGGCGACGAATTCCGGCGCGGTGCCGGCGGCGACCTCCTTGTCGAAACGGGTTACCAGTTCGTCGAACAGCTTACGGTCGCCGCACAGATAGCGCGCCTCCAGGATCGCTGTGCGGATGGTCATGTCCGCCTTGGCCTGGCGGATACACTCGTTGACCGAACGCGTCGCGTGGCCGACTTTCAGCCCCATGTCCCAGAGGCAATAGAGGATGCTCTCGGCGACCGACTCGCCCCACGCGGTCTGCTTGTAGGGCAAGATGAACAGGAGATCGATGTCGGAGCCGAGCGCGAGCAAGCCGCGCCCGTAGCCGCCGGTCGCAACCACCGTCATGCGTTCGGCTTCCGAGCGGTTCTGCGACGGGTAGAGGTGCTTCTCCGCGAACTCGAACAGCGTGCGGATGATCTCGTCGTGCAGGTGGCATAGCCGTTCCGCGCAGTGGCGGCCATGACGGTCGCCGAGCAGCAGCCGTTCGGCGGTGGCTCGCCCCTCGGTCAGCACCGTGCGAAGCCGCTGCGCGACGGCGGTGCGCAGCTCGCGCTCGTTCCCCGCATGCAATTCGCTCAGCCGGTCGAGTTCCGCCGTCAGCGCAGGCACGTCGATCAGGGCGGTGGCCGGATCGTGATCGGCAGCAGTCAGCATGGCGGGAACGGATAGCGGAGGCTGCGGCGCCTGTCACCTGCCATCGGGGTTAGGTCCGCGCCTTCGATTTGAGCACGTAAAGCGCTTCGAGCGCGTCGCGCGGCGACATCTCATCGGGGTTGAGTTCCGCGAGCGCAGCGATGACGGCGCTCAGCGGTCCGCCGTCCTCAAGCTCGGCCGGAGAGGGCGCCCGCGCGGCGAACAGCGGCAGGTCCTCGAACCCGCATGGCGACGTGCGGTCCTCGGATTCGAGCTTTGCCAGCACGACCTTCGCCCGCTCGATCACACTGGCGGGCAGGCCTGCGAGCTTCGCGACCTGGATGCCGTAGCTGCGGTCGGCGGCGCCCGCCACCACCTCGTGCAGGAACACGACGTCGCCATGCCATTCCTTCACGCGCACGGTGGCGTTGAAGAGGCGCGGCAGCTTGGCCGCGAGCGCGGTCAGCTCGTGGAAATGGGTGGCGAACAGCACGCGGGAGCGGTTCGCCTCGTGCAGATGCTCGATCGTGGCCCAGGCGATCGACAGGCCGTCGAAGGTCGCGGTGCCGCGGCCGATCTCGTCGAGGATGACCAGCGAGCGCTCGCCGGCCTGATTGAGGATGGCTGCCGTCTCGACCATCTCGACCATGAAGGTCGAACGTCCGCGCGCAAGATCGTCGGCCGCGCCGACGCGCGAGAACAGCCGGTCCATCACGCCGATCCTGGCGCGTCGCACCGGCACGAAGCTTCCCATCTGTGCGAGGATCGCGATCAGCGCGTTCTGGCGCAGGAAGGTGGATTTGCCGGCCATGTTCGGGCCGGTCAGCAGCCAGATGCGGCCGGCCGCCGTGTCGGCCGGCGGCGACAGGTTGCAATCGTTGGCGACGAACGGCCCGCCATCGCTGGCCAGCATCTGCTCCACCACCGGATGGCGGCCGCCTTCGATATCGAATGCGAGCGAGCCGTCGACCTCCGGCCGCACATAGGAGCGATCGACCGCGAGCTGGGCGAGCGCGGCCGCGACGTCGAGCGCGGCCAGCGCCTCGGCCGCCTGCTTGATCGATTCGGCGGAGGCGGTCACCTGCGACGCCAGTTTCCCGAAGGTTTCGAGTTCGATGCCGAGCGCGCGGTCGGCGGCGCTCGCGATCTTCGCCTCCAGCGCGCCCAGCTCCGTGGTCGTGAAACGCACCTGCCCGGCCAGCGTCTGGCGATGGATGAAGGTCGCGTTGAGCGGCGCCGCCATCATCCGTTCGCCATTCTGCGCGGTGACCTCGACGAAATAGCCAAGCACATTGTTGTGCCGCACCTTGAGCGAGCGCACGCCGGTCTCGTCGGCGTAGCGCGCCTGCAAGGCCGCGATCACGCGGCGCGATTCGTCGCGCAGCGCGCGCGCCTCGTCGAGCGCCGCGTCATAGCCGGCCCGTACAAAGCCGCCGTCACGCTTGAACAGCGGCAGCTCGTCGCCGAGCGCCAAGGCGAGTTGGCCGGCCAGCGCCGGGTCGGGCGTCCGCAGCTTGACGATGGCCTGGCCGATCTCAACCGGCTTCTGCGCCAAGGCGTCGAGCCGGCCGGCCAACTCGACGGCGGCTGCGATGCCGTCGCGGATCGCGGCAAGGTCGCGCGGCCCGCCACGATCGACGACCAGCCGCGACAGCGCGCGTGCAAGATCGGGCGCAATATTGAGGCCCTGGCGTATCTCCTGGCGCGCGGCCGCGTCGGCCACGAAGACGTCGACCATATCCAGCCGGCGGCCGATCGCTTCCGGTTCGGTGAGCGGAGCGGCCAGCCGCTGCGCCAACAGCCGCGAGCCCGCTGAGGTGACCGTAAGGTCGATCGCGGCGAGCAGCGAACCCCGCCGGTCGCCGGAAAGCGTGCGCATCAGCTCGAGATTGCTGCGGCTCGCCTGGTCGATGGCGAGCGTCGCGCCTTGCGTCTCGCGCACCGGCGGCGACAGCGGCGGACGCTGTCCGATCTGGGTGCGCTCGACATAGGTGATGCAGGCCGCTGCCGCCGTCAATTCGAGCCGCGACAGCGTGCCGAACGCTTCGCTGGTCGCGACCGCGAAATAGCCGGTCAGCCGCCGCTCGGCGGTGGCGCCGTCGAACACGTCGCGCCCAAGCGGAACGACAGCCGGCAGGGAGCGCAGGAACGGCGCGATTTCCGCGTCCTCATAAAGCGCATCGGAGACGACGATCTCGCTCGGCTCCAGCCGCGCCACTTCGGCGGCGAGACCGCTGCGATCGCATTCGGCGATGCGGAACTCGCCGGTCGAGATGTCGAGCCAGGCAAGAGCGAAACGGAACCCCTCGTCGCCCGTGGCGGCGCGCGTACGCGCGATCGCCATCAGGTAGTTGTTGCGCGAGGCGTCGAGCAGGGTGTCTTCGGTGAGCGTGCCCGGAGTTACCAGCCGCACGACGTCGCGGCGCACGACGCTTTTGGCGCCGCGCTTCCTTGCCTCGGCGGGATCTTCGAGCTGTTCGCAGACTGCGACACGATGGCCGAGCGCGATCAGCCGGTGGAGATATTCGTCGGCGCGGTGGATCGGCACGCCGCACATCGGAATGTCGCGGCCAAGATGCTTGCCGCGCTTGGTGAGAACGATGCCGAGTGCGCGCGAGGCGACTTCGGCGTCGTCGAAGAATAGTTCGTAGAAATCGCCCATCCGGTAGAACAGCAGGCAGTCCGGATTGGCGGCCTTGATCTCGATGAATTGCTCCATGACGGGCGTCGGCCGCACGGCGTCGCCAGAAGGGGCGCGGCCTTCCGGCGGGCCTGATGCAAAGCCTGTGGGAGCGAGCGGACGAGTAGCATCCATGACGCCGCGACGCTAGCAGAGGCGGGGGCGGGTTTCATCGCCTGCATGGAGCCTTGCACTGCTACCGTGGCGAGGGCTCAAGCCATTCTATTGACAAGCATAACTGCTCAGCATATGTCTTGGCATATGCCAGGAGCTAATACGAATGGCCGCAGAACGGCATGTTCGGCTTTTCAGGAATGGCCGCAATCAGGCGGTGCGAATCCCCCGTGAGTTTGAATTGCCGGGTGATGAAGCGCTCATGCGCAAGGAGGGCGACCGGCTGATCCTTGAGCCGGCGGCGCCCCGATCTCTTCTGGCAATCCTCGCAACGCTGCCAACGCTTGAGGAAGAGTTCCCGCAGATCAAAGATGAGCCGGCCGAGCCGGTCCAATTTTGATGACACGCTACCTGCTCGACACCAATATCGTGTCGCAGTTGGTGCGCGATCCGCGCGGGCTTGTCTCTTCCCGAATTGCGGACGTGGGGGAGACGAACGTGTGCACCAGCATCATCGTGGCGGCAGAACTGCGTTATGGCGCGAACAAGCGTGCCTCGTCGCGCTTGTCCGCTCAGCTCGAAGCAGTGCTCGCCGCCATCGAAGTTCTAGCTTTTGAATCGCCCGCCGATATCGTGTACGGCGAGATCAGAGCTGAGCTTGAACGGATCGGCAAACCGATTGGCGCCAACGACCTACTGATCGCGGCGCAGGCTTTGGCGCTGGACTGCACGATCGTCACCGACAACGAGCGCGAATTTTCGCAGATCGCCAGGCTTTCAGTCGAGAACTGGTTGCGCTGAGGGGACGCGCCGAGTCTAGGACGCCCCTACTTCACCAGCTTCACGCCGCACATGGCTTCGAAATTCTGCCAGTAGATCTTGTCGCGATCGGCGCGGGACATCGGCAGGCCGTCGAGGATCTTCAGCGTCTCGCGGATATACATCGTGCCGCCCTCCGGATCGAACGGGCAGTCGGAGGCGAACACGACCTTCTCCAGCGGATAGAAGTCGAGCCCGCAGATGGTTGCCGCGCGCGCCGTGAAGGCGGCGGTGTCGGCATAGAAGTCCTGCTTGAAGTAGTCGAGTGGGCGCTTCTTGAGGCTCTTGCGCAGCGACACGTAGTCCTCGTCGGAGGTGCGCGAGCCCATCACGTCCCAGCCCGGTCCGAGCCGGCCTTCGAGCATCGGGATGATGCCGCCGAAGTGGTGCACGAGGAGCTTGAGGTTCGGATACTTGTCGATGAGCCGCGACCACACCAGCCGCGCCATGGCGGCGCCGGTCTCGTAGGACCAGCCGAGCCCCCACCAGATTTCGTAGAGCGATTTCTTCTCGGCGAGCGGATAGTCCGGCGTCTCCGCGCCGCGCGCGGGATGAATCCACACCGGCTTGCCGAGCTCGTTCATCTTCGCCCAGAACGGCTCGTATTCCGGCAGGTCGATCGGCTTGCCGGCGACGTTGGTGTAGATCTGGACGCCGAGCGCGCCGGCCTTGATCGCACGCTCCGCCTCGTCCGCGCCCGCGTTCTTGCCGGCTAGCGACACCTGCGCGACCCAGCCCGGGAAATGGTCGCGCTCCTTGGCGATCAGCTCCGCGAAGCCGTCGTTGATCAGCTTGCAGAGCTCGTCGATCTTGTCGGGCGCGAACACTTCGAGCGGCGGCTGCGGGTAGGAGAGAATCTGCTGATAGTCGGCAAACTGGTCGACCATCTTCTTGCGGAAGTCGACGTCGTACAGCGCTGGCAGCGAGCGCACGCGCTTGCCCATGTCCTTGTAGTCGCCGGCAATGTCCATCATCCGGTCGAAAAACGGCTTCGGGAAGAAGTGCGTGTACGCGTCGATGCGCATGGCGGTTTCTCCGGTCGTTTCAGTCTGCTGCGGCGTATCGATCCGATGGTCTCGGCCGGGCGGGGTTGGCGAAAGCGGGGCCGGAGCGTTGTTAGCTTGCCGGCGGCGCGGAGTCCATCACATCGCCGATCCGCTGGGTTGCGGTTTCGGCGCGGCCCTCGGACGCGCGCGGCCGCGCATCCATTCGCGCGCAATCGCTGCGGCGGCGAGCACGACGCCGGCGACATTGAGCCAGATCGCGCCCTCGAACATGGCCGGCTGCACCAGCAGCATCAACGCGATCACGCCATAGGCGATGCGATAGGGCGCCGGGACATGGTCGGTGCAGAAACCGACCACGCCGATCGTGCCCATCAGGATACCGAGCAGCACGATCGAGAGTGAGAGCGCGACCGATAGTGGATCGGCGTTCATGACCAAGGCCGGCGTGTAGGCGAACAGGAAGGGGATGAGATAACAGCACCAGCTCATCCGGGTCGCGGTCAAGCCGGTCTTCCATTGGTCCGACTTGGCGATGGTCGCGGCCGCGAAGGCGGCCAGCGCCACCGGCGGCGTGACCATGCCGAGCATGCCGTTGAACATCACGAACATGTGGGCCTGCATCGGCGAGACGCCGGCCTGCACCAGCGCCGGCGCCGCTAGCGTGGCAAGGATTACGT
>JBOHIG010000143.1:0-3406 GCA_050725815.1 Xanthobacteraceae bacterium
CACTCCACTAGGTAAGCGAACCGTGACTCCAGGGCCAGCCGTCCGAAAGCGAAATCGAAGTCTGCGAAGTCCTCGCGCGCGACCTCGCCCGCCCGGCGGGCGAAACCGCGTGCCGCGAGCAATCGCAAGCCAGACAGCCGCAAGCCGAAATGGGTCTATGCCTTCGGCGGCGGCAAGGCTGAAGGCCGCCCCGGCATGCGCGACCTGCTCGGCGGCAAGGGCGCGGGCCTTGCCGAGATGGCGAACCTCGGGCTGCCGGTGCCGCCCGGCTTCACCATCACCACCGGCGTCTGCACCCATTACTACGCCAACGGCAACAGCTATCCGCGCGATCTGGAGCGCGCCGTGGGGGAGGCGCTGGCCGCGGTCGGCCGGCTGACCGGCAAGACATTCGGCGACAAGACCAATCCGCTCCTGGTGTCGGTGCGCTCCGGCGCACGCGCCTCGATGCCTGGCATGATGGACACGGTGCTCAATCTCGGACTCAACGACGAGACCGCCGAGGCGCTGGCGGCGAAGGCCGACGACCGCCGCTTCGCCTATGACAGCTACCGCCGCTTCATCACGATGTACTCGGATGTCGTGCTTGGCATCGACCACCACCATTTCGAAGAAATCCTCGACGATCACAAGGACCGCAACGGCTACACGCTCGACACCGACCTGTCGGCCGACGATTGGGTCGAGCTGGTTGCGCGCTACAAGGAGCGCGTGGAGGACGAGCACGGCCAGCCGTTCCCGCAGGACCCGCATGAGCAATTGTGGGGTGCGATCGGCGCGGTGTTCGGCTCCTGGATGAACCAGCGCGCCGTCACCTATCGCCGCCTGCACAACATTCCGGAAAGCTGGGGCACCGCGGTCAATGTGCAGGCGATGGTGTTCGGCAATATGGGCGACACCTCGGCCACCGGCGTTGCCTTCACCCGCAATCCCTCCACCGGCGAAAAGAAGCTCTACGGCGAATTCCTGATCAATGCGCAGGGCGAGGACGTGGTCGCCGGCATCCGCACCCCGCAGGAGATCACCGAGGCCGCGCGCAAGGAGGCGGGCTCCGACAAGCCGTCGATGGAGCGGGCGATACCAGAGGCGTTCAAGGAGCTGACCCGCATCTACGGCGTGCTGGAGAAGCACTACCGCGACATGCAGGACCTCGAATTCACCGTCGAGCAGGGCAAGCTCTGGATGTTGCAGACCCGCTCCGGCAAGCGCACTGCCAAAGCCGCGCTCAAGATCGCAGTGGAGCTTGCGAACGAGCGTCTCATCACCCGCAAGGAGGCGGTGACCCGCGTCGATCCCGCGGCGCTCGACCAGCTCCTGCATCCGACCATCGATCCGGCCGCCGAGCGCACCGTCATCGCGACCGGGCTGCCGGCATCGCCCGGCGCGGCTGCGGGCGAGATCGTGTTCTCCGCCGACGACGCGGAGAACCTCAAATCGCAAGGCAAGAAGGTCATCCTGGTCCGCGTCGAAACCTCGCCGGAGGACATCCACGGCATGCACGCGGCCGAGGGAATCCTGACTACGCGCGGCGGCATGACCTCGCACGCCGCCGTGGTCGCGCGCGGCATGGGCAAGCCGTGCGTCTCGGGCGCGGGCATGCTGCGGGTCGATTATTCGTCGGGCACCATGACGACGGCCGGGCGGACGCTGCGGCGCGGCGATCTCATCACGGTCGACGGCTCGACCGGACAGGTGCTCGCCGGGCAAATTGCAATGATCGAGCCGGAGCTCTCGGGCGAGTTCGGGACCCTGATGGCCTGGGCCGACGACGTACGAAAACTCGGCGTGCGGGCGAATGCCGATACGCCAAACGACGCCCGCGTGGCGGTGAAATTCGGCGCCGAAGGCATCGGGCTCTGCCGCACCGAACACATGTTCTTCGAGGAGGACCGCATCCGCGCGGTGCGCGAGATGATCCTCGCCGACGACGAGAAACAGCGCCGCGCCGCGCTTGCCAAGCTGTTGCCGATGCAGCGCGCCGATTTCGCCGAGCTGTTCGAGATCATGGGCGGGCTGCCGGTGACCATCCGCCTGCTCGACCCACCGCTGCATGAGTTTCTGCCGCACAGCGAGGAGGAGATCGCCGAGGTCGGCGCGGCGATGGGCGCCGACCCTCGCAAGCTCGCCGAGCGCGCGCGCGAGCTGCACGAATTCAATCCGATGCTCGGTTTCCGCGGCTGCCGGCTCGCCATCGCCTTTCCGGAGATTGCCGAGATGCAGGCGCGCGCCATCTTCGAGGCCGCCGTGGAGGCCGGAAAGCGCACCGGCAAGCCGGTCGTGCCCGAGGTGATGGTGCCGCTGATCGCGACCAAGGCCGAGTTCGATCTGGTCAAGGAGCGCATAGACGCCATGGCCGCGGCGGTCGCGAAGGAAACCGGCGCCAAGCTCGCCTATCAGGTCGGCACCATGATCGAGCTGCCGCGCGCCTCCCTGATGGCCGGCGAGATCGCGCAGTCGGCCGAGTTCTTCTCCTTCGGCACCAACGACCTGACGCAGACCACGTTCGGCATCAGCCGCGACGACGCGGCGAGCTTCCTCGGTCCCTACACCGCACGCGGGATTCTCCCGAGCGATCCGTTCGTGTCGATCGACCGCGAGGGCGTCGGCGAGCTGATGCGGATCGGCATCGAGCGCGGCCGCAAGGTTCGTTCCAGGCTCAAGATCGGCATCTGCGGCGAACATGGCGGGGACCCGGCCTCGGTCGCGTTCTGCCACGCGCTGGCGCTCGACTACGTGTCGTGCTCGCCGTTCCGGGTGCCGATCGCGCGGCTGGCGGCGGCACAGGCGGCGTTGGGGCAGGATGCCGCAAGCCAGGCATAAGCCCGGCGTCCTCTGCCTGGTGGTCCGCCTATCGGGCGCATGCTAGCGTATCCTCAACGGCACTGCCGGCAAGAGCGTGCATGGGGGAACCATGGCAGAGGATGGCAAGCCGGCCGCGCAGCCGGAGGGTGCGGAGCCATCGAATCCCAGGCTGACCGCGCAGGGCGCGATCTCCGACGAATCCCTGCGCAAGGCGGAATCCTTCATCGAGGCGGAAGAGGGGCCGGCCAACCGTCTGGCCGGCTGGGCTGGCGCAATCGTCACTGCGATCGCGGTGGCGATGTCGTCGTTTCACCTTTACACGGCGATCGCGGGCGTGCCGCCGGTCTTCACCGATTTCCCGATCGTTCCCACCCAGCAGTTGCGCTACATCCATGTCGCGTTCGTGCTGGTGCTGTGCTTCCTCCTGTTTCCGCTGGCCAACCGCTTCCGCAACAGCATCCGCTGGTGGGACGTCATTGCCGGAGCGGTATGCGTCGCGATCCTCGCCTACGCGCTCGAAGGCGGCGACGACTTCACCGACCGCGCGACGCTGCCGACCCAAACCGACATCATCCTCGGCGTCATCTTCATTGTGCTGCTGTTG
>JBOHIG010000144.1:0-37245 GCA_050725815.1 Xanthobacteraceae bacterium
GCATTGAGGAGACCACGATGTCGTTCAAACTGCCCGACCTGCCCTACGCCCACGACGCGCTCGCGCCCTACATGTCGCGCGAGACGCTCGAATACCATCACGACAAGCACCACCTGGCCTATGTCAACAACGGCAACAACCTGCTCAAGGGCAGCGAGTGGGAGGGCAAGTCGCTCGAAGACATCGTCAAGGGCTCCTTCGGCAAGAACCAGGGCCTCTTCAACAATGCCGGTCAGCACTACAACCACCTGCACTTCTGGCAATGGATGAAGCCCAATGGCGGCGGCGACAAGCTGCCGGGCAATCTCGAAAAGCGCGTCGTGGCCGATCTCGGCTCGGTCGCGAAGATGAAGGAAGCGTTCGTGGAAGCCGGCACCACGCAGTTCGGCTCGGGCTGGTGCTGGCTGACCGTGAAGGACGGCAAGATTGCCGTTACCAAGACGGCGAACGGCGAAAGCCCGCTGGTGCACGGCGGCAAGCCGATCCTCGGCTGCGACGTGTGGGAGCACTCCTACTACATCGACTACCGCAACCGCCGGCCCGACTACCTCAAGGCCTTCGTGGAGCACCTGGTGAACTGGGAATACGTCGCGCAGATGTACGACGCGGCCATGAAGTGAAATCTCAGCATCCGCTTGAACACATCCGGATGCATTGAAAAATTTGCCCCCGCCGCGATGCATCGCGGCGGGGGCGAGATTTTGGCCAGTTAGTGGGTTTTCCAACGCGCCTTGGCCTCGGCGCCCGACTGCTTGAGGTGCACCTGCTGGTCGACGCGATCGACCCAGGCGAGCGGGATGAAGTGATGTTCTTCGCCCGCGTTCTCATCACCCTTGGTGAGCTTGACTTCGTCGGCGCCTTCCATGTGGTCCACGGTGCCCACATGCACGCCGTCCGAGCCCACGACTTCCATATGTTCCTTGATCATCGTCGCTTGAACCATGGGAAACCTCCGTTGCTTTGAGACACAACGTGCGGCCATACCGACCGGTTCCCGAGTGTGCCAAGCGTGCAATCAAGACTTGCTGGATTTCCCGAATAGCAGATCGCGCGTGAATGTTTCGAGATCGCTAACCGCCATCAGCGATGACCGCAACCGGTTCCGATCCCCGGCGGACAACCGCTTGACGGATACCGCGTTGCTCGGGGGTATTCCGTTCTGAATGTCGTCGACCTGTTGAGCGGCCAGCAAAGTCATCAACGTGCCGTGTGCATCGACGAGCAGGTCGAGATCACTGTTCGCGCCCAATCCTAGGTCCGCTATGCCGGCCAGCCTGGCGGGCGTGGAGCGTTCGGCAATGTGGTGACAAATCGCCAATGCGCGGGCGGCCGTCACGATGCCGAAAAGTCCGGATCTCTTGAGATCAATGCGGCCCGCAACGGTCTTGATCCTGCCGAACCAGCCGATGCCTGGCTCCACCGACCCCGCAGCTTCAGCCAACAGCTTGGCAAAGACCGCGTTTCCACGTGCCGCGTCGAGTCCCGCAAGACGCAATCGCTCGGCCAGCGCAAGATCGCCGTGAACGGCGCGCAGGTCGAAAAAGATGTCGACGGCAAGCAGATCCTCCGGATGAGAGCGGCTGATCCAGTCGGCGATGCGAGCGTTCCAGGTGGCAAGCGATCCGCGCCACGGCGAATTCTTCGCCATGATCCCGCCCTTGCAGTAGGGTACGCCGACTTGGTCGAGCATGTCGGCCACGTGCCGCGCCAAAGTTTCGAACCAGCGGTCGGCGCTTCCGCCAGGATCGCCCTCCACGAACACGAGCGCGTTGTCTTGGTCCATCGCCAACAGGCTCTCGCCGCGGCCGCCGGATCCCAGTACTGCAAAAGCGTAACCGCACGGCGGAACACCGTGCCCCTCCTCCTGCATGCGCCGCTCAGCGATGCGCGCGACGACATGGGTAAGCGCGCAAAGCTCCCGCGAGACGACACCGGCAATGTCGCGGCCCGACACGCCCTCCGCAATCAAAGAGCACGCGACCTGCGGCACCTTGGACCAGGCGCCAGCCAGATCGTGGACGTCGCTGGATTCTTCGATCTCGTCGCCGAGCGACACCGCCTCGCCTGCCCGCAGCCGCAACAGATCGCGCGCCGAGAGTGCGCCCACGACACGGCCGGCCTCATCGAGCGCGGCGAGGTGGCGAATGTTCAGCCGACTCATCCGGCCGATGGCGCGATACACAAAATCGTTGGCGGGAACGCCGATCAGCGGTCGGCTCATGATCTCCTTCACCGCCGTATCGAGGGCGCGCGGGCCATGCTCCGCGGTCGCGCGCAGGATGTCGCGTTCGGTCACGATTCCAGCGTCGGCAGCACGTGGCGGGGGATCGGACAGTTCGTGGACATAAAGCGATGAAATCCGCCGTTCCATCATGGACGCCAGAGCATCACGAACCGACGCGTTCGCGGCGACGAACTCCGGCGGACGCCGCATCACATCCCGGACGCGGTGCCGATAGGGGTAGGAGTCGAGACGAAGAAGCACCGGATCGACTTCGGCGTCGCGCGGTGCATCGACGACTTCAGCCCATCCGGCACGCTTCTGGTCATCAAGCACGTGCGTAATAGCGCGGCACGCCTGCAATGCCTCGCCGACCGTTCGCACGCCGCGTTCGCGCAATCTGGGAATCAGCGCGATAAAGATCCGTGCCGCCGTCATCGCATCGCCCAGCGCGGAGTGCCGATCGGTCACCTCGACATCAAGCCAGGCTGCAATCCGCTCGATCGTGAAATCCGCCAGACCTGGCTCTACAAGCTCGGCCAGCAGGCGGGTGCACAGGGCGCGCGGTCGCTCCCAGGCGATGCCGGCTTCGCGGCATTCGCGCGTAAGCACCGCGAGGTCGAAGCCGATCGCATGACCGATCCACGGCGCCTCTCCGACAAAGCCGGACCAGGCGGACCACAGCGTCGCGAGGTCTGGCGCCGTTGCCACCTTGGCGTCGTCGATACCGTGAATTGCCGCGGCTTCGGCGGGAATCGGCCCTCCCGGATTGACCAGGCTCCGAAACGTATCGCCCACGGCGATTCGGCCGCCGACAATGCGCACCGCCGCGATCTCGACGACGCGGCCCTTCCGGGGATCGAGGCCGGTCGCCTCGGTATCGATTACCACGGCGTCGAGCGCAAGCAGCGGCGTGGCATAGCCGACCGCGGGCATTGGATTCTCCGGAGCTACCGTCGTCGACGCCGGTGCGGCGGTTCAGAGTAGACCAGCGACAGGTCGCGCGTGCTAGCCCGCCAACGCCGCCAGGATGCGCGCCCAGCTTCGCGTGCCTTTGTGGAAGCTCGTAAGGTCGTATTTCTCGTTCGGCGAATGCACGCGGTCGTCGTCGAGCGCGAAGCCGACCATGATCGTGTCCATGCCGAGCACGCGCTTGAAGTCGCCCACGATCGGGATCGAGCCGCCCTCGCCCACCGTCACCGCCTTGCGGCCCCACTCCTGCGCCAGCGCAGCGCGCGCCTTAACCAGCGCCGGATTGTCGAACGGAAGCTGAATCGCGGGCGCCAGCCCGAAATTGGTGAACTCAACCTTGGCGTCCACCGGCAACCGCTCGCGTACGAATTTGCGGAACGCGGCCTGGATCTTCTTCGGGTTCTGCGCGCCGACCAGGCGGAACGACACCTTCGCCATCGCCTGCGCCGGCAGCACGGTCTTGGCGCCGGCGCCGGTGTAGCCCCCGATCAGGCCGTTGATCTCGGCCGTCGGGCGCGTCGCGATCTGCTCGATCAGCATGCGGTTCTTCTCGCCCGCCGGCGCCTTGAGGCCGACGGGTCCCAGGAAGTCCTTGGGGCTGAGCTTGAGCCGCGCGAGATCGGCCTTGATGTCCTTCGGCAGGTCCTTCACGCCGTCGTAGAAGCCGGGGATCGTAACCTTGCCGTTCTTATCGTGCAGCGCGCCGAGGATTTTCGAAAGCACGCGCAACGGGTTCTGCGCCGCGCCTCCGAAAATGCCCGAATGCAGGTCGCGATCGGCGCAGGTGACGCGCACCTCCTCGTAGACGAGGCCGCGCAGCGACGTGGTGATCGCCGGCGTCCTCTCGTCCCACATGCTGGTATCGCAGACCAGCGCGAAGTCCTGCTTGAGCTCGGCGGCATTGTCCCTGACGAAGCCGAACAGATGCTCGGAGCCGCACTCCTCCTCGCCTTCGATCATCATCGTGACTGGGAGCGGAATCTCGCCGGTCACCGCCTTGTACGCGCGCAGCGCCTCGATGAAGGTCATGACCTGGCCTTTGTCGTCGCACGCGCCGCGCGCGACGATGATCTTGCGGCCGTCCGCGGTCTTGGCGATGCGCGGCGCGAATGGCGGCGTCTCCCATAATTCGAGCGGGTCGACCGGCTGCACGTCGTAGTGGCCGTAGAACAGAACGCGCGGCCCCTTGCCGTTGCCGCCTTTGCCGATCACCACCGGATGCCCGCCCGTCGGGCGCAATGAGGCATCGAAGCCGAGACTCGCGAGGTCCTTGGCCACGAATTCGGCGGCGGTCTTGCAATGATCCTTGTAGGTGGGGTCGGTCGAGATCGACTGGATCTTCAGGAAATCGAACAGGCGCTCGACGCTGTTATCGAGCTCGGCGTCGATCCGGTCGAGCACGGCGGGCAGGACTGCGGATGGCGATGGCATGGGGCCTACCTCGCGGTCGGTTACAGCTTCAGCAGCTTCTTCACATTGCCGGACGCGATCGCCTGCCGCTCCGCCTCGCTGATCGGCGCGGCGTCGAACCAGGTCCGCGCAGCGTCGTTCTTCACATAGGGGTAGTCGACCGAGAAGATCACCTTGTCGCTCCCCAGTTCGTCGATCGAGCAGCGCAGCGCCGCGTCCGAGAACGCCCCGCTGGTCGTGATCCAGAAGTGCTGGCGCACATAGTCGGTGAAGCTGCGCGGCAGCTTGGCGTCGCGCGCCAGCGAGCGATCGGTGCGCCACTGCAGGAATGGCAATCCTTCGCCCAGATGGCCGATGATGACCTTGAGCTTTGGATGGGCGTCGAGCACGCCGCCGACCACCAGCCGGAGCGCCATCGTCAGCACCTCGTTGCCGAAGCCCAGCGAAGGACCGATCAGCGCCGGGTAGCCCTTGAAGTAGGCGTCGATCACCGCCTGATGCGGCTTCGACGGATGCAGATAGATCGGCACGTCGAGGGCCTGGGCGCGCTCGAAGATCGGCCAGAAGAACTTGTCGTCGAGGAAGCGGCCCTTGCTCAGGCCCATGAACATCGCGCCCTTGAAGCCGAGCCTGGTCACCGCGCGCTCGAGCTCCTCGGCCGCGGCCTTGGGGTCGGTCACCGGCAGCGCGGCAAATCCGGCAAAGCGGTCGGGATGGGCGCGAATGCCTTCATGCAGGAAATCGTTGGAGCGGCGCGCCAGCGGCACCGCCTTCTCGGGATCGAGGTTGTGCACGGCGGGCGCTGTTTCAGAGAGAACCTGCATGTCGATGCCGACCGCGTCCATCTCGCGGATGCGCAATTCGCCGAGGTCGTCGAGACGCTTGGCGTGTTCGGGATCGCGGATCAGCTCGGCCGGCCGCAGTGACCGCAGCTCCGGCGTCCAGAAATGCTCTTCGATGGCAATGAGATTGAGCGGCATTCATTGGCTCCGTTGTCGCAAGGGAGAACCCGACTTGCGGTAACAAGCCCGGCCATGGCGACTTATGCTGAGTGAAGCCTATCGGCGCAATATCCCGCCCAGCATTCCTCGAACGATGGCGCGGGCGACCGTATTGCCCATCGAACCGCCGATCGACTTTCCGAGGTCGCCGGCCACCTTGCCGACAGTCGTACTGACCACGGACCGTGTCACCGAGCGCGCGACATGCTGACCGGTCGAAAGCCGCTGGCCGCGCGGCCGGCTGGTACCGAAGATACCGCCCAACATCCCGCCGACACCGCCGAGCCAGCCGCCCGGTTGCTCCACCGGTTCGCCTTGCGCGGTTCCGCCGGGGGCAGCCGGATCCTGCGTGCGCTGCTGCAGCTTCTCGAACGCCGATTCCCGGTCGATCCCGGTGTCGTACTTTCCCTTGACCGGACTTCTGGCCTGCACGGCCTTGCGCTCGTCCGGCGTGATTGGGCCGAGCCGCGCCGTCGGCGGACAGATCAGGGTCCGCTCGACCATCGAGGGCGATCCCTTGCCTTCAAGGAAGGAGACAAGCGCCTCGCCCTTTTCCAGCTCGGTGATGACCTGGGCGGTCTTGAGCTTGGGATTCGGCCGGAAAGTTTCGGCTGCCGCCTTGACCGCCTTCTGGTCGCGCGGCGTATAGGCGCGCAGCGCATGCTGGACGCGGTTGCCGAGCTGGGCCAACACCTTGTCGGGGACGTCGAGCGGATTCTGCGTCACGAAATAGACCCCGACTCCCTTGGAGCGGATCAGCCGCACGACCTGCTCGATCTTGTCGAGCAGCGCCTTCGGCGCATCGGTGAACAGGAGATGCGCCTCATCGAAGAAGAACACCAGCTTCGGCTTCTCGGGATCGCCGACTTCCGGCATTTCCTCGAACAGCTCTGAAAGAAGCCACAGCAGGAACGTTCCATAGAGCCGCGGATTCTCCATCAGCTTGTCGGCGACCAGCATATTGATGTAGCCGCGGCCGTCGCGGTCGGTACGCATGAAATCTTCGATATTGAGGGCCGGCTCGCCGAAGAACTTGGTCCCTCCTTGGTTCTCCAGCACGAGCAACTGCCGCTGAATGGCGCCGATCGAGGCGGCCGAGACGTTGCCGTAGGTCTTCTGAATCTCGGCCGCGTTCTCGGACACGAAGGCGAGCAGCGCGCGCAGATCCTTGAGATCGAGCAGGGCAAGGCCATGCTCGTCGGCCATCCGGAACGCGATGTTGAGCACGCCTTCCTGGGTTTCGTTCAGCCCTAGCAGCCGGCTGAGCAGCAGCGGGCCCATTTCCGCAATCGTGGCCCGCACCGGATGACCCTGCTCTCCGAACACGTCCCAGAACATCACAGGAAACTCGTCGGCCTGGTAGTCGATGCCAAGCGTCTTGGCACGGTTGACGAAAGCTTCCTTGGCCTCGCCGGGGGCGGCGATGCCCGAGAGATCGCCCTTGATGTCGGCCGCGAACACCGGAACGCCGGCGCGCGAGAAACCCTCGGCGAGAACCTGAAGGGTTACCGTCTTGCCGGTGCCGGTCGCGCCGGTGACCAGACCATGGCGGTTGGCGAGCGACAACGTCAGGCATTCCGGCTTCTTGTCGCTCTTGCCGACAAGAATCGCGCCTTCGGGAACCTTGTCGGACCTGATCGTCGCAGCGTTGGTTTTGGCTTTGGCCGACACTTTCCTGTTCCTGGCTTTGGCCATGCGTTCTATCTTTCCTTCGTCCGCAGCAAGGACCCCAAGGGCCATTGTCCCCGACCACGACGCGGGGTCAATCGCACTCGGCGCTCTGTCGAGACTTGCGCCAGCGCCACGGGGCCGCAGCCGCATGGGCCGGCTATTGCAGTCGTTGCTTGCCCGGACCGGCGGTTGCGGTTGCGATCGTACCCAGGCGTCCGCTGCGCCGGACCCGCGAGGTCTGGCTTCCCGCTGGCGGGCACCCATCGCCGCGATCGCCTTGCCGCGCCAACTGCAAAAGCGCGCGGATGCAGCGATAAAGTATCCTTGGGGGAACCGAAAGCGAAGCGACGGCCGAATAGCCGGCCCTCCGGGCGCAAGCCGCAACGTACGGAGTGACGGCCTCGGCCAACAGAAGGCTCGGGATACCGTCGCGGCCCGGCGCGTCGTCCTCCACCGTCCAAGGCAGGCTTTCGTCAGGAACCGTACGGGGCAGCAACACCAGGCAGGCGTCGATATCGCCCGCGGCGCATAAATCCCGCGCCGCATCGAGGCACCGGACGGCCCGCACGCTCGCGAAGCCCATTCGCGCAATCATGCCGATCAGTCCGCCATCGCGATCGTCAGGAGCGACGACGATGAGGCGCGCGGACGCAAACGTACCCGCTGGCAATCGAGTAACCCTTCAACACCCAGCAACAGCGCCGCCCCTATAGCTTGGAATATATGCGGGAATCCCGCGCGTGTCACGGTACGGGCGTAGTGCACGGGGGCCGGATGATGGAATTTTTTTCGCCGTGCCGACCACGCAACACACGTTACGTGACGTGACGTGTCGCGCGGCGAAGGCGATGGCGATCGTCGGCACACGCGCTGCCTTCTCGCTCGCTCGTGCAACCGAGACACTTGGCAACCAAGACAGTGTCATTTGGAGGTGATGCAAAGATGCAACGCATTCCGACTTCGCGTTGTTACTGCGCTTGTTTCGGCAGACTATCCCCGACATTATATGGTTAATGCCGCAAGCGTGGGGCTGGTGAGGGGCAGATGGACGAGTTGATTGGGCGTCTCGTCGCCAAGGTCGGCATCGACCGGGCGGCCGCGGAAACCGCCGTCGGCATCATTCTGCAATTCCTCGCCAAGGAAGGCCCTCCCGATAAAGTCCAGGCGCTGATCGACCAGATTCCCGGCGCCGAGGCGGCGATGGCGCAGGTCGAACCCTATTCAAGTGCAGGCGGAATGTTTGGCGGTGGCGTCATGGCCGCCGGAAGCCGCCTGATGGCCGCGGGCCTGAGCATGGGTCAGGTCCAGGCGGTCGTTCGCGAGATCATTGCCTATGCACGAGAAAAACTAGGGGAGGACGCAGTCGGCGAGATTGTCGGCGCGATCCCCGGGCTCGGCCAGTTCGTCTGACGCCTGGCGGCGGACGATTGGCGGGGCAGGTGAGGAGAACTGGATGACCTATCCTATCACCCACATCGAGGGGATCGATGCGGATGAGGTAAGAACGCTCAAGTCGCTCGGAATCCGAACGACTGAGCGCTTCCTCGAAGAGGCCAAAAGCTGGCGCGGGCGCCGGCTCCTCGCCACCCGGTGCGCCATCGCCGAAAAGCGCCTCCTGATGTTCGCGAACGCGTGCGATCACCTCCGCATCAAGGGCATGGGCCGCGGCTATGTCGGACTGCTGCGCGAGATCGGCGTCGATACCGTGCGGGAATTGCGCTACCGCAAGCCCGAAAACCTGGTGAAGGCCATGGCTGAGGCCAACAAGAAAAAGAAGATGGTACGGCTGTTGCCGTCGCCCAGGCTCGTCGTGCGCTGGGTCGAGCACGCCAAGCGGCTCCAGCTCAAGATCACCTACAAAAAGTAGCGCAGCGGCAAGCACTCCAGGGTGCTGGAACGCTGCTTGACACCCCTTCCCGTCCGGCGCAAAGCCTGCCTTGTGAGCCTGCCGCGTCAGTCCGATCTCGGCCTGAAAGGCGTCCGCAACGACGCATCGCAACCGCTCGCCCGCCTGTTGACGCTGGGACGCCCGGCGGTGATGGGAGTGCTCAACGTCACGCCGGACTCTTTCTCCGACGGCGGCCGCTTCCTGGACCCCGGCGACGCGGTCGCCCAGGCCCGCCGCATGGCAGCCGAGGGTGCGGACATCATCGATATCGGCGCCGAATCGACCCGCCCCTACGGCGATGCGGTCGCGGTGGCGCTGGAGCAGGAGATGCATCGGCTGACGCCGGTGCTGCCGGCGGCAGTGGAAACCGGCGTCGCCGTCTCCATCGACACCATGAAGGCCAAGGTCGCGGCCTGGGCGCTTGGCAGAGGCGCCGCCATCGTCAACGACGTTTGGGGCCTGCAACGCGACCCCGACATGGCGCACGTGGTCGCCGAGCACGGCGTGCCGGTCATTGTCATGCACAACCGCGAGGCCGCCGATCCGGCGATCGACATCATGGCGGATATCGCCGCGTTCTTCTCCCGCTCGCTCGCCATCGCGGGCCAGGCTGGGATCGCCGCGGACAGGATCGTCCTCGACCCCGGCATTGGCTTCGGCAAGACGCCCGAGCAAAGCATCACCGCCATCGCTCGGCTGGCCGAGTTGAAATCCTTCGGCCTGCCGCTGCTGGTCGGCGCCTCGCGCAAGCGGTTCATCCATTCGGTGTCGCCCTCGCCGCCCGGCCAACGGCTGGGCGGCTCGATCGCGGCGCACCTGATCGCGGTGACGAACGGTGCGGCGATTGTGCGCACCCATGACGTCGCCAAAACCGCGCAGGCGCTCAAGGTCGCCGCCGCCATCGAGGGCGCGCGATGAACGATGCGATCTTCGTCACAGGCCTGCTGATCCACGCCCATCATGGGGTGATGGAGCACGAGTCCAGGGTCGGGCAGCGCTTCATCCTCGATCTCGTTTTGTCGATAGACCTCGGCGACGCCGCTGGCTCCGACAAGCTGGCCGATACGGCTTCCTACGCGGCCATCGTCGAATGCGCGACCCGCGCCTTCACAGCCCGCAATCACAAGCTGGTCGAGTCCGCGGCCGGCGCGGTCGCCGAGGCGGTCCTGTCGGACTTCGCCAAGGTCACCGCGGTCCGCGTAACGGTGCACAAGCCACACGCGCCGATTGCTGCGACCTTCGCCGATGTCGGCGTGACCATCGTGCGATCGCGGGATGGGCACGATTCCGGTCATGCCTGAGGCGCTCATCGCGCTCGGTGGCAATCTCGGCGATGTGCGCACCACGTTCGACCGCGCACTGGCGATGCTGTGCGACGGTGCGCGCGTGCGGTTGCTGGCCCGCTCGTCCGACTATGCGACGCCGCCCTGGGGGGTCGAGGACCAGCCGGCGTTCGTCAATCTCTGCGCCGCCGTCGAGACAAGCCTGGCGCCGCATGCCCTGCTCGCACACGCCCAGGAGGTCGAGCGCGCATTCGGACGAGATCGCGCCAAGGAGCGGCGATGGGGCCCGCGCCGCCTCGATATCGACCTCCTCGCCTATGACGGAGTCATGCTCGACACGCCGGACCTGACGCTGCCGCACCCGCGTCTGTTCGAGCGCGCATTTGTGCTGGTCCCGCTGGCCGAAATCCGTCCCGACAGCGCTATCGGCGGCATCCGGGTGCGCGACGCGCTTGCCAAAATCGACGCCGCCGGCATCGAAAGGCTGCCGCCGCGCTCGGGATGACGGATCGCGGCCGCCATGCCATTTTGGCTCCCATGACCCGCGCCATGACCGACGCGCCCGACGACCTTCCGCTCGCGGCCGAATTTCCCCCGGCAACGCTGGAGCAATGGCGCAAGCTCGCCGAAGCGGTCCTCGCCGGCGCGCGCGTTGAAGACCGCCTGACCGCCCACAGCGCCGATGGCCTGCCAATCGCCCCACTCTACCCGCGAGCGTCCGGGGCTTCCGTTGCCGGGCGCAGGCCGGGCGCGGCCTGGGGGATCGTCCAGCGAATCGACCTCCCCGACCCCGCGCTCGCCAACGCCGAAGCGCTGCACGAGCTTGAGAACGGCGCGAATGGCCTGCTGCTGGTCCCGGCCGGCGCGGCTGGCGCCCATGGCTACGGGCTCGATCCCTCGCCCGAGGCGTTTGCGCGCGCGCTCGACGGTGTCCACCTCGACGCCGGCATCGCCATCGATTGCGAATTCAGCCCGCACGCCATGGACATGGCGCTCGCGCTTGCCACGCTGATCGAACGGCGCGGCCTGTCGCCTGTGGCGGTCGATATTCGCTTCGGAATCGATCCAGTCGGGGCGCTCGCGTTGCACGGGCGATCTCCCCTCCCCTTGCAGGACCTCGCGCCGTACGCAGCAAGAATGGCGGCAGACCTCGCGCGGCGCGGCTTCAAGGGCCCGTTCGCCGCCGCCGACGGGCGCATCGTCCACGCCGCGGGCGGCACCGAGGCGCAGGAGCTCGCGTTCGTGCTGGCCGTCGCGGTCGCCTATCTGCGCGTGTTCGAGGCTGCCGGTATCGCGCTCGATGATGCGCGCCGCATGATCGGATTCCGCCTCACCGCGGATGCCGACCAGTTCTTCACCATCGCCAAGTTCCGGGCGCTGCGAAAGCTGTGGCAACGCATCGAGGAAAGCTGCGGCCTGGCGCCCGCGCCCGCCTTCGTCGCCGCCGAAACCGCCTGGCGGAGCATGACCCGCAGCGACCCCTACGCCAACATGCTGCGCGCCACCATCGCTGTCGCCGCTGGCGGCATTGGCGGCGCCGACACCGTCGCCGTGCTGCCGTTCACGTTGGCCTCAGGCCTGCCCGACCGCTTCTCCCGTCGCATCGCGCGCAGCACGCAGCTTGTGTTGATCGAGGAGGCGAATATCGCCCGCGTCGCTGATCCAACCGCCGGAACGGGCTGGAGCGAAGACCTCACGGCAAAGCTCTGCCGCGCGGCCTGGGCGCTGTTCCAGGAGCTCGAGGCCGCAGGCGGCATCGTCACCGCACTCGCGCGAGGCGCCTTCCAGTCGAAGGTCGCCGAGGCCCGCGCCGTACGTGAACGCGCGCTGGCCGCAGGCGAGAAAACGCTGGTCGGCGCCAACGCCTTCCGCGATGCCGGCGATGCCAAGGTTGACGTGCTCGACCTGCCGCCCGTGCGCGTACCGAAGCTAGCGGCCGTCGCCACGGTCGCGCCGCTGGCGCCGCTGCGCTTCGCGGCACCGTTCGAGCAGCAAGGTAACTAACCGGCGCGCTTGCTCCATCCCGGCGGCGGCGGGCGGCGATTGCGCGCCACCGGAATCAACTCGCGGAACTTGCGGCCGAAGCTGCGCAGGCACACTTCGGTCGTTCCGAGCGGCCCGGTCTCGTAGCTCGACGACGCTATCCCCGCCTGCACGCGGCTGATGAGGCCGGTGTCTTCCTTGTTGACCTGACGGTTGATCCGCCAATTGAGATAGCGTACGGCCTTCATCGCGCGGCGCGCGTCGGGATGCACATAGGCGATCTCGCGGATTGTCGTCTGCGTCGCTGAGACCGGCACGAATTGCATGAAGTCGATCTGGTCGGGATAGATGTCGAAAGCGACGTTCGGCCAGAGCTTGAAATAGCACCACAGCCGTTGGTGATTCTCCGGCAGATGCGGCACGTGCGGCAGATACCGCTGATACATACGCTCGGAGCGGTTCGACGACGGTTCGTCGCGCAACTGGCCCCACATCCTGGCGACCCATTCGCGCGCCTCGATGCCGTAACCCTTGCCGAACAGACGCGTCAGGCCTGGATGCGCCACATTGATGTGCAACGAGTCGGAATAGTTGTCGGCGATGTTCTTCCAGTTGACCGGACGCGGACGCAGCGTCACCCGCCCGAACGGCATCAGCTCCTCCATGCGGTAGGCGGCAATCTCGCGCTCGTAGGGTTCCATCATCGCCGCGACCGACGGCGTGCCGCCGACGAGACGCACGAAGACGAAGCCGTGATAGATCTCCAGCTCCACCGGCTTCAGCCCATTCGCCGCCGGATCGAGCCCCACGAAAGTATCGCGCAACGGCACCCCGGCGAGGTTGCCTTTCAGGTCATAGCTCCAGGCGTGATAAGGGCAGGTGACGCGGAACGCACAATGGCCGGCTGGCCCATCAAGCAGCCGCGCCGCGCGATGCCGGCAAACATTGTGGAACGCGCGCACGACGCGATCGTCGCCGCGCAGGACGACGGTCGATTCACCGAGGAATTCCAGAGTGTGGTAGTCGCCGGCGTCGGGGATGTCGCTGAGGTGGCAGACGATCTGCCAGGACGGCCGGAACACCCGCTCCACCTCGTGCGCGAAGAATTCCTCGTCGCAGTAGAGCCAGCCGGGCAGGCTCACGAACTCGTCGGGATCGTGCGCTTTGGCAGCGGAGGCGGGATGCTTGCCCGGCAAGATTTCGTTCATCGCCTTGGTTCCATCGAAAGCCTATACTATCACCACCCATGAGCCGTGTTCCGAACTTCGCTGTCATTGACTATGCGGATCCGCCTGACGTGCTTCCGCAGGCCGAAGAGATTGAGCCGTGGCTCACGCCCGAAGGCATCGCGGTGAAGACGGCCTATGGCGCAGACGAACTCGCCGGCCTCGACTTCCTCGACACCTATCCGGGTATCGCGCCGTTCCTGCGTGGACCCTACGCCACCATGTACGTCACCCAGCCCTGGACCATCCGGCAATATGCCGGCTTCTCCACGGCGGAGGACTCCAACGCCTTCTACCGACGCAACCTTGCGGGCGGACAGAAGGGCCTGTCGGTCGCCTTCGATCTCGCGACCCACCGCGGCTACGACTCCGATCATCCGCGTGTCGCCGGCGACGTCGGCATGGCGGGCGTGGCGATCGATTCGATCTACGACATGCGCACGTTGTTCGACGGCATCCCGCTCGACCAGATGACGGTGTCGATGACCATGAACGGCGCGGTGCTGCCGGTGCTGGCGAACTACATCGTCGCGGCCGAGGAACAGGGCGTGCCGCCGGAGAAGCTCGGCGGCACCATCCAGAACGACATCCTCAAGGAATTCATGGTGCGCAACACCTATATCTATCCGCCCAAGCCGTCGTTGCGCATCGTCTCCGACATCTTCGCGTACACCGCGAAGCACATGCCGAAGTTCAACTCGATCTCGATCTCCGGCTATCACATGCAGGAAGCGGGCGCGACCTGCGACCTCGAGCTCGCCTACACGCTCGCCGACGGCGTCGAATATGTCCGCGCCGGCATCGCGGCCGGACTCGATGTCGACCGCTTCGCGCCGCGGCTGTCGTTCTTCTGGAACTCCGGCATGAACTTCTTCATGGAGGTGGCGAAGCAGCGCGCCGCGCGCATGCTGTGGGCCAAGCTGATGAAGGTGTTCGAGCCGAAGTCGGAGCGGTCGCTGGCATTGCGCGCGCACACCCAGACCTCTGGCTGGTCGCTCACTTCGCAGGACGTGTTCAACAACGTGGTCCGCACCATGATTGAGGCGATGGCGGCCACCCAGGGCGGCACGCAGTCGCTGCACACCAATGCGCTCGATGAGGCGCTGGCGCTGCCGAGCGATTTTTCCGCCCGCATCGCGCGCAACACCCAGATTCTGTTGCAACGCGAATCCGGCACCACACGCGTCATCGATCCCTGGGGTGGCTCGTTCTATGTCGAACGGCTCACCGGCGAGCTCGCCAGGCGAGCCTGGAGCCACATAAAGGAAGTCGAAGAGATGGGCGGCATGGCGCAGGCGATCGAGGCGGGCCTCCCGAAGCGCCGCATCGAGGAAGCGGCAGCGAAGGCGCAGGCGCGCATCGACTCAGGCAGGCAGGTGGTCGTCGGCGTCAACCGCTATCGCCCGGACCATGAAGCCCCGGTCGAATTGCTCAAGATCGACAACGCGGCCGTACTCAGGACGCAAATCGAGAAGCTTGCCCGCCTGCGGCGCGAGCGCGACCCGCAGGCGGTCGCCGAGACGCTCGCCGCGCTCACGCGGACCGCCGCCGGCGGCAACGAGAACCTGCTCGCGCTCGCGATCGACGCGGCGCGCGCCAAAGCCACCGTTGGCGAAATATCGGAGGCGATGGAGAAAGTGTATGGCCGCCACCAGGCGGAAACCGAGACGATCTCCGGCGTGTATCGGCGGGAAGCCGGGATGGCGGATGCGGTCGAACGCCTGAAGCCGCTGGTGGCCGCGTTCGAGCGCAACCGCGGCCGTCGCCCGCGCATCCTGGTGGCAAAGACTGGGCAAGACGGTCATGACCGGGGCCAGCGAGTCATCGCTTCGGCATTCACCGATCTCGGCTTCGAGGTCGATATCGGGCCCTTGTTCGCCACACCGGCGGAAGCCGCGCAGCGAGCGATCGAGAACGACGTCGACGTGGTCGGCATCTCGACGCTGGCCGCGTCTCACCTGACCCATGTGCCGGAGCTGAAAGCCGAGCTTGAGCGCCAGGACCGCGGCGACATCATGATCGTGGTCGGCGGCGTGGTGCCGCCGCAGGATTACGAGCCCCTCCAGCGCGCCGGCGCGGCCGCGATCTTCCCGCCTGGCACGGTGATCGCGGACGCGGCGGAGGATTTGCTCAAGCGGCTCAACCAGCGGCGCGGCGGCGCAGCAACCGAATAAGTCGGAGAACCCATGCGTCAGCTCGTTCCTGTTTCAATCGTGCTTGCGGTCGGAATCATCGCCGCGGCGCACGCCGCGCCCAAGCCGCAGGTTTCGATTTCCAGCAAGGCGGCGGTCGTCGCCGTCACAGTGGACGAGGCGCTGCGGGGACACCCGGGCCTGGCCGAAAACTGCCTCGCCGAAGGCCGCCGCTGGGCGGAGCGCATGCGCGCCGAGGCCGACAAGGAGTTCCGCACCGACCCGACCCTGTTCCCCGAGGGCCGGCGCTGGACCTATGAGCGAGGCTACGAACTACGTTCGGTGGTCGGCCGCTATGTCAGCGTGGTGCGCGAGGACGGCACCTATACCGGCGGCGCGCACCCCAACACGCGGATCGATACCATCCTGTGGGACCGCGAATCCAAGAAGCGCATCAGCATCCGTCCGTTCTTCAAAGAGACCGCCGACAACGGACCGACCATGCGGGCGATCGCTCGCATGGCGCGGATCGCGGTGGCGGCGGAGAAGATTGCGCGCGGCACCATCAACGTCGACATCCCGAAGGAGAAGCTCACCCCGGAACGGTTTGCTGCGCTGGACGAATTCATCGCGCGCGGCATCGCGCCGTCGCTGCTCAAGCTGGGGCCGGTGACGCTCGCGCCCTCGACCGCGCCGGGGAAGAGCTCCGGCCTCACCTTCCATTACTCGCCCTATGACGTCGGCGCCTACGCCGAGGGCCCCTACATCGCCTTCGTGCCGTGGGCGGCGCTCAAGTCGTTCTTGTCCGCCCAAGGCACGGCGATTTTCGCGGGGGTGCGCCCCGAACGCGACAAGAAGCGGTGAGCGAATGCCGGCGGCGGGCGGCCGGGCCGCTCACCTCGCGATTGCAGAAGCCGTCAGCGGGCGGCACTGCGCTGCTGGCGCTTGGCCAGCACGCCGCGGGCGTGGCGGACGACATGGTCGGCCACGATGGCGTGGCCCTCCGCGGTCGGATGGATCGCGCCGCTGTAGAGGCCGGCATAGGCCGGCTGCAGAATATCGAACAGCGAGGTCCCTTCCCGGTGGGTATTGGCTGCCAGAAACGCGTCGTTGGGCGTGCGGAACAGCCGCCAGTGATGCGCATAGGGCAGCGTCGCGGCCGGCGAATAAGGCTTGAACTCGTCAGCGCCGGGCGGACGCCGCGGCACCCGCATGTTGACGCCATCCGTGAAGGCGCGCTTCGGATCGCGGGCGCAGACGCCCCGCTTGGCGAACTCGGGCAGGTGGTCGGTGACCAGCTTGAAGCCGGTGCCCGCACCGGTCGCCAGGTTGCCCGGGCAACTACGCCCTTCCCTGGCATTGGAGATGCATTGCAGCCGGCCGAGGAAGTCGTTGAGGAAGTCGGCGGTTTCCTTCAGGCGGCCGCGATTGAGCTTCAACCCGGGATGAACGTCCATGCCGAGTGTCGGCTGCGAGCCGCACAGTGCGCCGGTCTCGTCATACTGGATCGGCTCGTAGCTCGTTTGCAGCACGCGCGAAGGATCGACGCCAAAGCCCTGATGCAGCGCGTCCTTGAGCGCCTTCATGCGCTCATCCAGCACATTGAGATAGGCCCGCGACACCTGCGGACTGAACCGGATCGAGCTGCCGACCCAGGCTGCGATCGGTGCGAAGTCCCTGGCGCTCTCGGTCATGGCATAGGCAACGAGCCCGCCGAAGCCGACATCGTTGCCGCCGACCGACATCATCACCATGTCGATCTGCCGCTTGCGCTGCTGCGGCGGGCACCAGCGCTTGGTGATGCGCTGGACGGAGATCGAGGTGCTGCCGGCCGAATACATCGGCAGGGTGTAACTCGCCTGCTGGGTGCGTGCGCCGGCGCCGCCGCGGCAGAGCAGATCGCTCAGTTGATCGAGCTGGGCGCGCACCTTCTTGCCGCTCGGCTCGCTGAATCCCTCGCGGGCGTCCATGTCGAGGAACAGCCCGTTCGCGACCTCGGCGCCCGAGCACGAAAAGGTTGCAAGCGTCACTGCGCGGTGCCGGTTTTCGAGCGCGAGCTGCAGCGCGACACGGACCGGATAGCCGTATTGCGAGCGGTGACAGTCGAGGCTGAGCCACTGCGCCCGCGCCTTGTCGAATGCCGCCTGGAACGCGGCCGAGCCCGGCCGGTTGAATCGCTCGGCGAGTTCATCCTCCATCAGCCGCCGCGGTAGCACCTTGGGATTGATGTCGTTGCGCGACGCCAAACCGAAACGGGACTGGACCTGCGGGTCCGGCTCCGGACCCTGCGCCACCTCGTCATTGAGCAGCGTCGGGTCATAGACCATCTCGCGCCCCGGGCTGAACTGCACCGGGCGGTCCGGATTGCTTTCGCCGGAGGCGAAGGAATCGCCGAGCGCGACAATGAACAGATCCTCCACGACCACGTCGCGTTCAAAGAGCTGGCGGCCGTCCGGCAAGGTCACAGCAACCGACACGCCGGAGTTGCGCACGTCGGTCGAATAGGGCACGCGTGCGATGGTCAGCGGCCGCTTGCACTCCTGCTGACGGGTCTCGATCTTTCCGTCCGCACGACGCGGACGCCACATCCAGTTGCATTGGCCGCTGACGCCCTCGAGCTGCGCCGCGGCAATCCGCACTGTCACGGTGTGCGCGTTGGGCAGGACATAGTCTTCCCGCGCGGTGCCCCAGGAGTACCGGCGCAGGCAGGTCGCGCCGTAGTGGCGCGGGCGGCCGTTATGATCGTAACAGGTGTCGTTGAGGGTCTGCGCCGCCCAGCCGAGGCGACTCTGCTGATAGCGGCGGCCGGCGGTGGCCGCACACTTATCCGGCGTCGAAGAGTCGCGGCAGTCCGGATCGTTGAGCCTGCGCTCGGTGCGCCACACGACATTGCGCGGAACCGCGCCATTCGGATCACCGCGGACCGACCTATATGCGGCCTCATGCAGCGCAAACGACCGGGTGCTTTTGAAGAAACGGAACGGGTTTTCGACTTCCCAGACCAGATCGGCGGCCTGTGCCGAAATTGTACCAAAAATAGCGAGGATGGAGACGACCCCAGCGGTCGTCGCCAGCGAATGCCGACTCATGGTGTCCCTCCGCCGCCCCCACCGGGAGGCATGATACAGAATTAGTCGGTTGGCACATCGAGAAAGTTCAAAAAACACGGCCCGGATCGCCGTTTTCCAGTTTGGGAGCCATCATGCCATTGAAAATACTTATGAAATTTTCCGGTGACCCCGCCCGGATGCTACACGCGCGGCTGGCCGCCGCGATCCTGTGCCTGGCGGTGGCGGGCTGCGTGACCTCCTCCGAGCCGGTTCTGGGCGATGCCAAGGCGATTCTGGGCGAGCGCGGGCAGCTCCACATCTTCACCGCGCCTAAGAACGGCGAGCGCGATGTACTGAGATACCGTTTTCAGTGGCACAAGGACCGATACGTGACGCCGCCTTCCGGCGGCACCGGCACCAGCGAATTCACGGCGCACGCCTTCGAAGGTCGTGACCTGATCGTGCAATGGACCGGCGCGCCGTTGTGGACGCCGAAGCGCAAGCTCACCGTCCGGCAAATCCACTACTACCTCGCCCGCCGCGTGGCGGAAGGCACCTATCTGTTCTTCCCCATCAGCGAAGATGACGCGGACGACGCCGCGCGGAAACGGTTCTGCACCAGCTCGCCGGAAACCAAGTGCCGCATTTCGACGCCCGAGCAGCTCTTCGTCTTCGCGCGCGCGGCGGCCGAAAAGGAAGACCATGACGCCGGCGTCGCGGTCATCGTGCCGACGCGGCCTCCGGCGAAGGGCAAGAAGCGCTGATTGCGGGTACCGGCCGCGCCCGCGCCGTCACGCGCCGGGCACTGCGTTCGGATCGATCTTCGACATCGGGATCGCGGCTTCCATGATGATGCCGGCCGCGATGTGCGGCGGCAGGCCGTCACGACTGGTGACCATCTGCCATTGCGCGGCAGCGGCAAGATCGTACGGCCATTCCGATGGATGACGCCTGGTCGCCGTCAATTCGTCCTGCACCGACCGCCAATGCTCGTCCAAGGCAACGCGTGGCAGTTTGCGCGGCACATGCGCCGGCGGCACGCGCGGCACGCCGAAGCGCCGCGTCCCGATCGTGCGCGCGGCATTGCTGACGATAGCGGAGATGTCCGGCACGAACAGCCGCAGGTCTTCCGGCACCGCGGCGGACACATAGGCCCAGATGCTATAGGGTGGACTGTTCATGTTCTCGAATAGAATCCAGTTCAACACGTCGCTGAAATAGTACTTCTCGTCGTTCTTGGTAACGACCTCGACCAGGATGCTGTCGGCATCGAGTCCCTGCCCCTCGATCATCGTCTTGCGGATAGACATCTGCGCCGCGAATCCGGCGAGTGCACCGATCTCGGTCAGAAGAGTCTCGGCGTGAATCTCGCCGCTTTGTTTGATCTGCTTGGCCATCAGCACCGCAGCAATGCTGCGGCCCGCGACCTCGCGTTCCGGGTCAATCGGCAACATCAATGAGCTTCCAATCCCGCGCGCGGTCGCGCGCGAGTTCAGGCATGGCGGCGCGAGCGGCACAGGGGCCCGCGTGTATCTCGATTGCTGTGAGGCAGCGCCACATCCGAGTCGCCCGCTGCCGATTCGTCGAAGCGACTGCGGTATATCGATGGAATGTTGGCGGTTCCTTGATCGGAACCCCTATAGACTCTTTCAAGCAGTTTACAGAATGGTCTTATCCACCGTTAACGACGAGGCCGATGACACACACGGTACTCCTCACTGGTTTCGGCCCGTTTCCGGGCGCGCCGATCAATCCCACCGGTCCCCTGGTGCAGGCCCTCGCGCACCGGCGCCATCCGGCATTCGTCGATGTGCGCCGGGTAGGCCACATCTTCCGCACCAGCTATCGCGCGGTGGACAAGGAACTGCCGGCACTGATCGAGCGCGCAAAGCCCGACGCGCTGGTGATGTTCGGGCTGGCCTCGCGGAGCCGCCGGCTACGGATCGAGACCCGCGCGTGCAATGCGCGTAGTCTGACAATCCCGGATGCCGACGGAGAGTTGCCGCCAACATCCGCCATCGAGGATTCCGGCCCGGAATGGCTGATGTTGCCCGCGCCCGCGCAGCAATTCGCACGGGCGGTGCGCGAGCTCGGCCTGCCGGCGGCAAGCTCGCGCGACGCCGGCGATTATCTCTGCAACTATCTCTGCTGGCGGGTGGGTGCGATGGCGCAACATCCGGGCGGGCCACGCATCGCCACATTCGTCCACGTACCGCCCGTTGAACCGGCAGGTCCGCAACGGGCCCGGGGCAGGTCGTTCACCTTGGCCGACCTCGTCCGCGCCGGCGAGGCGGTCGTCGTTGCCGCGCTCGCAGCGGCACGCACAGCACGTTAACCGGTTAACGCTGTCGGCAGCTTTCATGCTGCCTGCCCTCGTCCCGTGGCATTCGCGTGCCGATGTAGCGCGGACACATCGGAGGCCATATCCAATGACATCCAACCGCCGCCGATTCCTCCTCGGCTCTGCTGCTGCTGCTGCTGCATCCCCCGCGCTGGCAGCACCATCCATCGGGTCGTTGGGCATCGACGCCTTGAAATTTGGTGTGCGCGCCGGCAGCCCCGACGATCAGACTGCGGCGTTCCAGCGCGCGATCGATCAGACCGCGCGTGCGCGCAAACCGCTTGCGATCGCGCCCGGCACCTATCGCGTCGGCAATCTGAAGCTGCCGGCAGGTGCGCAGCTTGTCGGTGTGCGTGGCGCCAGCAAGCTGGTTCTCGGCGGTAACGGATCGCTGATCACCGCGACCCATGCCGACCACATTACCCTGTCGGGACTTGTGATCGACGGCGAGCTGCGGCGCCTGCCGGAGCGGCGCGGCCTAGTGGAATTCGACGACGTGCGCCACATCAGGATCGTCGATTGCGAGATATTCAAGGCCGGCGGCACTGCCATCGCTTGTCGATCGGCCGACGGAGAGATCACCGGCACGCTCGTCGCCGACTCCGCCGGCGTCGCGATTCATTCCCTCGATGCACGCGGCTTGCTGATTGCGCGCAACACGATCGTCGGTGCGGGCAACAACGGCATCCAGGTCTGGCGCGCCGAAAGCGGCGACGACGGCACCATCGTCGCCGACAACCGGATCGAGGCCATCGCCAATCGCTCTGGCGGCTCCGGCCAGTATGGCAACGCCATCAACGTCTTCCGCGCCGCCAATGTGATCGTGCGCGGCAACCGCATTCGCAACTGCGCCTTCACCGCGGTGCGCGGCAATGCCGCGTCCAACATCCAGATCGTCGGCAACAGTGTGACCGACACACGCGAGGTGGCGCTCTACACCGAGTTCGGTTTCGAGGGCGCCCTGATCGCCAACAACACCGTCGAGCGCGCAGCCATCGGCGTGTCCGTGACCAATTTCAACCAGGGCGGACGGCTGGCGGTGGTGCAGGGAAACATCATTCGAAGTCTGTTGCCGAAGCGCCCGGTCGGCACCGATCCCGGCGACGGCGCCGGTATCGGTATCGCCGTCGAAGCCGACACGACTGTCAGCGGCAACGTCGTCGAGGCCGCGCCGACGGCAGGCATCATGCTGGGCTGGGGCCAGCACATGCGCGATGTCGCCGCCACCGGCAACGTGGTGCGCAGGACCGACATCGGCATCGGCGTCTCGGTGTCGGCGGGAACCGGCGCTGCGTTGATCGCCAACAACATCATCGCCGAGTTCGGACGCGGCGCGATCATGGGCCTCGACCAGCGTCGGATCGTGACTGGCGATCTGATGAAAGGCGGCGCCGAGCGCTACGCCAATCTTACGCTCGCCGGCAATCGCGTGCGCTAAGGCGCATTCAGTTGGGTTTGAGCGGCCATATCCCTGTGTTCATCACCACGAAGCGGACACCTAGGACAAGGCACATGGATATGAACAAGTAGCACTGGATTCTCGCTTGCGCGGGAATGAGCGGACGGCAAGCGCATCAATTCCAACCTGCCTCAGCGTTCCATTGCCGCCAGCAAGTCCTCGGACGGCCGCATCGCACCAACGGCAATGCCGTTCCAATTGCGGATGGTCGGCCGCACGAACCGCTGGAATGCATCGCGTTCCGGGTCGCGCAACACCGCAAAGCGTGAGATCATCGTCGCGGTAGCGACCTCGGCAGCGCGGGTAGCGCCGTCGTCGCATTTCAGGGCGACGCCGAGCCCTTGCGCCGGCAGCGCCGCGCAGAAGACGCCCTCCGCTCCGGTCTTGACGAAAACGCGCTCGGCGAAAAGCGTCATGACTTCGGTGCAGAAGCGCCCACTGCCGGCGATGTGCCAGGGATGCGCCGCACTAGCGGCGCGCAACCGTAGGGCCGCCTGAGCCCGCACGGGCGCCGCGCCATGGCCGGTGCCGAATCGCGCGAACGCCAACGCAAGATTCTTGAGCGGAACCGCCCAGGTCGGCACCGAGCAGCCGTCCGTGCTTTGCCGGTCCTCGGTCAACGGGAAGCTGCTCATAGCCTCAATCGTGGACTTGACCTCGCGCTGGACCGCGTGAGCGGGCTCGATATAACCGTGCGGATTCGCGCCCAGTGCACAGGCAAGGCACAGAAAGCCCGCATGCTTGCCCGAGCAATTATTGTGGACCGCCGACGGCTTAAGGCCGGACCGGAACAGCACCTCGGCAGACGGCCGATGCAGCGGCGGATGCACGCCGCAACGCAGCGCCGAAGCGTTGAGCCCCGCGCGCGCCAGCATACTTTGCACCGTTGCGACATGGCCGGGCTCGCCGCTATGGGAGGCGCAGGCCACGGCCAGTTCCTGTGGGGTGAGGCTGAAGCGATCGGCGGCGCCCGACTCCACCAGCGCCAGCGCCTGCAGCGCCTTGACTGCAGAGCGCGGGATAACGGGCGTCTCGACATCGCCGAGGGTGAGCACGGCGCCGCCGTCGGCATCGACCACGGCGATAGCGCCGCGGTGGCGGCTTTCGACCAAGGGGCCGCGCAAGACTTCGACAAGGACTGGATTGCTCATCGGCACCAATATTAACAATGCCGGGTTTCATGCGCGACGCCCGCGCCCTGGTATTGCGCGCGGCGCACGCCATATTCCGGTCCGGAACCTGTCTATCATCCTGCTGATGCGACGCTTCAGAAAGCTCATTGTCGGTATCCTCGCCGTATTCCTGATCCCGCTGGCAGCCTACGCGCTCCTTCACGTCAGCAAGGACCATCCGGAGAACTTCCGCCAGGCCGACTGGTCGAGCGTCGGCATGCTGCCGGCGGCCGACGCGGCGCGCGAGGCACGGCTGCTTGTCTTCACCGGCCGCACCGGCCGCTGGAAGGGCATCTTCGCCGTGCATAGCTGGATCGTGTTCAAGCCCGAGGGGGCCGTGCAATGGAGCCGCTACGACGTGGTCGGCTGGGGCAACCCCGTGCGCACCAATGGCTGGGCGCCCGACGGCCGCTGGTATGGCGACACGCCGCGCGTACTGGTGGATGTGACAGGCGCCGCAGCCGAGGCGTTGATCCCCAAGGTCAAGGCGGCGATCGCAGCCTATCGCTATCGCAACAACGGCGACTATCGGATGTGGCCCGGCCCGAACAGCAACAGCTTCGTCGCGGCGGTGCTGCGCGCCGTGCCCGAACTCACGACGACGCTGCCGCCGAATGCCATCGGCAAAGACTTCCGCGACGGCATCTATGCGGGTCCCACCGACAGCGGAACCGGCGTCGAGGCCTCGCTCTACGGCGTGGTCGGCATCAAGCTTGGTTGGATCGAGGGTGTCGAATTCAACCTGCTCGGCCTGGTCGCAGGGCTCGACGTTCGCCACCCGGCGCTCAAGCTACCGGGCTTCGGCCGGCTCGGCATCGACGATAGAACCGCGCTGGCGGCGCCGGCGAAGTAGTAGCGAGTCAACAACACGTTGAATTGAAGTTGTTGTTCCTGCGAAGGCGGGGACGACGGTGGTCGATTCGGAATACAATTGCTTCATGCGCGAGAGCCTGCCGCTGCTCGAAGCGATCCCGTTCCCACCGGTCCGGCGCGGACGGCTCGACACCTTGCAGCTCAATGTCGGCTATCGCTGCAATCAGACCTGCGTGCATTGTCACGTCGACGCCAGCCCGCACCGCACCGAGGAGATGCCGGCCGAGATCGCCGAGCTGGCGCTGGCCTTCCTCGAACGTCATCACATCGCGGCGCTCGATATCACCGGCGGCGCGCCTGAGCTGAACCCGCATTTCCGCTCGCTCGTAACCCGTGCGCGCGCGCTGGGCGTGCGCGTGATGGATCGCTGCAACCTCACCATCCTTGAGGAGCCGGGGCAGGACGACCTTGCCGCATTCCTCGCCGCCGAACAGGTCGAGGTGGTCGCCTCGATGCCCTGCTATCTCGAAGACAATGTCGATCGCCAGCGCGGCCAGGGCGTGTTCGATAGCTCGATCCGCGCCCTGCAACGGCTCAATGCGCACGGCTATGGGCGCGACGGCTCGGGGCTTGTACTCAGCCTCGTCTACAATCCGCAAGGGCCGGCGCTACCGCCGCCGCAGGCCATGCTCGAGGCCGACTACCGGCGCGTGCTCGGCGAACGCTACGGCGTCGTCTTCAACAATCTCTACACGCTTGCCAACATGCCGATCAAACGCTTCGGCTCGATGTTGATCGTGAAGGGAGAGTTCGGCCGTTATTTCGACCTGCTGCGCGGCTCCCATGCCGACGCCAACCTGGCGCATGTGATGTGCCGCAATCTCATCTCGGTCGACTGGCGCGGTTATGTCTACGACTGCGACTTCAACCAGATGCTCGATCTGCCGCTCGCCCTTGGCGGGCGTGGACGCATCCACCTCTCCGACCTGTTCGGGGTCGATCTGGAGCACAACCCGGTGCGGGTCGCCGGGCACTGCTTCGGTTGTACCGCCGGCCAGGGATCGAGCTGCGGCGGTGCGCTGACGCACGCAGCAGAGTGACTTACCGAGCCATCCAAGGCTAGTCTGCCGTCATGGCCCGCCTGTCCATCATCATCCCCGTCCTCGACGAAGGCGAAGGCATCGCCGCCACGCTCGACGCGCTGGTCGATTTGCGCACCATGGGCGCCGAAGTGATCGTGGTCGATGGCGGCAGCCGCGACGCAACCGTGCAGCGCGCCCGCATGCGCGCCAACCGCGTCATCGCCGGCCCGCGCGGACGGGCCTTACAGATGAACGCCGGGGCCGCGGCCGCCTCCGGCGACGTGCTGGTGTTCCTGCACGCTGACACGCGACTGCCGCGCGCCGCCGATCGCTTGGTGCTCGAGGGATTGCAACAATCGGGACGCGACTGGGGACGTTTCGATGTCGCCATCGCCGGCCGCAATCCGATGCTGCGGATCGTCGCCTTCATGATGAACCAGCGCTCGCGCATCACCGGCATCGCCACCGGTGACCAGGCGATGTTTGTCAAGCGCGACCTTTTTGCCGCGCTTGGCGGCTTTCCGCCGATCGCGCTGATGGAGGACGTGGCGCTGAGCAAACGGCTTAAGCGCAGCGGCCGACCGCTGTGCATCCGCCCGCGCGTCGTCACTTCCGGCCGGCGCTGGGAGGGAGACGGTGTGCTGAGGACGATCGCTCTGATGTGGTGGCTGCGTCTTGCCTATTTCGTCGGTGCCGATCCCGGGAGGCTGGCGAAACGCTATCGCCATGGCAGCGGAACCTATTGAACCGGTTGCGATCGCCGTATTGGCCAAAGCGCCCATAGCGGGCTTCGCCAAGACCCGGCTGACGCCGGTACTCGGCGCGGAAGGCGCTGCGTTGTTACAGGAGCGCCTGATCGAGCGTGCTGTCGCGACCGCCTGCGCGGCAGCGACCGGCCCGGTGACCATATGGGCGGGGCCGGACGAAGGCCACACCGCATTCGCCGCGTTGCGTGCGCGCTTCAGCGTCGCGCTCGCACGCCAGAGTGACGGCGACCTCGGCGCGCGGATGCTCGCGGCAACCGTGAAGGCGAGCGGCGCCGGGCTGGTCATCGGCACGGACTGTCCCGTGCTCACCGCCGATCACCTGCGGAGCGCAGCCGGCGTGCTGCGTCGCGGCGCCGACGCGGTAGTGTTCCCCGCCGAGGATGGTGGTTATGTGCTGATTGGCACACGCCGGCCGCTCCCTTTGCTGTTCTCTGACATGCGCTGGGGCACCGCCGAGGTGATGACGGAGACGCGCCACCGTCTCACCATGCATGGCCTTGGCTGGCAGGAGCCTTACACCTTGTGGGACGTGGACGTGCCCGCCGATCTTGCGCGCATGCGCAGTATCGGATTGCACGACATCATTCCGCCGGCGACGTGATCGCAATCGTCACGCCAAGCGGATCATCACCAGCCCGCAGACGATCATCAATGCCGCGGCGACGCGCGAAGCCAGCAGCGGTTCCTTCAGCAATGCCACGGCGAGGATCGCACCGAACAGCACGCTGGTCTCGCGCAGCGCCGCGACCAGCGCGATCGGCGCTACCGTCATCGCCCAGATGGCGATGCCGTAGGAACCGATCTGAAGCGCGCCACCGGAGAGTCCGGGGCGCCATTCCCTTGCCATCAGCGCAAACACGCGCGGCCCTCGCCGCACGAATGCATAGCTTGCCATCGCAATACCAATACCGAAGAATATCGACGCCGTGTAAGCGTGCGCGCTGCCGGCCCGGCGTGCTCCGATCCCGTCGACCAGCGTGTAGACGCAGATCGTCACCGCTGTGAGCAGCGCAAAGCCGACCGCACGCCGGACGAGCTGCGCCGCGCCGCGGCGCAGCGAGAGCACGCCGACGCCCGCAGCGAGCAGGCCGACGCCAAGCCAGCCGAACAATCCAATCCGCTCCGCGACCAATGTGGCCGTTGCCGCCGCCGTCATTAGCGGCGCCGCGCCGCGCGCGATGGGATACACGACGCCCATGTCGCCGGCGGCGTAGCCTTCGATCAGCGCGCCGAAATAGACGACATGAATGAGCGCCGAAGCGATGACCCATGGCCATGCGGGCCACGCCGGCAAGCCGACCAGCGGTATCAATGCAAGCCCGATCAAACCGGCGCAGATCGCCATCAGCACCGTGGTGACCAGCGGATCGAGTCCGCGCTTGGCGGCCGCGTTCCAGCCGGCATGCGCAAAGGCGGCGAATAGCACGGCGGTGAAGACGAAAGAGTCCATCAAACTTGCCGCGCATATTCCGTGCCGCCGCGGCGCCTGCCTCTCGGTGAAGTCAGAACGGATAGTCCTGGCGGCCGGTCGCGATGGTGATCCAGCGCAACTCGGTGAAATACTCTACGGCGGCCTTGCCGCCGAAGCGGCCGTAGCCGGAGGCCTTGGTGCCGCCGAATGGCATCTGCGGCTCGTCGTGCACAGTCGATGAATTGATGTGGCAGATCCCCGACTCGATCCGGCGCGCGACCGCGAGCGCGCGCTCGACATCGCGCCCGAACACCGCCGCCGCCAGCCCATATTCGCTGTCGTTGGCGATGCGCACGGCATCGTCCACGTCCCTGGCACGCAGCACGATCGCGACCGGACCGAAGCTTTCCTCCGAGTGGATTCGCATCGCCGGCGTGACGCCATCGAGCACCGTCGCGCTCACCGCCGTGCCGCTCACGTCGCCGCCGGCAACGAGGCGCGCGCCCTTCGCCAGCGCATCGTCGAGCAAGGCGCGCAACCGCGTCACTGCGTCTTGATTGACGAGCCCGCCGAGCACGACATCCTTTTCGCGCGGATCGCCGACAGTCAGCGAGCAGGCCTTGTTCGCGAATTTCTCGATAAACTCATCCGCGAGCTTCTCGTCCACCACAATGCGCTCGGTCGACATGCATACCTGCCCCTGGTTGACGAAGGCGCCGAAGGCCGCCGCACGCACCGCCTCATCGACGTCGGCGTCGTCGAGCACGATCATCGGCGCCTTGCCGCCCAGTTCGAGCAGAATTGGCTTCAGGTAGCGCGCCGCGGTCTCAGCCACCAGCCGACCGATGCGGGTCGAACCGGTGAAGTTGATCCGGCGCACGGCCGGATGCGCGATCAAGGTTTCGACCACCTTGCCGGCATCCTCCGGTGCATTGGTGACGACGTTGACGATGCCGTCGGCGAGGCCGGCGTCGCGCAGCGCGGTGCCGATCAGCCGGTGCGTCGCCGGGCACAGTTCGGACGCCTTCAGAATGACCGTGTTGCCGCAGGCGAGCGGCATCGCGATTGCGCGCAGTCCGAGAATGACAGGCGCATTCCACGGCGCGATGCCGAGCACCACGCCCGCCGGCTGGCGCACCGCCATGGCAGTGCGCCCGGGTGTCTCGGACGGAATCACCTCGCCGCCGATCTGCGTGGTCATCGCCGCAGCCTCGCGCAGCATGGCGGCGCCAAGATGCACGTTGAATTTGCACCAGGCCGGCGTGGCGCCGATTTCCGCCATCATCGCCTCTGCGAAATCCTCCATGCGCGTTTCGACAACATCGGCAGCCGCCATCAATCCGGCACGGCGCGCCCCCGGACCGAGCGCCGACCAGCGCGCGAACGCGCGCTCGGCCGCCTCCGCGGCAGCGATGCCATCGGGGATGGTTGCCGCGGCGGCTTCGCTGGCGACCTCGCCGGTGAGCGGATCGAGGCGCTGGAACGTGCGGCCGTCGGCGGCGGACATTTCGCGGTCACCGATCATGAGCTTCACGCGCAGCATGAACTGATCCTTGCTGGAGGTGAGGCAGCTTAGTCTCGGTAGCCCGCCCCAGGCCACTGCTTTGGCGATGCGCGCCGGTATTGCTTGGGACGCGCGACCTCGGCCCCGAGCGCCGCCGCGGCATGCCAGGCCCAGTGCGGATCGTCGAGGAAGGCGCGGGCCAGCGCCACCATGTCGGCCTTGCCTTCGGCGACGACCGCCTCCGCCTGCTTCGGCGTGACGATCAGGCCCACGGTCCGGGTCGCCACCCCGGTTTCCTTCTTCACCTTCTCGGCGAATGGAACATTGAAGCCCGGCGTCGGCGCACGCTGCGCGTCGGCCGTGATCGCGCCCGAGGATACGTCGATATAGTCGAGGCCCGCTTGCTTGAGCGCATTGGCAAACGTCACAGCGTCGTCTGCCGTGAGCCCGCCATCCACCCAGTCGGTACCGGTGATGCGCGCACCCAGCGGCAGCCCTTTTGGCACTTCGGCGCGCACCACGCGCGCGACTTCGAGCGGAAAGCGCATGCGCCCGTTGAGGTCGCCGCCGTATTCGTCGTTGCGTGTATTGGAGATCGGCGAGACGAAGCCGTGCAGCAGGTAGCCGTGCGCCATGTGCAGCTCGATCGCATCGAAGCCGCAACGCACCGCGCGGCGGGTGGCATCGGCAAACGCCTGACGCACGCGGTCTAGATCCTCGTTGGTCATGGCGCGCGGCGTCGGCCAATCCCTCCCGAACGGGATCGCCGACGGCGAAATGCACTCCCATGGGTCGGCGCCGCCGGCGCGCCCGCTCCTGTCCTCCCACGGCATGCGCGCGGAGCCCTTGCGGCCGGCATGCGCAATCTGAATGCCGATCTTGGCGCTGCCGATACGGTGGCAGTGATCGACGACGCGCAGCAGCGCCGCCTCGCACGCGTCCGAGTAAAGGCCAAGGCAGGCATGGCTGATGCGGCCAATCCGCTCGACATTGGCCATTTCAGTTATCACGAGGCTGGCGCCGGAATTGGCCAGCATGCCGAGGTGGGTCAGGTGCCAGTCGGAGGCGACGCCGTCATTGGCGCTGTACTGGCACATGGGCGCGACCACAATCCGATTTGCGAGTTCGAGGCCGGCGAGTTGGATCGGCGAGAAAAGGGCACTGGACATGGATGAACCGTACGCAAGTGAGATTGCAGAGCCGACTATAGGAAACCGGCGAACGGCATCGCAAGCGCAGCATGATCCGAACGGCGTATCAGGCCGCGTTGCGGCTTTGCGTTTGCGGGACTTCAACTGGCTCCGGACGCTTGGTGCGTGGCGCGATCTGCTCCCATCGTTCGACGATGGCAACGACGTCGCGCATGCGGGCAAGCAATTCGTCGTCGGTGTAATAGAGCTTCCAACGGCCACTACTATAGAGCTGCTCGAAATAGTTGCGGCGCGCTTCGGCAAGATCGCGCCACTTCTCCGCGATCTCGCCTAGCCGACTGAAGGCTGGCCGTTCGGTCATGGAAGCGACGTAACTGCCGAGACGTTCCTTCGGAACATGCTCCGGTTGCGGAGCGGGCTTGGCAATCGACGACACGTCGGACGCAGCCGGTTGTGCTCGTATTCCACACGAATTCGTGATTCGGCTAGTGGCATCCGCTCGCTCCGGCCCACCAGCATTCGTACGACACAGGTGCGACAACGTGCGCGCCGAAGACTTGACCGGCCGCAAAAGAAAAACCCGCTCGGAGGGGTGGTCCGAGCGGGTCACTTTGATCGGCGCAGGGGATCGGGGGGCGGGAGCGCCGATCGGGGGCTGTGCAACTTGGAGGCCGGGGCATTGGCCTTCATACGTTGGTCGCGGCATCCGCCAGAAAGGTTCAAGCGGCCCAAGAGATTTCTTAACTTTTTGGCGACACCTCGGATAGCCAGCTAAGTAACTGACAAGCCGCGCTATTCCCGGTTGGCAACGTCGGCCGCAACTGGCGAAATCAGAAGCAAGGCCCTGTAGGGGTCGATCAGGCCGGCGCCAAACAGTTTGTCGATGCCCCTCGGACCCAGGTCACGGGCGGTTGAGACCAGGGCACGGCGCACAGCCGCCGGGTCGAGGGTCGGATTGAGCTCCAACATCAGGGCAACCGCCCCGCTCACCTCGGCGGCGGCAAAGGACGTCCCGGAACTCATGCGGTACTCGCCCTGCGGCGCCGGCAACATCAGGTCGACGCCTGGGGCGGCCACCGCGACGTGATTGCCGGGACTGGCAGCGCGGAACAACTCGTCGTTCTCATCGGTCGCGGTGACGGCGATCACGTTGGGATCGACGGCCGGATAGAGCGGCCGCGAGCGTGGGCCGCCGTTGCCGGCCGCTGCCACCAGCACGATGCCCTTCTTGCGCGCGGCCGCGAGGCTGCGTGCGATCGCCGGATCGCGCGGGCCGGCAAAGCTCATATTGACGATGCGCGCGCCGCGCGCGACCGCCCAGTCGAGACCCTTGAGGATGCTGAACGTCGTACCGTCGGTGTTCGACGTGCGCACGCCGAACGCGCGCACCGACAGGATTCGGGCCGACGGCGCGGTGCCCTTGAGGCGAGCCCGCGCGACGATAGCGCCGGCGATAGCGGTGCCGTGCGGATGCACGCGATCGCCGGAACCGATGGCGTCGAAGTACTCGACGATCATGCCGGTCAGCTCGGGGTGATCGGTGTCGATGCCGGAATCGATGACGGCGATCAGGACCCTGTTACCGGTGGCGAGCCGGTGCGCTTCGGGCAGGCGGAGCTTCCCGATTGCATATTGCTCAAGCCTGCCTTGCCCGCTGGCGGCGGCGCGTTGCGCCTCCTCCTGAAGCTGCGCGAGGTAGTTCGGCTGCGCCGTCAGCACCGCGTTCTCGCGGGCGAGCGCGCCGAGCACGCCGCGCACCGTGCGGCCGGCGGCGATGCGCCAGCGAAAGATGGTGGTGCCGCTGAGCTGGAGATCGATGGAATCGAGGCGGGTGAGCCGGTGACGACGCGCAAGCGCATCGACCGACTGCGCCGAGCCCCCTGTGGCAACCTCGACGACAACCTCGTTGGGGACGAAACGCTGCTCGTTCGACGGCGGGATGTCGATGCCGGCGCGGCTGGTGGGCTGGCTCGAACCGCCGGAGGAGCCCATGCCACCGCCGCGCATGCCCCCACCGGGCACGTTGACCCTCGGCGGCGAGCCGCCGCCGCTCGGCAGGGTGACGATGGCGGGGTTGAACGGAGGACGCGGGCGCAGGTGGCGGCCAGGACGCTTGTGGCCGGGCCGCCGCTTCTCGACATGGCCGTGGTCGGTGATCTTGGTGCCGCCCATGCCACGGCCGCCCATGCCACGGCCGCGCATGCCGTGGGTGCGGTCGCGCGGACCGGTATGGGTGACTTTGGAGCCGGAACGGCCCATGCCGCTGGTGACTTTGGAGCCGGAACGGCCCATGTCGCTGATGCTGTGCCTGCCGGACGCTGCGTTCGGGCGGCGGCTCATGGACGCGCCGCGGTGCATCGAGCCGCCGCCACCGCCCATGCTGGAACGATGGAAGGAGCGTTGCGCGGAGGCGTCGTCGATGGCGGGAGGCGCCAGCAGCGTCGCGGCCACGATCGCGGCCAGTGCCGCCGGCGCGCGCAGCATCGCAAGAGTGGCGTTCAGAATCGTCTTGGCGGGGCGCATACCCTTGCCCTCACGAAACCGCGGGACCCCCATCCCGGCTGGGCGGCTTCCATCGCCGCCTCACGGTGCTACGGCCGGACCTTAGTCCTTGTTGGCGATGAATTCCACCAGGCGAGTCTCAGACTTCATCTGTTGGATAACCTTGGCGAAGTCCTTCTTCGGGGCGGCAGCGGCGGCAAGCTGGATCTCGTAGAGGCTGCCCTTCAGCGGGCCCTTCACGACCACCATGTTGTGCAGGTTGAGAAACCGGGTGATCTCGTCCGCCCGCGCCTGCGGGGTGAAGCGCACAACCGCGCTTTTGGCCCCGGTGTTGCCATATGATGCCAGGCTGAAGTCCTGGCCGCCCTGATCGCGCACCACCACCGTGGTGAGTACGGCCGCCTGCACCATGATCGCAACCGCGGCAGCGGTCGCAGACCAAGCCAGCGTGCGCGGGCTCATGCTCGAAAGGAATTCCATGACCTTGCCGGCGAGATCGAAAGAGGCGCGGCGCACCACCGGCGCCTCGGCATCGATCTTGGCGAACAGCTTCTCCATCGCCCGCGCGGACGGCGCGCCGAGCGACTCGTTGAGGTGGATGGTCTCGTTGAGCTCTTCGCGGACCAGATCGTAGCGGCGGGCGAGTTCGCGGTCGGCGGCCAGCGCCTGCTCGACCCGCTCGGAATCGCGGCGGCTCAGCGTACCGGCGGCATGCCACGGCAGGAGGGCCTCGATGTCTTGGCGCTCGGGCGCTTCTTTGTTCATGATCGTCATGGCCAACCTCTTTCTATTCCTGCCGCCTTCAGCAGCTCTGCCAATCTCTTGCGCGCGTAGAACATGCGCGTCTTTACGGTATTCTCCGGAATTCCAACGATCTGAGCCACTTCCTCGACTGACTTCTCGTGGTAGTAGACCAGGTCGATGATCTCCCGATGTTCCGCCGAAAGGCCTTCCAGACACTTCCGGATACTCGCACTCTTGTCCTTCTTCTCCAGGGCAACCTCCGGATCGTCGGATGGATCCTCGATTGCCTCGGCCGCTTCGTCGTCCAGTTCTTCGTCGGGACGGCGCCGAAGCGCCGAGAGCGCCTTAAACCGCGCGATCGCCAACATCCAGGTTGAGACCGCAGAACGCCCCTCGAACCGACCAGCCTGACGCCACACGTCAAGAAACACTTCGCTGATCAGGTCTTCCGCAACGGATTCGTCTCGAACGAGACGCAACACGAACCGGTAGATCCGAACATGATGCCGTGCGAACAGCACCTGCATCGCGAGCCGGTCGCCGTTGGCAATGCGTCCTATGAGGACGTCGTCGGTGGTCGCTTGCATTGCCAAGATGGCCGACTCGTCAGTTAGTCGCAGGGGCGCACGACCAGGTTCAACGGTCCGGGAAGGAACCTGCGACACTTGCGCCCCCACCCCGAGACGCCGGTGCCTAAAGAGCCGGTGCGATCGCACCAGCCGATTAAGCCATCATACCCCATATTGTGGCATGAAATCCGTATAGCGGAAAAAGCCTGTTGATTCATTCACATAGAGCCCATCAAACCAAGGTCGGAAGACCTCGGAGGCCGTCAGGTCCCCACCCGGATGGGCCCATGCAGCTTACGGAGCGCAGCCAGCACCGACAGCGCCGTGATCCGCCCGGTCTTCGGATTTTCCGAGGGAACATTGGCGATAGTTAACGAGAAGCTCGCGGAATCGGCCTCGACCTCGATGGTGTGGCAGTTCCGCTCCACCCCCGGATCGGCCCAGATTTCGATGGTGGTGCGGTCCGGGCCGATGCCGGCAAGCGACAGGGCCGCCGCCACATTGACATTGGCCGGGAAGCCTTTGGCCGCATCACGAGCCGACCCGTTGAATACCCGTCTTGCTTCCTTCAACCCGTCGACGGAGATGCCGTTGGCGACAAGGTGCGGGGCGCCCGCGAGACCATTGGGTGGCTTGCGGGTGATCATCCGTACCGACCGGATCTGTCCTTCGGCCGCGGCCGTTACGGCATCAAGCCCGAGCAGCGCGCCGGTCGGCACCATAATCTGTCCCCCGCTCTTCTTGGCGAGGTCGATCAAATGCGTCCGCTCCAGGAGCGCGCCCACACTAAGCACCATGACCGACTTGCCCGCCGTCAGCATCGGCCGGCAGATGTCCTCGAATGCGGAGGCCGGCGCGCACTCGATCGCGAGATCGGCATGCGCGGGAAACGCGTCCGGTGCCACCAGCGGGCATTCGATCCGTTCGGCCTCGAGCCAGGCCTGCGCCTTGGCGCGGTCGCGCACCGCCGCGCAGGCAAGCGTAAGGCCGGCCATCCCGTCGGTCAGGCGACGCGCAACGACACGGCCGATCGCTCCGAGGCCGGCAATGGCAACGCGGGTCATGGGACATACTCCTAGGGTGCCCTTAAGGCGTCATACGGTCTGCGCCCGCCAACGACAAGCCGCGGGTCTCACCGGAGCATCCACGGCGCCGGTCAACGCGCCGCAGGCTTGCCTTCAAGTCCGCCTATTCGAGCTCGATCGTCTCGGCAATCTCGTGCCGGAATTGCAGCGTGCCGATGGTCAGGGTCGCCTGTGCCGGCAGCTTCTCAATGCCTTTGAGCTTGCCCTCTGCCACGGCCTTGCGCACGGCCTTCTCGATTTCGCGTTGGGCGGTGACGCCGACCTGCTTGAGGAACTTGCGGATGCTGGTGTTGAAGACATCTTCATTCATCGGTCGCTCCTGTTTGGGACAGATGCCCGCCCCCCGATTGCCGCTATTTCGGCGGCATCGGCTGAATGATTCCACAATTCAGTCAATCTGAGGCCATCCACGCAAGAGCGAATGCGCGTCTCCACCCGGGGGGCCGGAAGGAGATGCCATGGCGACCATCCGTATTCTGGCGACGGTAGGCGCGGCATTGATCGCCGGATTGCTGACGATCCACGCGCCCGCACAGGCGCGTGCCGGCGCGCCGCTGAGCCTGCTGCCAACCGACCAGCCGGCCAGCGGGGCCACGCGTACCGCACCGGCCAGCAAAGCAATCGAGCGGGCAACTGCCAAGAAGCGCGCAGCGAAGAAGAGCACCACGACGAAGAAGAAGAAGAAGAAGCGCGCCGCGACGAAGCGCACGACCACCCGCAAGTCGACGCGCCGCAATGCCCGGCGTCCGTCCGCGAAGGTCGAGGTCGCCGAGCAGAAAGACAACGTGATGCGCGGCGCAGACAGTATCTCGCTGATCGCCAGGCTGCCCTGGTGGCGCAACGACGGCATGCAGACCATCCGCTATAGCCGGGGCGCGGAACTCGAGAGCAAGATGCTGGCAGCAGCCGACGCCTGGGTCGCCCAACACGAGCCGTCAGGCTTCGACATCGCGCGCGGCAACGACCGACTTGCGAAGGCCGAGATAATCGCCGCTCACATCGCCGACGAAGCCGGCGAGTTCGAGATCGCCGACGCCGGCGAAATCAACCGGATCGACCTTGCCCTCGATCAGTCGGAGCCGCCCCAGCAGACTTTCCTGCAATCGCTGATCGCATTGCTGGGTGGAGCGGTCGCCGCAGCCTCCGCCGCTCGCTTTCTGTTTGGCTGAACGACCGGCCATCGGCCGGCCATCGCCTGCCACGCGCCTACCGGTGCGGTGGCAGGCCGCGCCGTATTGCGTCCCGCGATGGTTTCCTTCGCAGCGATTGTGCTAGAGAGCCTTTACCCGCCGTGTTTAGAACGTCCCTGCGAGGCTCGACGTGTCCCGTCTCAAGCTCACTTTCGCCTGTGGTTACTACGACCGGACCGAAGCGCTGCGAACCGGCGACATCAATGTCGAGGATATCGATCTCGACTTCGTCGCAATCGCCAATCCGCGCGAAATCTTCGACCGCATGGGCGGCAAGCAGGAATTCGACGTGGCCGAGTTCTCGACGTCGGAGATGGTCAGCCGGCTGGCAAAGGGCGACAAGACCTTCGTGGCGCTGCCGGTGTTTCCGTCGCGCGTGTTCCGTCACGGCTATATCTACATCAACAAGAACGCCGGCATCCGCACGCCCAAGGACATCGAGGGCAAGCGCATTGGGGTTCCGCTCTACACCATGACGGCGGCGGTCTGGATCCGCGGCATCTTGAGCCAGCACTACGGCGTGGATTTCTCCAATTGCCGCTGGCTGGAAGCCGCCATCAATCATCCGGGCTCCCATGGCGACCCGACCGCGCCTCCGCTGCTCAAGCCGATCACGAT
>JBOHIG010000145.1:0-32769 GCA_050725815.1 Xanthobacteraceae bacterium
GGTGAGGGGTCATGGCCTATCGAGGCGCCTGAACCCCTCACCCATCACGACTTCTGGAAGCGCCTTCATGCCCTCTCCCGCAAGGGGAGAGGGCACAATAATCGACGCTGACATGGATGCCGCGGGGTGCCACGCGTGATCTTCGGCATCGATGTCGTCAGCATGGTGCTGGGCGGTTTGGCCGCGGGCATGGTGCTGTTCATCGTCTCGGTCGGCCTCTCCGTCACCATGGGGTTGATGGGCTTCGTCAATCTCGCCCATGGCGGCTTCGCCATGCTCGGCGGCTATGTGATCGTCCTCTCGATGCGCAATTGGGGGCTCGGCTTCGGCCCTGCGCTGCTGCTTGGATTCTTCTCCATCGCAGCGGTCAGCGTCGTTCTGGAGCGGCTGCTCTATGCGCGGCTCTACCGTGCGTCCGAGCTCGATCAGGTGCTGTTCACCATCGGGCTCGTCTTCATCATGATCGCCTCGGTGACGCTGCTGATCGGCCCGGAGAACCAGCAGCTCATCCTGCCGCCGGCGTTGCAGGGCCAGCTCGATCTCGGCATCGTGCACTACCGCACCTACAGCCTGTTCCTGATTGCGGTCGGCACCCTGATCGTGCTCGCCTTATGGCTTTGCTTCGAGCGCACGCGCATTGGGGCGCAGATTCGCGCCGCCGTCGACAATCGGCGCATGGCGGAATCGCTCGGCATCAATATCGACCGCCTGTTCACGCTCACCTTCGCCTTCGGCAGCGGCATGGCGGCAATGGGCGGCGGCCTCGGCGCCGAGTTCATCGGCCTCGACCCGCAATATCCGCTGAAATACCTGGTCTACTTCCTGATCGTGGTCGCGGTCGGCGGACTGGGCCGTGTCACCGGCGTCTTCTATGCCGCAGTCCTGATCGGCATCCTCGATTTCGTGCTCAAGAAATACCTGCCGCAAGGGGGCACGCTGTTCATATTCGCTTTGACGATTCTGCTGCTGCTGCTGCGGCCGCAGGGCCTTTTCGGAGGCAAGGGAGCATGAGCGCGCGCGCCAATGCTCTCACCGACCATCCAGCCGCGCGCGCGCTTGCCGACCGGCACCGGATCCGTCTTTGGGAGCCGCTCCCATGGCTGCTGGCGCTGGCCTACTATTTCGCGTTTCCGAACCATCTCGGCTTCGGCACCGATCTCCTCATCACGATACTGTTCGCGCTCTCGCTCGATCTCGCGCTCGGCTATGCCGGCATCGTCACGCTTGGGCATGCCGCCTTTTTCGGCGCCGGCGCCTACACCGTCGGGATGCTGGCGCATCACGGCATCTGGACGGAGCCGATCAGCGGCCTCGTCATGGCCGCCGCGGTCGCGGCGCTGGTCGGGCTCGCGTCCGGCCTCGTGCTGTTGCGCACCACGGGGCTCACGTTGCTGATGCTCACGCTCTGCACCATGGCGCTGCTCGAAGAGGCGGCGAACATGGGCGAGAGATACACCGGGGGCTATGACGGCCTCCCGGGCCTGCCGATCCTGCCGCTGTTGGGCTTGTTCGAATTCAACCCGCTCTATCCGAACACGCAATTCATTTACGCGCTGATCGTACTGCTTCTGTGTTTCGTGTTCGTGCGCACGCTGGTCTATTCGCCATTCGGCCAGAGCCTCACCGGCATTCGCGAGAACACGCTGCGCATGCACGCGGTCGGTGCGCCGGTGCGCTGGCGGCTGGTCGCCTGCTACACGATCTCGGCCGCGATTGCCGGCATCGCCGGCGGCTTGTGGGCACAAGCCAACGCGTATGTGAATCTCGGTACGCTCGGTCTCGACCGTTCCGCGACCGTGCTCATCATCCTGGTGCTGGGCGGATATGGGCGGCTCTACGGCGCCTTCGTCGGCGCGGTCGCCTATATGGCGATCACGCATTTCCTCGCGAAGGTCTATCCCACTGCCTGGCAGCTCGGCCTGGGCCTCCTGCTGGTCCTGATCGCGCTGTTCGCCCGTAACGGCCTCATCGGGTTGTGGGACAACGTGCTGCGGAGCGTGCGCGGCAAGCGGTCGCCGTCATGACGGAGGCGCTGCTGGAGACACGGGGACTCTGCAAGAATTTCGGCGCTCTCGCCGCCGCGAGCGATATCGATTTCTGCCTCGACACCGGCGCGCGCCACGCCCTGATCGGCCCGAACGGCGCCGGCAAGACCACCTTCATCAACCTACTGACCGGCGTGTTGCTCCCGAGCCGAGGCCAGGTGCTGCTGAAGGGCGGCGACATCACCGCAGTCGAGCAGGCTGAGCGGGTCAAGCTTGGCATCGCCCGCACCTTCCAGATCAACCGGTTGTTCCGCGGGCTCTCGGTGCTCGAAAACGTATACATCGCCATTGCCGAGCGCGTCGGCGCGGCGCGGTCGATGCTCGGGCCGGCGGGCCGGCGCAGCGACGTGGTCGAGGAAGCGATGGCGCTGCTCGAAACGCTCAAGCTCGCCGACGACGCCGACCGCCGCATCTCCGAGCTTCCCTATGGACGCCAGCGGCTGGTCGAGCTTGCAATCGCGCTGGGCTTGAAACCGCAGGTGCTGCTGCTCGACGAGCCGGCCGCCGGCGTGCCGAGCGCGGAGAGCCACATCATCCTCGACGCGGTGACTGCGCTGCCGAAGGAGATCGGCGTCTTGATTATCGACCACGATATGGACCTGGTGTTCCGCTTCGCCGAGCGCATCACGGTCATGGTGTCGGGCGCGATCTTCGCAGAAGGCACGCCGAAGGAAATCGGCGCCGACCCGCGAGTGCGCGACGTCTATCTCGGGCAGGCGCACCATGGCTGAAGATGCGCTTGCGTTGCGGAACGTCTCGGCGGGCTACGGCGAAACCGTCGTACTCGAAAACATCACCCTCGCGCTCGTGCCGGGCGAGAACGTGAGCATCATCGGCCGCAACGGCGTCGGCAAGACCACGCTGCTGGCCACCGTGATGGGCCACACCCGCCTGCACAAGGGCGAGGTGCTGCTCGCCGGCAGGAGCCTCGATCGCGTACCGATCTATGCGCGCGCGCGCGCAGGCCTGGGCTATGTGCCGCAGGAGCGGGAGATCTTCCCATCCCTCTCGGTCGCCGAGAACCTCGATATCGGCGCGCGGCCCGGGTACTGGACGCAACCGCGCGTGTACGAGTTGTTCCCGAACCTGCAGGCCCGTCTTCGCAACATGGGCAACCAGCTTTCCGGCGGCGAGCAGCAAATGCTCTCGATCGCGCGCGCACTGTTGACCAACCCGACGGTGCTGCTGATGGACGAGCCAAGCGAGGGGCTGGCGCCGGTGATCGTCGAGGCGCTTTCCGCGGCGATGCTGCGGCTGCGCGGGAGCGGGCTCTCGATCGTGCTGGTCGAGCAGAACAGCCGTGTCGCGCTCGGCTTCTCCGAGCGCACCGTGGTCATGGACAAGGGCCGCATCGTCTATGACGGCGCCTCGGCCGCGCTGCGCGACGATCCCGCGCAGCTTGCGCGGTTTGTTGGTGTCGCAGACATTGGCCGTTAACATAATTCGCGCAGCCTGTGCGCGATCCGGATGCTCCGATGATTGAACGATCCAGCGCGCTCTTGCTGCGGACCTCCCTGGTTGCAGCCCTTCTCGTGACGGGCTTGCCGGGACCGTTGTCCGCGCAGCCGTCGGGCGGGACGGCGGCGCCGATCTGGACCGTGCCGGAAATCGGCTCGCTGCCGCAGGATTCGAATGGCCAGCGCGTGCGGCGCGGCCGCGACCTGATCACGGCCACCTATCACCATATCGGTCCCAACGTTCCCGATGTCTCGAAGCGATATGCTGGCAACAATCTTGCCTGCACCAACTGCCATCTGTCGGCCGGCACGCGAAAATTCGGGCTGCCGCTGTTCGGCCTGTACTGGATGTTCCCGCAATACAATACCCGCACCGGGTCCGACATTTCCCTGGAGCAACGCATCAATTCCTGCATGACGCGCAGCATGAACGGCCGTCCGATGCCGGACGATGCGCCCGAGATGCAGGCGATGGCGGCCTATATCGCGTTCCTGTCGACCGGCGTGCCGCCCGGACAGAAGCTGCCCGGGCTCGGCGCCGGGCAGATGCCGGAACTCGACCGCGCCGCCGATCCCGCGCGCGGCAAGGCGGTCTACGAGCGATCCTGCATGTCATGCCACGGTACGCGCGGAGAAGGCATCCTGCGCACCCACCCGGTCACCGATCTCGGCTACATGATGCCGCCGCTGTGGGGACCGGACAGCTTCAACACCGGCGCTGGCATGGCGCGACTGACGACGGCGGCTAATTTCGTGCATTTCAACATGCCGCACGGCGCCGACTACCTCGATCCGCAGCTTTCGGTCGACGATGCCTGGGACGTCGCGGCCTACGTGATCTCGCAGCCGAGACCGGTCAAATCCGGACTCGAAAGCGATTTCCCCGATCTCCTGACCAAGCCGGTCGACACGCCTTATCCACCCTATGCGGACGGCTTCTCGCGCGAGCAGCATATGTTCGGCCCGTTCGCCCCGATCCGCGCAGCGATCGCGCGATTGAAGGCCGAGACACTGAAGAAGCCGAAGGACGGCAGGACAACGCCGCGCTGAGCGTTGATCGCAAAAGGCCGAGTGCGATCAGGCCCGGTCGACGACTAGGCTCAGGGTCTAAGACCGCGTGAAGGCACACCGCCATTCTCCACAGGTTCCATTCACGACACGGAAACCTGTCGGGACTACGCTCCGCGGCATTACGAACGGCCTCAAGCGGATTACTGTCACATGCTCACAACGCTGGTACCGGCACTGGACACGGCATCGGCGGTGGCGGTGCACGGCCTCACCAAATGTTTCGACCGGCCAGCCGTCGACCGGCTCGACCTGCGCGTGCGTATCGGCGAGTTCTACGCGCTGCTCGGCCCGAACGGCGCGGGCAAGACCACGACCCTGAAAATGGTGGTCGGACTGCTGCGACCCGATGCCGGCTCGATCACAGTCCTTGGCGTCGATGCACTCGCCGACCCAGTGGCCGCCAAGCGGGAGATGGCCTGGATCTCCGACGAGCCGATGATCTACGACAAGCTCACGCCGCTTGAATACCTCGCATTCGTTGCCGGCCTGTGGGGCGTAGACGGTAGCGAGGCGGAGACACGCGCGCACGGGCTGCTGGAATGGCTCGACCTCTCCGCCCACGCGCATGAGCGCTGCGAGGGATTCTCGAAAGGCATGCGCCAGAAGGTGGCGCTCGCCGGGGCGCTGGTGCACAACCCGCGCGTCATCATCCTCGACGAGCCGTTGACCGGTCTCGACGCCGCGTCGGCGCGCCAAGTCAAGGCAGTGTTGCGCGAGCGCGTCGCCGCCGGCGGCACCGTCATCATGACCACGCACATCCTGGAGGTCGCCGAGCGCATGGCGGACCGCATCGGCATCATCGCCGATGGCCGGCTGATCGCGGAAGGCACGCTGGAGGACCTGCGCGGACAGGCCGGAAAGAAGGCAACGACGCTCGAAGATACTTTCCTTTCGTTGGTCGCAAGCCGGGCCGCATGAGCCATACGGCCACCCTCGTCTGGTTCGCGCGCCACGAGTTCCGCCTGGCGTGGCGCGACTGGATTTCGATGATGACCGCCGGACGGCGCCGGCGTCTCACCACCGTCGTCATCGCGCTCGCCGTGTTTGCGGCCTTCATGCACCTGCTTGCCTATCCGATCGTCGTCCGCTTCATGGATGCCGGCCCCGACAAGACTACGCTGGTGGCGATGACCGGTGTGCTGTTCCTGTCATGGTCGCTGATGGCGTCGCAGGCTATGGAATCGGTGACGCGCGCTTTCTACAGCCGCGCCGACCTGGATCTCATCCTGTCCTCGCCGGCCGCCGCCACGGCCCTGTTTGCCGTCCGAATCGGAACAATGACATTCGCCATCATGCTGATGGCCATGCTGCTGGCGGCTCCGTTCATCAACATCCTGGTGGCGCTCGGCGGAATGCGCTGGCTGGCCGCCTATGGCGTCGTGGCGGCGATGAGCCTTACGGCCATGGCATTTGCCATCGCACTGACCATCGCGCTGTTCCGGATGCTGGGGCCGAAGCGGACGCGGCTGGTGGCGCAGATCGTGGCCGCCGTCATCGGGGCGGCCTTTGTGATCGGATTGCAGCTCGCCGCCATCCAGTCCTACGGCAGCCTGTCGCGGACCGACGTCCTCGGCTCCGACACCTTGGTCGCGCTCGCGCCCGGGCCCGGCAGCATTCTCTATTGGCCGGCGCGCGCGGCGCTTGGCGACCTCACCGCGCTTGCGGGCGTGCTCGGCGCAAGCGCTCTACTGCTCGGCGCTATAATCGCATTGTTCGCGCCGCGGTTCGGCGACTTCGCCTCCGCCGCGACCGGTGTCCCGGCATCCGCTGCACGGCAACACGCCCTCTCGAACGGCTTCCGGAGTGCGACGCCGATGCGCGCGCTGCGGCTCAAGGAATGGCTGTTGCTGCGGCGCGACCCCTGGCTGGTGTCGCAGACGCTGATGCAGATCCTCTACCTCGTCCCGCCCGCCTTCCTGCTGTGGCGCAGCTTCGGCGAAGGCAGCGGCGCGATCCTGGTGCTGGTGCCGATGCTCGTCATGACGGCAGGGCAGCTTGCCGGCGGGCTCGCCTGGCTTGCGATCTCCGGCGAGGATGCGCCGGACCTGGTGGCGACCGCGCCCGTGCCCGTGACCCGCATCGCGCGCGCCAAGATCGAGGCGGTGATGGGCGTGATCGCCGTCGTATTCCTGCCTTTCCTTGTGGCGATCGCCTGCTTCGCGCCGTGGCATGCGCTGGTGTCCACGCTCGGCATTGTCGCGGCGTCGGCCGCGTCGATACAGATTCAGCTCTGGTTCCGCGCCCAGGCCAAGCGCAGCCATTTCCGCCGGCGGCAGACCTCGTCGCGGGTGGCGACGTTCGCGGAAGCGTTTTCCTCGATCGCCTGGGCCGGCACCGCCGCGCTCGCCGCGGCGGGCGCCTGGCTCGCCTTGTTCGCGGGCATGTTCGCGGTTGCGGTGCTGTTTATCGCGCGGCTCGTCAGTCCGAAATCCTAGTTAGCGCGCGAACACGCGCCCGTAGCCGGTTGGGCCACGGTCCTCGCCGTACAGCCACTCCATCGCCTCGAACGACTGTTCCGGCGTGCGCGCAGACAGCATCATGTTGCGCAGTTCGCGCGCAACGCCGCCCGCGTGATAGAATTCGCCATAGACGCGCGCCATGATCTGCACGCGGCCGGTGCGCAGATAGCGCGCCGCCTGGTACTCCTGGAACGCCGCCGCGAAATCGCCCTGCGCCGCCGCCACCCTCTCAGCGAGGCAGACCGCGTCCTCGATCGCCATGCAAGCGCCCTGGGCCAGATATTGCAGCATCGGATGTGCGGCGTCGCCGATCAGCGTCATGCGGCCCTTGCTCCAGGTCTTGACCGGCGGGCGGTCGCACAGCACCCACATGCGCCAGCTCTCGATCTTGCCGAGCAGCGTGCGCACCGGCTCGCAGGTCTTCGCAAAGCGCTCGTGCAACTCGGCGGGGTCGCCGTAGCTGTCCCAGCCTTCCTCGTAGCGGTCGGAGTGGAAGACGGCGACCAGATTGTAGAGCTCGCCGCCGCGCAGCGGGTAGATCACAAGATGCACCTTCTCGCCGGCCCAGAACGTCATCGACCAGCGCCGCAGATGCTCGGGCACGTCCTTGGTCGGCAGCACCGCGCGGTAGGTGATGTGGCCTGCCACCTGCGGCTTGCCGTCGCCGACGATGAACTGGCGGATCGTGGACCACAGCCCATCGGCGCCGATCAGCGCGGCTCCCTCGTAGACCTGCCCGCCGTCGGCGTGCGCGACGACCCCGCCGGGCCGCTCGTCGACGGCCACGACCTTCCGCGACGTCTCGAGCGAGATGAGACCGTTCCGCCGGCACGCCTCCAGCAGCACCGAGAGAAGGTCGGGGCGGTAGATCAGGGCATAGGGATAGGTGAACCTCGCTCGGAATCCCTCTCCCAGCGGAACCCGCGTCACTTCGTCGCCGGAAATGGCGTCGAGCATGATCAGGTTCTCGGGAAATACGGCAAGGCGGCTGACCGCCGCGGTCAGACCCAGCGTCTCGAACATCCGGAACACGTTGGGACCAAGCTGGATACCGGCCCCGACCTCCTTGAACTCGGGCGCCTGCTCGATGACCCGGGTGCGACAGCCCTTTCCCGCCAGCGCCAGCGCGGCGGCAAGGCCACCGATCCCGCCGCCGACAATCAGCACCGGGCGCTGGGCGGCGGTCGTATCCGGCATTGCGAAAATCTCCCCAGGCTGGGTCCGTCGGCGGGAGCACGACGGTCGCGGGATCCGCGCCTGCCGCGCAAGCCTTAATCCCGAATTAAACCTATCAAGAAAATCGCGGTCCAGATGACCACCGTTGAACCGTTCTGAAGCAAACGCGCGCTAAAGATCGCTGGCGCTCTTGCAGGGGGACTAGCTGATGCTGCTGCGCAGCATTCGATCGCGGATTTTCGGGCTGGTCGTTGCGACCGTGGTCCCGTTCATCGCGCTGATGGTGGCGGGCCTCTGGAACCACTGGCGGACCGAACATGCGGCCGCGATCCAGCGGTCCCTGAACGAGGCGCGCCTGATCTCCGCCAAGGTGGACGACTACATCAGCAACTTCGACAACCTGCTGATTGGCCTGAGCAAGGCCGTGTCCTGGGATCCTGCCGACACCAACGCCAACGACGCGTTGCTGCGCAAGGTCAAGGCGGAGGTGCCCCCCTACCTCGCCAATCTTCTCGTCTATGCCGCCGACGGCACCAATATCGGGACCTCGGCCGATCCGGCGCAAGGACGCCCCAACGGCAAGGGCCGGACCAACTTCGAGCACACGCGCAGCGACAAGCGTCGCACCATCGGAGACGTCGTGTTCGCGCGCGTGATGGGCGAGTGGGTGATTCCGATCTCGCACCCGATCTTCGATGAATCCGGACGCATGCGCGCCATCCTGACGGCCGGAACGTTGCTATCCGAACTGCAGAAATTCCTGACAACGCCCGGTCTGCCCGCGGGCAGCGTCGTTCTCCTCATCAATGAGCGCAACATCGTCGTGACCCGGAATGTGAACGGGCCGCACTGGTTCGGTCGCGACCTCAGCGAATCGAAGAGCCTGGCGCGTCACCTGGCGACGAAGGAACTCAGCAAAGTCATGCGCTGGTCGGACGGCGTCGAACGCATTACCGGTTCTGCGACCGCCACCAAAGTCCCCTGGCTGGTGTCGGTCGGCCTGCCGACGGAAGTCGCAACGGAATCGGTGCGATGGCGCCTTGGCTGGGCTTCGTTGTTTATCGTGATCGCGCTGCTGACCGCCTTCGGGATCGCCTGGATGCTGTCGGGACACATCGCGCGGCCTTTGCGGCAGCTTGGCAAGGACGTCTCCGCCTTTGCCGCCGGCAATCTCCGTCATCGCAGCAAGATCGGCACCCCCGATGAGGCCGGGCAGCTTGCAGCCGCGTTCAATCATATGGCCGCCTCGCTGGAGCAACGTGACGAGGACGCGCAGCGCGCCACCGGCGAGCTGCGCCAGGCCAACGATACGCTTGCCGCCGTCATCGATGCCTCACCGGTCGCAATCGTCTGCTCCGACTTGCAACGCCGGATCGTCATCTGGAGCCGGGCCGCCGAGCAAATGTTCGGCTACACGGCCGATGAAGCGCTTGGCAAAATGGCCAATGTGGTGCCTCCCAAGAGCGCCGACGAATCGCTCGGCCTGTTCAAACGGGCGCTGAGCGGCGAAACCATCCGCGACCTGCACCTCAAACGGATGCGCAAGGACGGCTCCCTGATCGACGTCAGGGCGGCTGCCGCACCCATGTACAATCCCGACGGCACGGTGCGCGGCGTCGCCCGCGCCTATGAGGACATCACCGACCGCGTGCGCGCCGAGGAGCAGCTCAAGCGGATCGCCCACTACGACCAGCTCACCGGCCTGCCCAATCGCCTCACCCTGCAAAAGGAGCTCGGCCGTTTGCTCTCGGGTGGCGGAACCTCGACCGCGATCGCACTGTTCGATCTCGACGGCTTCAAGGACGTGAACGACACGCTCGGCCATTCGACCGGCGATCAGCTACTGATCGAGGTCGGCTACCGGCTGGCCGAGGTTGCCGGCAGCCGTGGACAGGTCTGCCGGCTGGGCGGCGACGAGTTCGTCGTGATCTTTCCTGATTGCGGGAACCCGATCGTCATCGGCGAAATCGTGGACTCCATGCTCAAACGGCTCAGCGATCCGTTCAAGGTCAACGACCACATCCTGCATGTCGGCGGCAGCACCGGGGTCGCCATCGCGCCGAGCGACGGCACGACCGTCGATGAGCTGATTGCGAACGCCGACCTAGCGCTCTACCAGGCGAAGTCGGACGGCGGACGCGTCTACCGGTTCTTCCTTCCAGTCCTGCGGGCGCAGGCCCAGGCACGCCGCAGCCTCGATCTCGAATTGCGTCGCGCCTATGCGGAGGATGAATTCGAACTCTACTTCCAGCCACAGATCAGACTTGCCGACGGGGCGGTGGTCGGCGCCGAGGCGCTGTTGCGGTGGCGGCACCCGGTTGCCGGCATCCTCGCGCCGGGCGCCTTCATCGACACGCTGGCCGCGAGTGCGATCGCGCCCCAGGTCAGCCGATGGATCCTCCGCACCGCCTGCACAAAAGCAGCCGGCTGGCGCGCAAGGGGGCTACCGCTCGGCCGCATCGGCGTGAACCTGTTCCCCAGCCAGCTTGGCGATGAAACCCTGCTCAACGACATCGACGACGCGTTGCGCGACACCGGTCTACCGGCGGAAGCGCTGGAGCTCGAGATCACGGAGAACGTCGCGCTCAATTTCGAGGATGAGGGAGCGTTGCAGAAGATCGCCGATCGCGGCGTCAAGCTCGCGCTCGACGATTTCGGAACCGGCTATGCTTCATTGAGCTATCTGACCCGTTTTCCACTGGCCCGAATCAAGATCGACCGCAGCTTCGTGGGCAAGCTCACTGACGACGCCGGCGATGCCGCGATTGTACGCTCGCTCATTGCCATGGCGCACAATCTCGGCCTCGAGGTGATCGCCGAAGGCGTCGAAACGACGGCACAGGCGGCATTTCTCATCAACGAGACCTGCGAAGAAGCGCAGGGCTATCTCTACGCCAAACCGCTGCCGGCGGTGGAGTTCGAGGGCTATCTTCGCACCAGGCCGCTCGTGCAGACGACCGACAGCGGCGAGAAGCGCCTCAACCGCGACGGCAAATTCCAGCGCCGCGCCGGCAAGCCGCGCGGTCGCCGCCGGCTGCCGACGGCTTAGTGGGATTTGACATTCGCAACCCACCTAGCCGAGAGTTCTGGAAGCGAATGTCAAATCCAAAACTCCACTAGCAATTTATACTTGCTAGTGGTCCTTTAATTCTAACATTCGCAAAGTCGCCTGCCCAAATGGGATGCGAATGTTAGAATCGGACCACTAGCATGGCGGGTGGCGGCACGGCAAAAGGCGTCCCATCCCGTTCACCCCCAAGTAACCATTGCTCTTGTCCCGATATTATTCGTGCCCTCCCACCATCCGCCGCTCGGCAACGGGGTAGGTGGCTTCACCCGCTGCTGGCGACGTGGCTGACCTGCGGTTATGGCATGATCCGCTGGCCGATTTTTGTGATCCCTGTGGTGCTAGCCCGCCGCCTATCGGTTCCACCGGCTGCAGGAATTCATCTTCGCCTTTACGATCGGGCTGATCGTGACGACGACGATTTCCGCGTTCGTGCCCGCCATCGGCGTGTTCCAGCAGATCGGACTCGACCTGGCGACACTGACCAATCTCGATCCGCGCGCCTATCTCGATCAGCAGCGCGACCTCGGTCCGGTGCGCGAGGGTGCGCTGCGCCACCTCGATCTGCTCAACCTCGCCGGCATCGTGACGTTTCCGAGCTTCCATGCCTGTTCGGCCGTGCTCTACGCCTGGGCACTATGGCCGGTGTGGTGGATGCGTCCGTTCGCGCTACTTGCCAACGGCGCGATGATGGCCTCGACGCCCGTCGATGGCGGGCACTATTTCATCGATCTTATCGCCAGCATCGTGGTTGCCGTGCTCGCTATCGTGGCGGCACGCGCCGTGAGCCGATGGCTTGGCGCACGGCTCTCGCTGCGGAACAGGACGGGAAACCGGCGATTGCCCAAATTGCCAAAGCCCGGACAATATCGAATCCCGCTGTGCGCGGCTTTGGCGGGGGCCCTGCGTCGACCATTACCTGAAAAGCACGAAGATCAGCAGAAGGACGATCGGCACCGCCAGCCCGGCGATGAAGACCGCGCGCTGCCAGGGTGCGCGTAGGACTATTCTGGCCCCGCGAGCCTTCTCCGCAGGGTAGGGTGGCGGTTGCGGCGGACGTTCCCTGACCATGGCGATCTCCGCCGGGACAATGGAGTTGGTCGGCCGGTAGTTCCATCAAGGAGGAGATCGTGCCGAAGAGCGCAGAAACATCGCCGGTACGGCGCAAGCTGATCGCGTTCGACGAGGAAACCTGGCAGGCTCTCGACGTGCTCGCGCGCGACCAGATGAAGAGCTGGCATGAGCTTTCCGATGAGGCATTCCGCGATCTGCTTGCAAAGCACGGCCGCTCCGACGATTTGCGCCGCGCGCTCAAGCTGAGTATCAAGCGCTCGCAGACGGCGACGCGCAGGAAGCGCTGAGCTTGCGACGGAGGATTGAATGGAAGGTCTTGACCGGGCGACGTACGGAGTGGCGGCATGAGCGGCGTGGAGATCAAGATGCTGCACGCCGGAGCGTTCACGCAGGTGGTGCGGGCGGTAGTGCCGGACTACGAGAAACAGAGCGGCAATAAAGTGACGCTGCACCGCGACACCGCTGGGGCGCTCGCCAAGCTGATCGAAGGCGGGGAGGTGTTCGACCTTGTCGTGATGACCCCGGAAGCGATCGACAGGCTGGCCGCCACGGGCAAATTCGTCGCTGGCAGCCGGACTGATCTCGCGCGGGTCGGCGTCGGTGTCGTGGTCAAGCAGGGGACGCCGCAGCCCGACGTCAGCACCGTCGAGGCGTTCAAGAAGGCGCTGCTGGCGGCGAAGTCGGTGGCCTATATCGACCCGCATGCCGGCGGCTCGAGCGGCATCTATGTGCATGGCCTGCTGGACCGGCTCGGCGTCGGGCCCGAGATCAAGGCAAAGGCCAAGCTCATCCATGGCGGCGCGGTCGCAACCCACATCGCCAATGACGAGGCCGAGCTCGGCGTCCACCAGATCAGCGAGATTCTTCCTGTGACGGGGATCGTGCTGGTCGGCCCGCTGCCGAAGGAGATCCAGAACTACACGACCTACTCCGCCGCCCTCGGCGCGAATGCCCGGCAGCCGGAGGCGGCGAAGGCGCTGATCCAGGCCTTCGCAAGCCCCGATGTGCTGCCGGTCATCCGCTCGAAGGGAATGGAGCCGCCCGCCTGAGGCGACTCCGCAGGGCGGTCTCTAGATCACCAGGAAATCGGCGCTGCTGAGCGCGAGGCCCTTGGATAGCGTTGCGAACTGGACGGCGCCGCCGGACGCATTGCCGTTGGCGTCGTAGATCAGCGCGCCGGTCGAAGCGTTGTAGATGATGTGGTCGTTGGCATCGTGTGCGGCGCGGCCGACGTGGAAGTTGCCGGCGTAGAGCTTGCCGGTGTGCAGTTCGTCGAAGATCGCGTTCTCCAGCCGGATAGTGTCGTCACGGACCGAGAAGCCGACCAGGGTGTCGATGTTGCCCGAGCCGAGCTTGCTGTCGAACACGATCGAGTCCCTGCCGGCACCGGCATAGATGGTGTCGCGGCCGAGCCCACCGAACAGGTAGTCGTTGCCGGCGTCGCCAAACAGCTTGTCGTTGCTGGAGCCGCCGGAGAGCTTGTCATTGCCGGTGCCACCGTAGAGCAGGTCGGTGCCGTTCTCGCCATAGAGCGCGTCGTTGCCGGTGCTCCCATAAAGCTTGTCATTGTGTGCGCCACCGAACAGCTTGTCGTTGCCGGAGGCAGCGTTGATATAGTCGTTGCCGGCCTCGCCCTTGAGGATGTCATTGCCGGCCTCGGCGTAGAGCAGGTCGTTGCCGTTGCCGGCATAGAGCGTGTCGTTGCCGGCGCCGGCGCTCAGGCGGTCGTTGCCGTCGTTGCCCGCCAGGAAGTCATTGCCGCCGCGGCCGGCGAGCAGATCGTTGCCGCTGCCGCCCAGCAGACGGTTGGCGGCGTTGGTGCCGCGCAGGTCGTCGGCGCCGGCGCTCCCGGTGAGGTTCTCGATGCCGGCGATGTCGGCGATGTCGCGCCAGGTGCCGCCGGTCAGCGACATGCGGTCCATGGTCTTGGCTTCCCAACCGCCGCCGGCGAGGTCGACCCGCACCGCCGAGCCGAAGCCGGAAAAATCGAACGTGTCGGAGCCGGAACCGCCGTCCGCAGTTACGACGCCGCCTGTGTAGTTCAACACATCGTTGCCGCCGAGCGCATTGAAGGAGCCTCCGTTGGGTAAAAGCGTCACGGCGTCCGCGCTCGCCGTGAAGACCGGGGCAGGTACGTCAATGATCGTCACGGTCTGGTCGGCAAAGGCAACGAACTCAACGCCGGCTAGCCTGTCGCTGCCGTCCGGCGAGCCGCCGTGCAGGTCGCGGACGAAGAACTCGGCGCCGTCCTGGGTCACCGAATAGTCCTCGCGGCGTCCCGAATAGAGAGCCGTGTCCAGCCCGTCACCGCCGGTCAGCGTATCGTTGCCGGCGCCGCCATTGAGGCTGTCATTGCCGGCGCCACCGGCGATGACGTTGTTCTCGGCATTGCCGGTAAGTTGCTGGCCGGTCGTCGCCGTGCCGGTCAGGTTCTCGATATTGACGAGATCGGCGAGGCTGTACTCGGCCAGTGACGTGCGGATCGTATCGATGCCGTAGTTCAGGAACGCGAAGCTCATCATGGTGGTCGGGTTCTCGATCACCTCGTCGAGGGCGTTGTCGAGGACATAGGTGTCGTCGCCCATCCCGCCGCTCATGATGTCTGAGCCGGCGCCGCCGTCGATGAGGTTGTTACCCGAGTTGCCGGTGATGCGGTTGGCTCGCGCATTGCCGATCCCGTTGGTGTTGGCCAACCCGGTAAGGATCAGGTGCTCGAAGTTTTCGTCGAGCCCGAAGTCGACCGAGGAAATGACGGTGTCGATGCCTTCGTTGACGCTTTCGATCGCCCGGTCGCGGGGATGATCGACATGGTAGACGTCGTCGCCCGCGCCTCCGTACAGGTCGTCGGCACCGCTGCGGCCGTCGAGGACATCGCCGCCGGCGCCGCCGCTGAGGGTGTTGGCCGCGCTGTTGCCCTTCAGGGTATCGTTGCCGACGCCGCCAATGACATTATCGGCGTCGACATAGTCCGTCTTCTGCATGGAGTGCGTGCCGATTGTAACCGTCGCGGTCGTGCTCTTCTGTTCGAGATCGACATGAACGGTGACAGAACGGCCGCTGAGATCGGTCAGGCGGCTGTAGTCGACCGTGTCGATGCCGTCCAAACCGCGGAAGATGTCGTTGCCGAGGCTGGCGACCATCGTGTCGCCGCCGCCGTGGCCGTCAAACACGTTGTTGTAGCCATTGCCAATGAAGGTGTCGGCGAACTGCGTGCCAACCGCGTTTTCGATCGCGATCAACGTATCGGTTTCGGTCCCTGCGACGGCCGTGCCGTTGACGAGGTCGACCGTCACGGGGTTGTAACGGTCGTCGAAGGAGGCCCAGTCGACGCCGTCGCCGCCATCGAGCGCGTCGCTGCCCTGGCCGCCGCGCAGCGTATCGACTTCGGAACCGCCCCGGAGCGTGTCGTTGCCGATCCCGCCATCGAGCTCGTCGTAGCCGGCACCGCCGTCGAGCTCATCGTCGTCGGCCGCGCCATAGAGGATGTCGTTGCCCGCGTCGCCAAAGAGGCGGTCGTCGTCCGACCCGCCGTGCAGGTCGTCATTGCCGAAGCCGCCGTGTAGCTCGTCGTTGCCGTGGTCGCCGGAGAGAATGTCGTCGCCTCCGTCGCCCATAAGAACGTCGTCGCCGCCGCGCCCGATGAGCGTGTCGTTTCCAAGGCTGCCGGCAAGGACGTTGGCGCCGTCATTGCCATCGAGGCGGTCGTCGAAGAGCGAGCCGACCAGATTCTCGACGTTGGCAAGCGTATCGCCTTCGGCATGACCGCCTCGCGCCAAACCGGTCAGCAAACTGACGATGACGCCTGACGTCGAGTCGAAATACGAGGCGGCGTCGGCCACACCGTCCTTGAAGCCCCCATCCAGGACATCGCGGCCAGAGCCGCCAACCAGCAGATCGGCGCCAGAGCCGCCGTTGAGAGCATCATTGCCGGTGCCGCCAAAGAGCGAGTCCGAACCGTTTCCGCCTTCGATGGTATCGTTACCGCTCTCGCCCCGAAGCGTATCATCCCCGCCCAGGCCGAAGACCCCGTTGTCCTTTTCATTCGCAACGATGACTTCGCCGTGGTCATGGCCTGTGAAGGTAGTCGGCTTGATGGGTTCGAACGGCGCGACCGGAAGGCCGATTGCTTCCGCAATATCAAAAAATCCTTCAGCGATATCTTCGAGGTCGATATCCAGTTCGGTGATAATCACGTAGGCAACGGCTGCGGCAGCGATTGCGACTGCTGCCGGCGGCATGGCAGGGAACACGGCGGTAAGCGTCGCCGCCACGTAGGATGTCCAGATTTTGCTTTCGACGCGATTGATGCCGAAATCGATAAGCCATTCCGTAGCTTCTTCGAGCTCGACTTGGGGGATGACCTTGGACATTTGTCGCTCCTGGTTCGCCTTGCCGTGGTCTCTTGCCTCGCTGCGGTCTCGTTGATCCGTGATCTTGCGAAACCGCCGATGGCTCATGTCTTGCCACAGCCGTTTCGCGCCACGGGAATGCAATCGCCTGGGTGCCCTCCAAACGAATTGGAAGGGTCGAGCGAGGGGCGGTCATTTGCGACTGGGAGGGCCGATTTACGGCATCGCACGGGCGCTTTCGCGTGTGGTCAACGGGCATCTCCCACTTGAATCGCGACGCGCGTCAGCTCCTTGAGCAGGCGGCGGCGATTAAGTTTGCGTCAATGAGGCGCTGCTTAGGGGGTCAAATTGGCTTGACGCCCTCCAAATTTTTTGGAGGCTGGGAAGAGTCGTGCAGGATCGAATTCGCCGATGACTCGGGTATCATGACCATGTCGGCCGACGATATTTTCGCTGACGCTGGAGAGCTCGAGCCTGACTTGGCTTTGCTCGAAAATCTGCGATGGGCCCGCAAGAACTTTCTTGACCGGCTCTGCGAGGAGAGCGCTAGTCGCGACGCCGACGTGTTGACGACGCTGCGGCTGGAGGCGACCTACCAATTGGCGGAGTTTCTTTACCAGTTGCGTGCGCGGAGAATTGAAACCAAGGACCAGATCCGGATGCTTGCCGAGCTCCACAACGAGTATGTCGTCGAGGCGACGAAGGACCGGGACAAGCTCAACCGGCTGGGGCTCAACCGCGACCGCATGCTGGACGCGATCTTCACGGCGGACACGCTGCCGCGGCTGCTCCAGCACTGGGGCGAGAAGCCGGGAACGCTCGACCAGTCCAACCTGGCTCGCTTTCTTGCGGGGTTAATGTCGTCGGAGACGTGTCGCAAGGTTGTCGTTGCCTGCGGCCAGGCGGGTTTCCTGGAGCGCGAGCGCAGTCCCTATGGTACGATGTTCGTCAGGTCGGCCGGGACGATGGAGCGGCTGTTTGCCCAATCCCTGCGCGATCTGCGCAGGCGAACCGTGAAAGCACAGTGATGCTGAGCAAGGCCTGCCTTGCAGTCATCTCAGCGGTAGCCCTGCTCTGCGGCGTGGCGGAGGCGGAGCCGGAGCCGGCTAAAGCTCCGCCGCGGTTCACCATGGCGGAAGAGGTGATCATCGCGCGCAACGATGTGCTCAGTGCACTCCTGCGCATCGATCCCAGGGGCGTTCGCACGGTGCTCGACGCCATCGCTGCCGCGAAGAAGCTGCCGGCGGACAAATCCGGACCGGGTAATACCCGGGACGTGTTCGGTGACCCGAAGCTGCGAGATGGAGATTTCCGTGTCGATCCGAACAAAAATCCTGATCTGAAGATCCTTTTTCAACGGGCGTCGCCGGAGGCCGCTTACGACCTCTTCCAGATTTTGAAACGGGTGGGCAGCCGAGCGCCCGCAAACTGAAGGCTCTCTCTGGCGAATGAGAGGTGCATGGATGAAGAAAATGCCGTCGTTTACGAAAGGTCGCGCCGGTCTCGTTGCGTTCGTTGTCGCAACTTTGGTGCTCTGCGAGGCTGCCCATGCAGCCAAGAAGATCGCGCTGGTCATTGGCAATTCCAGCTATCGCAACGTCACCACACTTTCCAACCCAACCAATGACGCGAGCGATGTCGCGGGCTCCTTTGAGCGGCTGGGCTTCGAAGTCATGCGGGTGCGGGATGCGACCTACGACCGGATGCGCCGCGCGCTCCTCGATTTCGGCCGCGCCGCGCGCGGCGCCGAAGTTGCCGTCGTCTACTATGCCGGGCACGGCATCGAGGTTTCCGGCGAGAACTGGCTGGTCCCGGTAGACGCGGAACTGCGCAGCGACGTCGATATCGACCACGAGGCGATCGGGCTTAAGGGCGTGATGGTCACCGTCGAGAATGCTTCCAGGCTCGGCCTGGTGATCCTCGACGCCTGCCGCAACAATCCCTTCGCCGCCAAGATGAGATTGACGGTCCGCACCCGCTCCGTGGCGCGCGGGCTGGCCCAGGTCGAGCCGTCAGGCAATGTGCTCGTGGCTTACGCGGCCCGGGGAGGGACTCTCGCTGCCGATGGCGACAGCCGCAACAGCCCGTTCACGACCGCGCTGCTCCGGCACATCGAGACGCCGGGGCTTGAGATCAATTTTCTCTTCCGCAATGTGCGCGACGACGTCATCAAGGCGACGAAGGGCGAGCAGCAGCCGTTCGTCTATGGCTCCTTGTCGAGCGAGGCGGTCTATCTGATGCCGGCGGCGCTTGGTCCGGGCGCGGGCAAACCTCCGGCCTCGAGCACGCCTGCCTACGAGCTTGCCTATTGGGATTCGATCAAGAACACCACCAACGTCCATGAGCTCGAGGCCTATCTGAAGGCCTATCCGAACGGGGCTTTCGTCGCGCTGGCAAAGCTGCGGATCGCCGAGCTCAGGCGTCAGGCCGCGCCCGAGCCGCCGGTCACCAGGCCGCCGTCCAAACCGGCCGCGAAGCGCGGCAAGTGCTTCACATTCCAGGGCCGGGATTTCTGCGAATAGCGGGCGATCGCATCATGCAACGCAAAATTATCCGGATCGCGACGGGAACGATCGGCTCGGTCATGTGTCTGGCTATCTCGGGCTTGGCGTTTGCGCAGGCCATCACCTTTGCCGATCTCGAAGGTCACGCCGTTGTTGCAGATATCCATCGCGAACAGGCGGTTCAGAAGAAGGGCAAGAGGTTTTCGGTGCGCATGCACCAGAACTGGAAGTTCTACGTTAACGACGAGCATATGATCGTCTTCACCGTCAACACGACGGTGAAGACTCCGAAGGGGACACGCAAGACGAAGCCCAATTCCAGCAGCTTTGCATTGGATGAGATGGTCAAGGTCAAGAGCCGCGGCGGCGGCCACGCCGGCTGGTCGTTTGCCGATGGAACGCTCACATTCACGCGCACGTTCCCGGCAGGCGCTTACCGCGCACACTTTGCATTTGCTCAAAAGGACGGCCGGATGACGTGCTCGGTCGGGGAGACGTTCGCGCGTGAAGGGGGGAAAGGCGCCATCAGGATAGAGTCGGCGTTTGGCGGTCAGGTGACCATTCTCAAGAGCACGCAGCTTCCATCGAACTGCAAGGTGTCGAAGAAGAAATAGCAGGCTCCGCGAACAGATTGAATTGCTCCTGGAGGGTTTCATGGCTGGCAATAGATTCATGCTCGCGCTTGTCGCGCTGTCGCTTGCGTCGTTATGCGGCAAGACCGCGGCACAGGCTAGCGAGCCCGGTCAACCGGAGGGTGTCTGCTTCGAGATTGTCGTTCCGCACCTCGGCATGCCGCCGGCGCGGCCGCTCATGTTCGACAAATGCACGGGCGCGACCTGGGTATTGGTCGGCCGATACGCCGCCGCAGGCCGCGGCGGGCGCCCCCGCCGACCGGCTTATCGTTGGGTGGCGGTGGACGCCGACCGACCGATCCTCGTCGAGAGGGGGGAGCAGTCTTCCCATGCAGCGACTGCGATACCAGGGCCGCCCGCCTCGGCGCCGACTGGTTCGCAGCAACGATGCTTCGCGTTCGCTGGCCGGCGCTTTTGCGAATGACGGAGCGCGGCGGTTCGCGCTCTGTCGGCTACTTCTTGCCCTTGCTCGTGTCGATGACGACGGTCTTGGCCCTGGCAATCACGTCGGGCTCGGTGTTGACGATCGAGTTCGCGATCTTCTGAACCTCGATTCCCGTCACGACGCTGATGTCCTGCTTGGCCCTCTTGGCCTCTGCGAGCAGCTCAGGATCCTTCATGGCGGCGTCGAAAGCTTTGCGCAGCGCCGCAACCCGTTCGGGCGGCGTGCCGGGAGACGCCACGATCGAGCGCGCGATGGCGGTATCGGCCGACATGAAGATCAGGGCCTTCTTGTTCAGTTCGTCCTTCACCAGGTCCTGCATCAGGGGAACGTCCTGAAGCTCCGGGTGCCGCTTCAGCCCAATCTGCACCAGCATGATGATCTTCTTCTCGGCGAGCCAATGCGGCCGCGTCGATTTCCATGACGCCCACAGGTTGGAGCCGCGTCCGCCGACCTCGCCGCGCTCCATGGCGATGTTGGCATTGGAGCCGCCGGGATAGCCGAGCACGACCTTGAACTTGGTGCCGGCCCAGGCATTCAGTGCGGCGGGATAGTAGTACGAGCCGCTGCTGCGGCCAGTGGCGGCGACCACGAGTTCCTTCTTCATCACCTGCTCGATCTTGGTGATGCCGGTGGTGTGCCAGGAATTGATGACGTTGGGGCTGTTGGTGGTGTTGCCGATGTAATGGAACTTGCGGATGTCGAACTTGATGCCCTTAAGCCCGACCGCCTGGCTGACCGGCAGCGTCGAGGAGATCGCCAGCAGCGCCGTGCCGTCCTGGGGCGCGACATTTGCAAGCCAGTTGGCCGCGACCAGACCGCCGCTGCCGAGCATGTTCTGGGGGACGATCTTGGGATGGCCGGGAATATACTTGCCGAGATAGCGCGACAGCAGCCGGGCGCGCTGGTCGTAGTCGCCGCCGGCCGACACGCCGATAACCATCTGGATGGTCTTGCCCTTGTAGAAGTCTTCGATCGGATCGGCTGCCGTCGGCGCGATGGACAGCGCCGCGGCCAAGGCTGCAATCGACGACGCACAGGCTGGACGAACCATTCGCATTGCAATCTCCTGCAAGAGCACCGCGGTCGCCGCGGACATTCTATAGGCCCGCGGCCACGATAGGGCCAAGCGCACAGGCGACAAGGGACATCATTGCCGCATCACAGCCGAGCGGCGATCCGGGGCTCGCGGTCGGTTCCCGCTGTTGACAGGCGGCCGCGAGCCGTTTCGAGTGCCGTCATGGCTGCGACCCCAAAGGCACTGTTTTTCGACGTTTTCGGCACGCTGGTCGATTGGCGTTCCAGCATCGCACGCGAGGCGAAGGCGGCGCTCGATCCGCTTGGCCACGCGCTCGACTGGCTCGCGTTCGCCGATGCCTGGCGCGGCGAATACCAGCCCGCGATGGAGCAGGTGCGATCGGGCAGCCTCCCGTTCTCCAAGCTCGATGTGTTGCATCGGCACAATCTCGATCGCATCCTGCCACGCTTCGGTGTTGCGAATGCGGACGAAGCCACGCGGCAGCACCTCAACCTCGCCTGGCACCGGCTCGACGCTTGGCCGGATGTACCGCCGGGACTTGCCCGGCTGAAAGAGCGATGCCTGATTGCGCCGGTCTCGAACGGCAACATATCGCTGATGGTCGATCTCGCGCGCCGCAATCGGTTCTCCTGGGACGCGGTCCTCGGCGCCGAGGTCGCCGGCGACTACAAGCCGAAGCCGCGCGTCTATCTCACGGCCTGCGCGGCATTCGATCTTGCGCCCGGCGACTGCATGATGGTCGCCGCCCACAGCAACGACCTCTCGCACGCCGCGGCCTGTGGCCTGCGCACCGGGCACATCGCGCGGGCGAACGAGCATGGGCCCGGCAAGGGCGAGGTCACTCCGAAGGTGGCGGTCGACGTCGCGGCTGGCGACCTGGAGGATCTCGCCCGCAAGCTCGGCGCGTGAGGCTGCGACGCCAGATCAATCGTCATCGCCGGCCCGGTGATGGCAGTGAGGCCTAATACGGCCGCACCGCGCCCTTCACGGTCGTGCGCAGCATCAACCGGCGCTCGGTCGAGGGGAAGTCGGTGCGCGCATGCGACGAGCAGCGGTTGTCCCACAGCAGCAGGTCGCCCAGCCGCCAGACGTGCTCGTAGACGAATTCGCGCTTCTCGGCATGGTCGAATACGGCATTGAGCAGCGGCTCGGCCTCGTCCTGTGGCATGCCCTCGATCCCGACCGTCATGAGGCGGTTGACATAGACCGCTTTCTTGCCGGTGTCATCATGGGTGCGGAACGCCGGGTGCTTGTTCTCGCCGAACGCTTCGGTGCCCTTGCCATCGCCCTTCTGGGTCGAGCCATAATTGTAGTGATGGATCGCCATGCGGCCTTCGAGCTTGTTGCGGACCGCCGGATCGAGCGTCTCGTAAGCGGCATAGCCGCTGGCGAACAGTGTGTTGCCGCCGGCCGACGGGATTTCCACCGAGTAGAGCAGCGTCGCCTTGTCGGGCATGTCGGAGTGGATCATGTCGTGGTGAAACATCATCTCGCCGTCTGGCAGTGCGCCGATCGGCTCGCCGTTCTCGCGGATGTTCGAGATCATCATGATGCCCGGCAGGATCCTCGAATAGCCTTTGGGGAAGAGCGTCGGTGGCCGGCGCGGCATGCCCTGCTCGCCGAAATAGCCGGTGACCCGGATCAGGTCCTCCTGCGACAGCTTCTGGTCGGGGAAGATGATGACGATATGGTCGAGCCAAGCCTGATAGATCGCCTTGACGGTGTCCTCGTCGGGCTTTTCGCGCAGGTCGAGACCGCGGATCTCGGCGCCGATGTACTTGGCGAGCGGCACGACATCGAGCCGGCTTTTTGTCATGAGGTTCATTCTTGTCCTCCGCCTATGGGGAGCGCGCACGCCGATTCATGGCGGGGCAGGGCGCGTTTGCAACACAAAATCACGTGCTCGCGGCGCTGGCAATTGGTGCGTTCGCGAGACCGCGACAATCCTGCGTAAATGCCGGGGTTTGAGGCGATTCCGACCTCATGATAGACTGGCCAGATACGGGAGCGAACGCTCATGGCATCGGGCCGGCAGATCAAGCTCGGGATGTTCCTGCGGCCCGCCGCCCATCATATCGCTGGCTGGCGGCATCCCGACGCCTGGGCCGACGGTGGCGTCAATTTCCAGAAATACGCCGAGCTTGCCAGGAAGTCGGAGCAGGGGCTGTTTGACCTGATGTTCTCGGCGGATGCGCTCACCGACGAGCGCTACGACCGGGAATCACAATCGCGCACCGCCTATGTCGCCTGGATCGACCCGATGTCGCTGCTGACGGCGCTCGCGCCGCTCACGCGCAATATCGGGCTCGTCTGCACGGCGACCACGACCTACGACGAGCCGTTCCATATCGCGCGCCGCTTCGCCTCGCTCGATCTCATCAGCGGTGGACGTTCCGGCTGGAACCTCGTGACCTCCGCCAACGACAACGAGGCCAAAAACTTCGGCCGCGACGAACACCTGCCCAAGGCCGAACGCTATCGTCGCGCGCGAGAATTCGTGGACGTGGTGCGCGGCCTGTGGGACTCCTGGGACCAGGACGCGTTCGTGCGCGACAAGGTGAGCGGGCGCTTCTACGATCCCGATAAGCGGCACGTACTCGATCACACGGGCGAGTATTTCAAGGTGCGTGGGCCGCTGCCCGTGTCGCGCTCACCGCAGGGGCAGCCCGTCGTCGTGCAGGCGGGCGCGTCCGAGGACGGCCGCCAACTCGCGGCGGAGACCGCCGAGGTGGTGTTCTGCGCTCACCAGAGCATTGACAGCGCCCGCAAATACTATCGCGACGTGAAGGAGCGCCTGGTCCGCTACGGCCGCGATCCCGATCACCTCAAGGTTATGCCGGGACTCGGCGTGATGGTTGCGCCGACCCGCCAGGAGGCGCAGGACAAGTGGCAGGAATTGCAGGACCTGATCGCGCCTGAAGTGGGCGTGGCGCTGGCATCCAAATATCTGTTCTGCGATCTGCGCGGCTACGACGTGGACGGGCCGGTGCCGGTCGTCGAGCAGAAAGGCCAGCCGTCGCGGTCTGCATTGCTGAGCGACACCGCGTGCGCCGAGGGTTTGACGATCCGCCAGCTCTATCAGCGCATCGCGGGCGGGCGAGGGCATTATCAGGTCGTCGGTTCGCCCAAGGACGTGGTCGACCTGATGGAGGAATGGTTCACAACCGAGTGCGCCGACGGCTTCAACGTGATCATGCCGTTCTTCCCGAATTCGCTTGATGAGTTCAACGCATTGGTCGTGCCGGAGCTGCAACGGCGCGGCCTTTATCGTACCGCCTACGAAGGCACGACGCTGCGCGAGAATCTCGGGTTGCCGCGGCCCGTGAGCCGATATGTCGCTGCTGCCAAGAACGAAGCTGCGGAGTAACCTCGCCGGTAACGGTCGGATTAAAGACAAGACCACCTGCTTGGGGAATTAACGCCATGACCAAATGCCTAGCTGCCGTGGTGTCCGGCATTCTCGTCCTCGGCGCCTGGCCGGCCGCGGCCGATCCGGTGGCCGATTTCTACAAAGGCAAGCAGATCCGGGTCATCGTGCGGACGCTGACCGCCACCGATTACGACAATTACTCGCGGCTGATTGCGCGCTTCATGGGCAAATACATCCCGGGCAATCCCTCGATGATCGTCGTCAATATGACGGGCGGCGGCGGCATCATCGCTGCCAACTACATGGCCGAGGTCGCGCCCAAGGATGGGACCGTGATCGGCATTGTCAGTCAGGGGCTCGCCGTCGATCAGGCGCTTGGCATTTCTAAGCAGCTCAAGGCCAACCTGCGGGAGTTCAACTGGCTGGCCAATGTAAATTTCTCCAACCAGCTTCTGGTCACCTGGCATACCTCTGCAACCAAGTCGATCGAGGATGCCAAGAAGCGGGAGACGACCATTGGCACCACCGGCGCAGGCTCGGCTTCGGTGCAGTATCCCACCTTTTACAACAGCATCCTCGGAACCAAGTTCAAGATCATCTTCGGCTACCGCAGCGGGCAGCACATCGATCTCGCGATGGAACGCGGCGAAGTCGAGGGGCGCGGCACCAATCCCTACTCCTCTTACATGGCGTCGCACCCGACCTGGATTCCCGAAAAGAAGATTATTCCGCTGGTGCAGGCCGGACTCGAGAAGGAGCCCGAGCTTCCAAACGTGCCGCTGATCCTCGATTTGCCGGTGAAGGCCGCCGACAAGCCGTTGCTGGAATTCATGGCGCGAAGCTCCACCGTCGGGCGACCGCTGGCGACGACGCCCGGGGTGCCCCCGGAGCGTGTCGCCGCCCTGCGGAAGGCCTTCGCGGCGGTGGTGAAGGATCCCGAATTCATCAAAGCCGCCGCGCAGATGAAATTGCAGGTTCGCAGGCAGAGCGGCGAGAAGATCGTCGAGATCATCTATGGACTGCTCGACGCACCGAAAGACGTGCGCGAGCGCATGAAGGCGGCGCTTAAACCGAGAGACCTCCACAAGGTCAAGCAGTCCGGCGGCAAGAAATAGGAGCACGCGATGACCAAGGCCCTGATAGCGGCACTATCTGGTATCCTAACCCTGGCTTCGGCGCCGGCCCCGGCCCTGGCTGATTCTGTCGCCGATTTCTACAAGGGCAAGCAGATCCGCGTCATCGTGCGCACGCTGCCGGGCGGTGACTACGATCAACTCTCGCGCATCCTCGCTCGTTTCATGGGGAAGTACATCCCCGGCAATCCGTCGATGGTCGTGGTCAACATGACCGGCGGCGGTGGCATCGTGGCCGCCAACTACATGGCGGAAGTGGCGCCCAAGGACGGCACCGTCATCGGCATCGTCAGCCAGGGACTTGCGGTCGATCAGTCGCTCGCCAGGTCGAAGGGACTCAAGGTGGATCTGAGCAAGTTCGGCTGGATCTCCAATGTTGTGTATTCCAACCAGTTGCTCGTCGTTTGGCATGGCTCCCCGACCAAGACGCTGGAGGACGCAAGGAAGCGAGAAACCACGATCGGCGCCACCGGCGTCGGATCGGTGTCGGTGCAGATTCCAACCTTCCTGAACAACGTCTACGGCACGAAATTCAAGGTCGTTTACGGCTATCGCGGAGGCCAACTAATCGATGTCGCGATGGAGCGCGGCGAGGTCGAAGGACGCGGCGCCAATCCCTATTCCGGCTGGATGTCGGCAAAGCCGACCTGGATTCCGGAAAAAAAGATCATTCCGCTGGTGCAGCTCGGCATGGAGAAAGAGCGGGCATTGCCGAATGCGCCGTTGATCGTCGACCTGAAGGTAAAGCCGGAAGACAAGCCGCTGCTCGAATTCATGGCGCACGCGGCCGACGTCGGCCGCCCGCTGGCCACGACGCCAGGCGTTCCCGCCGAACGTCTCGCGGCGCTGCGCAAGGCGTTCATGGACACGGTCAAGGACCCTGAGTTCATCAAGGAAGCGAAGAAGCAACACCTGACCATCCGGCCGATGACTGCCGAGCGTATGAAGGGCGTCATTCTTGGCATCCTCAACGCGCCGGACGACATCAAGAAGCGGATGAAGATCGCGCTGCAGCCGAAGTCCAACGACGCGAAACGGCTGGAAGGCGCGAAGGACGCGAAGAAGAAAGAGAAATAACGCATGGGAACATATGAGAGCTACGCCCGGGCATAGGCGATCCCATCGAGCGCATGGCCTCGATCCTGCGCGGCACGTAGCGTTATGACCGAGCGTTCGCCGCTCACTGCGATCCCCATTGTCGATGTCGGCGAGGGCGGGGCGCGTGACTATGCCCTCTCGAGGCGTGAGCACGCGCGCGCGCTGCGGGACGACTGCTTCGGCTGGATGCCCGGCGGCGTGCGGCGGCTGATGCCGGTCATCGACGGTGTGACAAGACGGTGGCTCGCGCGTTCGTGCTCGCCCTATGTCGTCGAGATCGAAACCATTGCAGCCGCCTTCGGCTATTCCGGCATCTGGTTTCTCAACGGCTGCTATCAGTGGGGCTGCACGTCGCTGGCGCGCGAGCAGGACGGAGCGCCGTGGCTCGCGCGCACGCTCGACTGGCCGTTTCCGGGCCTCGGGCGGCGGCTCGAGATCGCGCGCATGCGCGGCGCCGCGGGCGAATTCTACAATGTCGGCTGGCCCGGCTATGTCGGCATCCTAACTGCTGTGGCGCCCGGCCGTTTCGCGGCCGCGATCAATCAGGCGCCGATGTGGCGACGGACGCGGCGTCCCTGGTTGCGGCCTTATGACCTGGCGCGCAACGCGATGCGGACTTGGTGCATTCGCTTCATCCCACCAGACCACCTCTTGCGCGATGTCTTCGAAACATGCCCAAGCTTCGACCAGGCTAGGCATCGCATCGAAACGACGCCGATCGCGCGGCCCGCGATCTATACCTTGGTCGGCTGCAAGCCCGGCGAACGCTGCGTGATCGAGCGCACGGAGGAAGACTTCACGACTCGCGTCGAGCATACCGCCGCCGCCAATGACTGGATGCGGAGCGCGCCGCCCTGGGAGGCGAGGGTGCGGGCGGATTTGATGTTCACGCGCAGCTACCAAGACTGCGCCGCCAACAGCCGCACCCGCCGGGAGCTGGCGGCGGCATGGACCGGACGTTTGCAAGGGCGATTCGATTGGGTGCAGCCGCCTGTGCTCAATCCCTACACTCGCCTGGCTGTGGAGATGTGCCCGGCTACAGGCGCCCTGCACGCGATTGGTTTCGAAAACGTCGGAGGCGCCGAGTTGCCGCAACCGGCGACAATCGCTTGCACGCTCCCCGCAGTGCTCTGATCAGCGATACTTTTGTATTAACAAGACGAAGATTGCCATGAATGAATATTCATTCAAGAAAAAAAAGACGCTGCAAGATCAAAGAAGAAATTGACTGTATGGAACTTTGGTTGTGCAATGTCAGACGGATGGAATGAACGATCGTGGGCTCGGTTTAACCCCGGAGGAAAACGATGCGCAAAATTCTGAACAGAGCGGCGTTGCTAGCGACAGTTGCTGCCAGCGCGATGGTGATCGGCGGTCGTGCGGACGCGGCGGGAATTCCCGCCGAAGGATTGCGGACCGCGATCGATTCGCTTGCGTTGATTGAAAACGTCCAGGAAGTCTTCATCTACAACGGCCTGCGTTACTGCTGGCACGATGTCGGCTGGAACGGGCCGGGCTGGTACGTTTGCAGTTACGGACCTTGGGTTCGCGGCCGCTGGTGGGGTGGCGCGCGCGGATGGCGTGGCTGGTGGTGGGGTCGCTGGGGTCGTAGGCCTCCAGGTTGGGGCATGGGCGGCATGATGGGTGGCGGCGGCGGCGGCATGATGGGCGGCGGCGGCATGATGGGCGGCGGTGGCATGATGGGCGGTGGCCCCGGCGGCGGCGGCATGATGGGTGGTGGCGGCGGCGGCATGATGGGTGGTGGCGGTGGCGGCGGCATGATGGGTGGTGGCGGCGGCGGCGGCATGATGGGTGGTGGTGGCGGCGGCGGCGGTGGGGGCGGCATGATGTCCGACATCCGCGCGAAGCACGACATTTCACTGCTCGGTCGTCTCGACAACGGCCTCGGCTTCTATCGCTTCAGCTATCTCGGCAGCGATCAGGCCTATGTCGGAGTTATGGCCCAGGAAGTCGAATCCCTGATGCCCGAGGCCGTCGTACACGGCGCTGCAGATGGTTATCTGCGCGTGGACTACGACAAGCTCGGCGTCCGCATGCAGACGTGGGAAGAGTGGCTGGCAAGCCCGGCGACCACGCTGCACTGACGGCCCACGACGGCGCCAAAGCTTGGTGCTTGCCGTGAAGGTTAGGAGGGCGGCCGAAAGGCCGCCCTTCGTTTGCGGTCGGCGATGCGCGCGGTGGCTTGGAAGCTCCTTTTAGCTTCCGTGACTTTAGGCAGGGTGCTACTTTGCCAGCCGATCTCGCGCTCTTGGAGACGTCGTCGCGTTGCGACCACGGCAGTATGACGGGAGGGTCATGAGTACTTCCGAGCTTCCGACGAGCGGAGCAACGCAAACAGCCGCCTCACACGACAATCTGGTGCTCTCGACTTTCGTCGCTGCGATCTTCGTCAGCGCGGCGTTGCTGTTTGCCGTGCAGCCCATGTTTACAAAGATGGTGTTGCCGCGATTGGGCGGCGCTGCCGCGGTGTGGTCGGTGGCGATGGTTTTCTTCCAGACCGCCCTGCTTGCCGGCTACGCCTACGCGCATCTGCTCACGCGCTTCGTTCCCGGCCGCAACTCCATGGTCGTGCATCTGGTGGTGATGGTCGCCGCCTGCTTCCTGCTTCCGCTGCACATCGCCAGCGGTTGGGGCCGCCCGCCGGCGGATGGCGAGGCATTCTGGCTGCTGGGGCTGTTTGCGGTCTCGATCGGGCTTCCGTTCTTTGCGCTCGCCGCCAACGGCCCGCTGCTGCAGGCCTGGTTCGTTCGGAGCGACCATCCGGCGCGAAAGGATCCCTACTTTCTCTATGCCGCGAGCAATCTCGGAAGCTTCCTGGCGCTGCTGTCCTATCCGCTGGCGATCGAGCCGTTCGTGCAGCTTGTGCAGCAGACATGGTTGTGGACCTTCGGCTTCTACGCGCTGATCCTGCTGATCGCGGGCTGCGGTTGGCTGATGCTGCGATACCCCAGCGCGGCGCCAGTCGCAGAAGCCGCAGCCGACGAGGCCGCGCCGCCGACATGGGGCAACGTGCTGGCCTGGATCGGGCTTGCGGCCGTGCCGTCCGGTCTGCTGATTGCGGTCACCGCACACATCGCGACCGACGTTGCAGCGGTGCCGCTGTTCTGGGCCGTACCGCTGGCGCTTTACCTTCTGACCTTCGTCATCGCGTTCCAGACCCGACCCGTGATCCCGCATTGGCTGGTCGTTGCTGTGCAGCCTGTCTTCATTTTGGCGCTGGTCGTCATGGTGCTGATGAGCCCGTTCGAATCGATCATCGCGGTGGTATCGGTGCATTTGTCGGTGTTCTTCATCTGCGCGCTAATGTGCCACGGCGAACTTGCCAGGCGCCGGCCGGCCCCGCGCCATCTCACCGCATTCTACATGTGGCTGTCGGCGGGCGGCATGATCGGCGGCATCGCGACCGGGCTGGTCGCGCCGCATGTGTTCAACTGGATTGCCGAGTATCCGCTGCTGATCATGCTGGCCGTGCTGTGCAGGCCGGGCCTCACGCTGCCCAGGTCCGATACCGTGCAATACCTATTGCTCGGTACGCTCGGCATCGGCGCCTTGCTGCTGCTCGGGTTGCGGGCTTTCGACCTCCAGATGGACTCCACGATGTTCGCGGTGATGGTAGGTGTCCTGCTGGGTCTTACTGTGCACTTCTGGCGGGCGCCGCTGCCGTTTGCAGCGATCGTCGCCTTCCTCCTGTTCGTGGCAAGCAACTACTACTACTCGAGCACATCCGTGCATGTCGTGCGCAACTTCTTCGGCGTGCTCAACGTGGCCGAGACGGCCGACCGCATGTATCGCGTGCTCTGGCATGGCACCACCGCTCAGGGCACGCAGCGCGTGCGCGACGACAACGGCAATCTGATCAAGGGCCGGCCGGAGATGATCTCCGAGTTCTTCGAGGGCGCCGGCATTTCGCAGGTATTCAATGCCGTTCGCGGGCGGGGCGGCGGTCCGATCAGCTACGCCGTTGTCGGTCTCGGCACCGGGAGCCTTGCCTGTCAGGCTCGGCCCGGCGATCAGGCGACGTATTACGAACTCGATCCCGACATTATTCGCATCGCGAGCGATCCGAGATATTTCAGCTTCGTGCACGAATGCCGGCCCGACATCACAATGATCCGTGGCGATGCGCGCCTCACGCTCGCCGAGGCCAAGGACGGCAGCTACGATCTGATCTTCATCGACGCCTTCATCGGCGCCGCGATTCCGATTCATCTGCTCACGCGCGAAGCGATGGCGATGTATTTCCGTAAGCTCAAGCCAAACGGCATCGTCGCAATGCATGTATCGAACAAGAATCTCGAACTGGCGTCCGTCGTCGCCGGCGTCGCGCAGGCCAATGGATTGATCGCCCGTGTCTACGACGGCGGCGATGTGGAGGAGGATGCGAGCCAGCACAAATGGGTCCCGCGGGTGGCGGCGGTGGCACGCCGCGAGGAGGACTTCGGCGCGCTCTCCAAGTCTCCGTTCTGGCCGATCCGCGAGCGCGACCCGAGGCAGCGGGTGTGGACCGACAACTATTCCAACATCGTCGGAGCGATCCTACGCAACCTGGAGGAACGGCGCATTCTCAGCGGGGATGAATGATCCGTGATTTCTGCAAGTTCAGCGCAACGAAAAACGAGCGCTCCAATAGACCGCTCGTTTTCTTTTGTAACGAACGCCCGCTGCGATCAGCCTGCGCGGGCCGCCTCGGCTGGAGCGGGTGGAGCGATATGCTCGCGCTCGCCGCTCTCCAGCGCAGCCAGGATCTTCGTCACCAGCTCGCGTGCGGATTCGGCGCTGATCTCGATGGCGACTCGTTCACGCCCGCCCTCAGCGGCATTGACGAAGTCGATGGCGAGCGCGTGGTCGAGCGGCGCATGGAAAGGGTGATCGTAATAGACATGCGCGGTGTCGATCTTCATCCAACCGGAACGACCCTTGGCGCTGCCGATCATGGAAGCCTTTTCGACGATGTATGAGCACATCAGAGTGTTCTCCTAAGCTGCCGCCGCCTTGTCGGCGGCCGATGCGAGATATTTGTTGAAGAACGCGAACACCTTGCGCCATCCGTCGACGGCCTGCTCCGGCCGGTAGGCGGGGCGATAGCAATCGAAGAACGAGTGGCCGGCGCCATCGTAGCGGTGGAATTCGTAGGTCTTGCCGTGTTTCTTGAGCTCTTGCTCGGTTCGATTGACCTGATCGGGGTTTGGATTCTTGTCGTCGTTGCCGAAAATCCCGAGCAGCGGGCAGGCGAGCTTGGCGGTGTGGACGATCGGAGCGACCGCGCGCTGAGGCGAGAAATCTTTCGGATCGTCAACGATGACACGTCCGCCCCAGCAATCGACCGCGGCGTCGATGCCCGGCAGCGTGCAGGCTGCAAGGTAGGTATGCCGGCCGCCGGAGCAGAAACCGATCACGCCGATCTTGCCGCTCGCGTTCGTCTGCGCCCGCAGGAACGCCATGCAAGCCTCGACGTCGCCCATGACTTGGTCGTCGGTGGCGCCGCCGGCCGGCCGAGCGATCGCGGTCACGTCGTCGGGGCTGCCGGGTCCGTAGCGGAAGAAAAGGTGAGGGGCGATCGCCGCATAGCCGTGATGGGCGAACTTGCGCACGACCTCGGTGATCCATTCGTCCCAGCCAGGCATGTGGTGGATGACCACGATGCCGGGGACCTTTCCGGGCTTCGTCGGCTGTGCGCAATAGGCCTCGCCCTGGTCGCCGCCATGACCGCGAAAGGACACGCTCTCGGTCTGCAGGCTCTCGTAATACGACATTTCGGGCCTCGGTGGGATTGAGGAACCGCCATCATATGGTAGCGCGCGCCGAACTCAACTCAGCTTGTGGAGTGGATTT